>REEQ01000061.1 GCA_007695005.1 Wenzhouxiangellaceae bacterium | reverse complement strand
CAGGACGACTTCGATGCGCATCTGCAGCGGATTCCAGAGGAGCACCGCCTGGAGGCGGTGTCCGATCCGCAGCGCATCGGTGCCATGCTGGACAACATGATGCTGCCGCGATTGCTCGCGATTGAGGCAGATCGTGAGGGTCTGTTGTCCGATTCGCTGCTGCAGTCACAGATGTACCAGGCCGTGGCGGTACTGGCGGCAGAGCGTTTCATGGAGTGGTATCTTGACGAGAACCGGCTGGAAAGCTACGAGAGTCAGGCCCGTGAGCTGTTTCTGAGCCGGCCCGACAGCCTGCGCTCGGAGCAGCGCTACAGTTTCACCCACATCCTGGTTCGGGCCGAGCCGGTGCGAACGGAAGTGGAGGCTTTGCGCCGGATCGTCGAGATCCATGATCGGCTCGAAGCCGGTGAGGCCATGGACGATCTGGCCTACGAGCTTTCTGATGATCCTTCAGCCCGTCGCAATCGCGGCGTATTCGAACGGTCCAACCCCGAGGATCTTGATCAGAACTTTGCCCAGGCACTGATGCTTTTGAGCGCCGGACAAATGTCAGACCCGGTGCCCACCGAGTTCGGCTGGCACATCATTCGTCTAGACGAGATTCACGGCGGCGATTTGCCCGCGAGTTTTGAAGAGGTACGTGAGCAAGCCTTGCGCATGGCAGAGGTTCGCCATCGCGGCCAGCTGCGCGATCGACTGTTCGCGCGCCTGATGGATCAGGAACTCGATATTGCTGACGGTGCCGTGGCGGATTTACTGGCACGCTACCGCCTCTTTCTGAATGAGGGCAATGGCGCTCCGGCAGACGCGGCCAGCGAGGAGGCGGCTGCTTCCGATTGATCGGAAGGGCTCTGGGCCGAACTTGAGGCGGGAGTTATTTACGCAGCTGGTGCTGCGGGACATTCGCAGCAGGTTTGTCGGCAGCGCGAGCGGTTGGGTCTGGCTGTTCCTCACGCCCCTGCTGCTGCTCGCCGTCTATGGGCTGGTGTTCGGCGTCATCTTCAGTGCCCGCGTTCCGGCGGGCCTGGAGGTGCCCTTTATTGCCTGGCTGGCCGTGGCCCTGTGGCCCTGGCTGGCCTTTTCCGAAGGCACCGTGCGCGGCGCCCAGGCAATACGCCAGCATGCCAACCTGATCTCCAAGGTGTCACTGCCGCGCCACCTTCTGGTCGCCTCTTCTACCTCGGCCGTCTTTGTTCTGCATCTGCTTGGCTACGCCCTGGTCCTGTTCGTGCTCTGGGCCGTGATGGGCGTTCCGCTGCAGGCCGGTGGCATCCTGTCATTGCTCTTTGCCCTGGCCAGCCTGTATCTGTTCGCGCTGGGTCTGGGGCTTGGCCTGGGTGCGCTGCAGGTCTACCTGCGTGACCTCGAACAGTTCGTGCCGACCTTCTTCCTGTTCTGGTTCTTCATGACCCCCATCCTTTATCCGGCGGACATGCTGCCGGCCTTCATGAGTCGTTGGATGGCGATCAATCCGATGAGCAACTGGATGGAGTTGATCCGCTCCGCGCTGCTTGAGGGTCAGATGCTGCCGGGCCTGATCGATGCGCTGGTCATGCTGGCCTCGGCGGCCGCGGCCTTGGTCATCGGCGGCTGGCTGTTTATGCGCCTGGCACCGTATTTCGAGGATTTCCTGTGAGCGAGGTACTGCTCAGGCTAGACGCGGTAGGCAAGCGATTTCCGCCTACCTTCCGTGCCTCGCAGCGCCTTGGGGCCCTGTGGCAGATTCTTCGTTCCGGCACTTCCGGTTCCGGCACAGTGGTGCTGGATGACATCAGTTTTGAAGTTCGGCGCGGCGAGTCCGTTGCGGTGATTGGTGCCAATGGTGCTGGCAAGTCGACCTTGTTGAAGGTGATTACCGGCGTCCTGGCGCCGTCCGGAGGCAAGCTCCAGCAGCAAGGCAGCCGGGCCGCCTTGCTGGAGCTGGGCGCTGGTTTCGATCCTGAGTACTCGGGGATGGAGAACCTGCGCATGAACGCCACCTTCCTGGGCTTGTCTCAGCGTCAGGTCGATGAGCGGCTCGACGACATTCTCTCCTTTGCTGACATTGGTCAATCGATTCATGAACCGGTCAAGCATTACTCCTCCGGCATGGTCGTGCGACTGGGTTTTGCCGTGGTGGCCTCGGTCCGGCCCGACTTGCTGATCACTGATGAAGTGTTGGCGGTTGGCGATGAGTCGTTCCAGAAAAAATGTATCCGCTGGATCGAGCAGTACCTCGACCAGGGCGGTACTTTGCTGATGGTCTCGCACAACATGTACCAGGTGCAGAAGTTGTGCCGGCAGGCGCTGTGGCTGGAGCAAGGGCAGGCGCGGCAATATGGCGATGTCTTTGACGTGACCCAGGCCTACCTGGCCTGGCATGAGCGCCAGGACGCGCGCGATGCCGCCAGCGGCAGCGGCCATGCGCATCCTGAGCTGTACGGAGTCAGCGCCTTGTCCCTTGCCCGGACCGGAAGCGCTGACGGCGGCGAGCCCAGGCTGGCCATGGGCGAGGAGCTGGTCATTGAGCTGAAACTGCGCTCGCCCGACGGCCGCGCGCCGGTTGCCCTGGTTGGCCTGGTGCGTGCTGACGGCACGCCGGTCTATGGCGTGGCCAGTGATCATGACGGTATCGAGCCCGCCGTCGCCGATGGCCTGTTTGTCTTTCGCCTGCGCTTCCCGGAGCTGGCGCTGTTGCCGGGCGGCTACGTGGTGCGCGGACACGCCATGGACCCGGAGGGCTTGCGCGTTCACGACACTGCAGAGGTCACGTTCACCGTCACCGGGCGCTCCCGCGAGCTTGGCCTGGTCCGTTTGGCCCATCGCTGGGAAACGCCGTGACCGCCATCATTGTGCCGCTGTTCAATGCGGTCTCCGAGAGCCATCGCTGCCTGGACGCGCTGGCGCGGACGGTGGGCGAGCGCCGTCCGGTCATCGTCATCGACGATGCCTCGACTGAACCGGCGGTAGCGGCAATGATGGGGGCGCTGCCGCCCCGCTGGGTGCGGGTGCGCAACGAGCGCAACCTGGGTTTCGTCGCCACCGCCAACTTCGGTCTGTCGCTGGCTTCCAGCGAAGACGTGGTGCTGCTCAATTCCGATACCGAGGTCACCAGTGGCTGGCTGGAGGCGATCGAAGCCTGTGCCGCTGCCGACCCGGGTATCGCCTCGATCACGCCGCTGAGCAACAATGCCGAAATCGCCTCGATCCCGGGCTTCTGCCAGGCCAATCCCTGGCCCGAATGCCCCGAGGAGTGGGCCCGCGCCTGCCGCGAGTCAGGCCCTCCGCAGTATCCGGAGGTGCCCACGGCCGTGGGTTTTTGCATGTACATGCGACGCCGCTGCCTGGACCAGATCGGTGCCTTCGACGAACTGGTATTCGGGATGGGTTATGGTGAGGAAAACGACTGGTGCATGCGCGCCCTGGCCGCCGGCTGGCGCCATGTACTGTGCGATCAGGCTTTTGTCGCTCACCAGGGTAACGCCAGTTTCGGCCCTGTAGGTCTGGCCCCGGGCGGTGCCGCCATGGACCGATTGCTGGCAAGACATCCCGACTATCTTGAGCGCGTTCAGGCTTTTATCCAGGCCGATCCCATGGCCGCTCGGCGCGAAGCGATCCTGCGTTTTCATGCGCGGATGGGTATCGAGTGAGCTGATGGCGGGAGTTAAGAACCCCGCATGATTTCTGCTACATTGGGTTTTCGCCTGATCCAACAAGGGGAGATTCGTGAACAACCCAAGTGCAAGCCTCGCCTGCCGTACTGTGGCAGTTACGCTGCTGTCTGTGCTGCTGACCCACGTTGCGCCGATCAAGGCGGAGCAGAGCCTGTTTGAAGATCGCTTTGAGTGTCGAAACCTGTACGTGGTTTCCACCCCATCGTTCGCCGTTCCGTTCCAGGCCAGCGACCCGGCCTACGAAGGGGTCACACCGCACGTCATTTCCTGTTTGGCACCGGATCAGGCGCTGATCCTGGCCGCCCCGATTGAGGTGGAGGGCAGGGCATTTGATCAGTGGCAAGGCTGCGATGATGAGGTCGAAGGCAATTGCGTGATCAACGAGGTGCCGGAAAGTCGCACTCTGGTGATGAGTTTCCAGACACCGTCTGGCTGTCCGGTCTGCTCTGCCATCAGTCTGGCTGCTGCGCCGACCAGTATCGACTCTGGCGAATCGATCAGTCTGCTTTGGGCTGCGGCCGGGGTGGCGGACTGCGAGCGGGTGTCGAACCCGCCGCTGCCAGCCTGGAGCGGTCCCTTGCCGGCTGGAAACCAGGTCGAGATCAATCCAACCGCCCCTGCCGGCCAGTCGGTCACCTACGATTTCTCCATTGCCTGCGCCGAGGAGGCCGTGTCCAATACCGTTTCGGTGACCGTGCAAGGTGCCGCGTCGCCGCCGGTGGCCATCAGCGCCTTCAATTTCCGGGTCAATAGCGGCACCACCCAGCCTGCCCAGAACCTGACGGTGGACGAGGGTGCCAACCTGCGAATCAGCTGGTCCACCACCAATGCCGATTCCTGTACCGCCCTGGGGACGCTGGCCGGCTGGGCGGGCGCGTCACTTGCCGCCAACGGCTCTCGCGATATCGCCATCGGGCCTTCGGGCGGGACCGTGCAACTGCGATGCACGAATGCCGCGACCGAAATGGCTGCCCAAACCCAGACGTTTCAGATAAACGTTGCGCCTGCGGGGGTGCCGCCGGAATGCGGACTGCAGCATCCGGGGTTCTGGACCCGGCAGACTGACTGCATTTTCAATGAGCCGTTCCGGGATTGCACCCAATGGGAATCGGTATTCGCTGGCTGGCCCGGGACGTCTGCTGCGCGCAATTTCTTTTTGTCTCAGAATCAATATGTTGCGATGGAATTTGTACCGCCGGTCTCCACTCCGGAGAATTTCCAGGTTCAGATCAGTTTCAATGAGCCTCAGTTCGGTATCCCGAGCACTGGCACCAAGATAGTCACGATTTCTCCCTGTCCAGGAGATTTCGATCGCGCCAGTGTCACAAAAAAGATGGGAACAGACCACTGTTATTTGAAGCAGTCCTTTCCCGGCCAAGCATTCCTGATTGGTGGACCAGACTCGCCCGGAAGCTTTCGCTGCAAGTTCGAGCCTGATGGCCAAAGACTCTATCTCAATATTGTCTACAGCGCTGATCCGGCAGGTACCGCGCCTGCTGAGCTGCAGTGGGGTTGCGGAGGAGCCTCGCAATGCGCCAATAGGGTGAATATCATCGCAGTGCAATGATCCGTAGCCGAGTCGTGACGGGGGCAGCTGCTTGAGCCCCCAGACGCCTGCGCGCTGCTACTGGCGTTGCTGGTTGATGCTCAGTCATGGCGCGAGGTCGGAGAGTTGCCTGGAGCAAACGCGTTTGCCGGGCCTGTATGGATCCTGGCTCGGGGTGCGACACGGAACTTGCTAAAATCTGTTTCGTTTCCGAAAGCGCCTGATCCCATGTCCGACAGCCAGGAACTTGAATTTACCGGTGAACGCTTTACGCCTGAGTGCGTGCGCGAGATTGCTTACGAGCACTGGCACCGATATGCCTGGGCCAGTCGCCTGGTGGCCGGACGCCGGGTAGTAGATGCCGCCTGTGGCGAGGGTTATGGCAGCGCCATGCTGAGCCAGCGGGCGGCTTCGGTCATTGGGGTCGACATCGACCCCGAGGCGGTCGCGCACGGCCAACGTCGCTACCAGGCTGACAACCTGGCGTTTCGCTGCGCCGACTGCACGGATCTGCCGCTGGCCGATGACAGCGCCGATGTGGTCGTGTCCTTCGAGACGCTCGAGCATCTGGCGGCCCAGGATGAGTTGCTGGCCGAATTCCGCCGGGTGTTGCGCCCCGAAGGTTTTTTGCTGATCTCGTCGCCGGATCGCAAGACCTACAGCGACGCGACGGGTTACGCCAACCCGTACCACGTGCGCGAGCTCTATCGCAGCGAATTCGAAGACCTGCTGGCCCGGCACTTCCCGGCCTGGCGGCTGTTCGGGCAGAAACTGATGTTCGTCTCCTCGATCTGGGCACTGGCCGGCTCCGGTTCGGCCGAGTGGCTGACGGCGGACGGTACCCGCCTGGAAGAGAGTCAGCGGCCGGCTTATCCGCCCCTGTATTTTCTTGCCGTGGCGGCTGCCAGCGAGGACTTGTTTCCCGACATTGCCCAAAGCTCCCTGTTCGGTGATCGCCAGGAGTCCGTCTACGCGCACTACAACGAGGAAGTGGCCAAGCATATCCGGGCCGGGCAGCTTCTTGCCGAGCGTGATACTGAAATCGCCGAATTGCGCGCACGCCTGGAGCGGGGCTGAGTGAGCGCCGAGTCGGCCACGGCAGCGCCGCTGGCGCCGCCGGCAACGCTGGCCCGGGTCACTGCGGTCATTGTCAACTACAATTCCGGTCCCTGGCTGGCCCGCTGTATACGCGCACTCAAGGGCAAGGGCGCGCGGCTGCCGTTGCTGCTTGTAATCGACAACGCCTCCGATGACGACAGCCTCGACAACCTGCCGCCGATGCCCGGATTGGATATTGTGCGCAATTCGAGCAATCTCGGGTTCGGCCGCGGCGTCAACTCGGCGCTTGAGCGGGTTACAACGCCTTATCTGCTGATTCTCAACCCGGACTGTCTGATGGTCCCGGAAGGTCTGGCTGCGCTGGTTCGTGATATGGATGCCCATCCCGAGGCTGGTCTGGTCTCTGGCCGCATCTACGACATGAGCGGCAATGAGCAGCGTGGCAGCCGACGCCAGCTTCCCGGCCCGCGTCGCGTTCTCAACGAGTTTTTGCGCTTTCGCATGGGGCCGGTGATCGACCTGACCCATCTGCCATCGCCGTCCGAGCCGGGCGAGGTCGAGGCCGTTTCCGGGGCCTGCATGCTGGTCAGGACCGAGGCGTTTCGGGCACTGAACGGTTTCGACGCTGGCTTTCCGATGCATTTCGAGGATCTCGACCTGATGAGCCGGCTGCAGCAGGCCGGATGGACTGTGCGTCTGGTTCCTGACGTGGCCATTTCTCATGCCGGTGGCGTGTCATCCCGGCGGCGGCCGGTGCGGGTCATGGTCAGCAAGCATCACGGCTTGTGGCGGTATCTGAACAAGCACTGTCGCAATCGCTGGCCAGTGTGGGTGCGACCACTGTGGTGGCTGGGGATCTGGCTGCATGCGGCGCTGATGGTGCCGGTGGTGCTGTGGCGGCGTCGCTGAGCGCCGGTAGTCAGGCTGCGCCCCTGTTGCTGTTGGGCGCCAGCGGCCCGATCGGCAGCTTTCTGCTCGAACGCCTTGCGGGGCAGGGTGTGATGATCATGGCCGTTTCTCGGCGCCAGCCTGCGCACGCTGACAACGGGGCAATCTGGCTGCAGCACGACATGGATCTCGGCCCAGCCGCTGTCGAGCCCTCCGTACTGGTCAGCCTGGGTCCGATCCGACATGCCCTGGCCCAGGTCGAGCATGGACACAGGCTGGGACGAGTGATTGCACTGAGTTCGGCCAGTACCCTGTTCAAGACCCAGTCTCGCGATCCGGTCGAGCGCGATCTGATGGCTGAGCTGATCGAGTTGGAGCAGGCTCTCGAGTACGCCTGCGCCCGACGGGACATTGCGCTGACGCTGCTGAAACCGACGATGATCTACGGCGGCGGCAAGGACAGGAATGTTTCCCGTATCGGCGGACTGGTGTCACGCCTGGGTGCGGTTCCTTACTGTGGTCGGGGCTTGCGTCAACCGGTGCATGCCGATGACCTGGCGAAACTGATCGTGCATTGCCTTAAGCTTGGTCGGCTGGGGGCGGGCAAGTATCTGCTTGGCGGCGGCGAGACGCTTAGCTATCCAGAGCTGCTGCGGCGCATCGCCAGCGCCCGGGGGCGGAGGCTGCGCCTGATCCGGTTGCCGGCATTCCTGGTCCGGCCGTTATTGCGAGTAGCCCATGGGCTGGGCCATCTGACCGACATTCGGCCGGCGATGATTGATCGTCAGGCCATGGATCTGGTGGTTGATGATCAGCCGGCCAGGGAGCGCCTGGATTGGCACCCCCGGCCGTTCCGGCCCTGAGGCGGGCCGGCTGGCTGCGGATGACCCGACCGGGGTGCTGTCAGCGACGGGCCCGGCTGGCGATGATCCGGTTGGCTTCGTCAATGATGTCCTGGGCGGACTTGCCGTCCATCTGCCGATAAAGCCCTTCCAGGTCGCGGAAGTTCATCTGGTTCTGGTGCAGGATATCAATCGCCCGCTGGAAGCGCTGGTATTGCTCCTGCGAGGTTTCGGCGGCTATCAGCTCGATGCTCTGAAGAAAGTTGTCCGGGCTGCTGCCGTCGATGAACATGTCCAGACCGTACCCGTTTTCGCGCAACTCGCCGGTCAGGCGAGGCAGTTCGGTACGTGGGTCGATGCTGCGTCGGGGGCTCTGGGTCCGGGCCGGTTCGCTGGCCGGGGCGGCAACTTCACCCCGCTGTCTGACCTGGCGTTCGCGTGCGGGTTGCTCGGTGGCTTGCTCCGTCGCTGCGGTCTGCTCGTTCTCGGCGTTGGGCTTGGACTGGCAGCCTGCAAGCAGGGCCAGGGCAAGAATCATGAGGATGGGCTTGATCATTGAGGTTGGCTGCTCCGATGAGTTTTTTTGGTGTTCGCTTAGAGCTGTGGCTGGCGAAAATGTTCAGTCCTTGAGCTTCTTGTACTTCAGGCGCCTGGGTCCGGCCTGGTCGCCGCGCCTGCGCTTGAGGTCTTTCTCATAGTCGGAAAAGTTGCCCTCGAACCATTCGACATGCGAGTCGCCCTCAAAAGCCAGCACGTGGGTGGCAATGCGGTCCAGGAACCAGCGGTCGTGCGAAATCACCATGGCGCAGCCGGGAAAGGCAAGCAGGCCTTCTTCCAGCGCGCGCAAGGTTTCGACATCCAGATCATTGGTCGGCTCGTCAAGCATCAGGACGTTGCCGCCGCTTCTCAACACCTTGGCCAGGTGGACGCGGTTGCGTTCACCGCCGGACAGTTGGCCTACGCGCTTTTGCTGTTCCGAGCCCTTGAAATTGAATCGGCTGGCGTAGGCCCGGGCCGGGATTCGGTAGTTGCCCACCGCGATTTCTTCGGCGCCATCGGCGATTTCTTCCCACACCTGGCGGTTGTCGTCGAGACTGTCGCGGCGCTGGTCGACATAGGCCAGCTTGACCGTGTCGCCAACCCGGATGGTGCCGCGATCGGGCTGGTCCTCGCCGGCAATCATGCGAAACAGCGTCGACTTGCCTGCGCCGTTGCCACCGATGATGCCGACAATGGCACCGGGCGGCACCCGGAAACTCAAATCCTCGATCAACAGCTGGTTGCCGAAACCCTTGAACAGGCCCTCGGCCTCAATCACGGTGTCGCCAAGGCGCGGGCCTGGCGGGATATAGATCTGGCGAGTCTCGTTGCGGGCCTGGAATTCCTTTGAGTTCAACTCCTCGAACTGCTTCAGGCGGGCCTTGCTCTTGGCCTGACGACCCTTGGGGTTGGCGCGAACCCACTCCAGTTCGGCCTTGATTTCCTTCTGCCGAGAGGCTTCCTGCTTCTCCTCGATCGCCAGGCGCTGTTCCTTCTGCTCCAGCCACGAGGAATAGTTGCCCTGGAAGGGAATGCCGTGACCGCGGTCCATTTCCAGGATCCAGCCGGCGACGTTGTCGAGGAAGTAACGATCGTGGGTGACGGCCATGACGGTGCCGGGAAACTCGTCCAGAAAACGCTCCAGCCAGGCCACGGATTCGGCATCGAGGTGGTTGGTGGGCTCGTCGAGCAGCAGCATGTCCGGCTTCGACAGCAGCAGGCGGCAAAGCGCTACACGGCGTCGCTCGCCGCCGGATAGCAGCTTGACTTCACTGTCCCAGGCCGGCAGCCTGAGCGCATCGGCGGCCACTTCCAGGGTCCGGTCCAGCTCCCAGCCGCCGGTCGCGTCGATCTTGTCCTGCAGCTCGGCCTGCTCGGCCAGAAGTTCGCTCATTTCCTCGTCACTCATCGGCTCGGCAAAGCGGTCGGAAATCGCATTGAAGCGGTCCAGCAGCTGCTTCACCTCGCCGACGCCGTCCATCACGGCCTCACGTACGGTCTGGGTTTCGTCCAGCTCCGGCTCCTGCGGCAGGTAGCCGATCCGAATGCCGGGCTGCGCCCGGGCTTCGCCATCAAACTCCTGGTCGACGCCCGCCATGATTCTCAGAACGGTGGATTTACCGGCCCCGTTCAGGCCCAGTACGCCGATCTTGGCGCCGGGGAAGAAGGACAGCGAGATATCCTTGATCAGGGTGCGGTTGGGCGGCACGATCTTGCTGACCCGGTGCATGGTGTAGACGTACTGGCTCATGGGCTTATGCTGCCTGGCAGGGGATTGAATGGGGCGATATTGGGTCTGGACGGGCTTCAGGCAAGGGCACACAGGCCTAGCGTCAGGCAGCACTTGATCGGCTGCCCGGTGCGGGTATATTGCAGCTTCGCTTTTCTTTCGGTCTGGATCATGAACGTACTGGTAACCGGCGGTGGTGGCTTTCTCGGCCAGGCCATTGTCCGACAATTGCTGGCCCGGGGTGATGAGGTCAGCGTTCTCAATCGTTCCGACTACCCGCAGCTGGCCGAGCTGGGCGTGGTTTGCCACCGCGGCGACATTGCCGATCGGGAAGCGGTGCTGCGGGCGGCAGCAGGCTGTCAGGCCATCGTCCATGTGGCTGCCAAGGCTGGTCCCGGCCTGCACCGCCCCGACTTCGAGCGCCCCAATGTGATCGGCACGGACAACGTGCTTGCCGCCTGTCGCGCCCATGGCATCAGGCTATTGGTGCACACCTCCTCGCCGAGCGTGGTCCATGCCGGTGGCGACATCGAAAACGGTGACGAGTCCCTGCCATATCCCGCGCACTTTCAGGCCCCCTATCCCGAGACCAAGGCGCGGGCCGAGATGGCGGTGCTGGCGGCCAATGGCGCGGATCTGAAGACCTGTGCGCTGCGCCCGCATCTGATCTGGGGGCCTGGTGACAATCAGCTGATGCCGCGGCTGATCGAGAAAAACCGCGCCGGTCGCTTGCGCCTGCCGGCGCCGGACAAGTTGATCGACACGATCTACATCGACAACGCTGCCAGCGCCCATGTGCTGGCGCTCGACAACCTCGCCGGGTCGGCGACAGCGGCCGGCAAGGCCTACTTCATCAGCAATGGTGAGCCCTTGCCTACCGGCCAGATCATAGCCCGGCTGTTGCAGGCCTATGGCGAAACCCCACGCATCGGTCGGGTGTCACCAGGCCTGGCCATGGCCGCTGCAAGCGCCATCGAAGCGGCCTGGCGCCTGACCCGCCGCCGCAGCGACCCGCCGCTGTCACGATTTGTCGTCGAACACCTCTCGACAGCTCATTGGTACAAGCTGGATGCTGCCGAGCGTGACCTGGGCTACAAGCCCGCCGTATCCATTGCCGAGGGCCTGGCGCGACTGTCATCCCGGGCTTGAGGGAGCACCGCTTGGTGAGGGAAGGCTCCCTAAAGTGCTTGGGTGATCAACACTGCTGCGCCGATCAGGGCGAACAGGGCGGCAGCGCAGCGCTGGATCAGGCGCTGGGGCAGCTGGTTCTGCAGGCGATAGCCGAGCCAGATCATGGGCAGATTGATCATGATGCTGCCGAGGGCGGCACCCAGGCCCACCTGCCAGGCCGGGTCGAGTACGGCCGCCAGCCCCAGCGTGGTCAGCTGGCTCTTGTCGCCGAATTCCAGCATGGCAAAAGTGAACAGGGCGATCAGAAAGACGTGGCGCTGACTGCTTGGGCGGGGAACATTGGCGCGGCTGTGGCCGGATGATCGCAGCATCCACAGCGCCATCAGGCAGAAGCCTGTACCGATGATCCAGCCCAGCAAGCGGTCCGGCAACAGCTGGTCCAGCCAGCGCCCGGCGAAGGCGGCCAGGCCGTGCATGAAGCCCAGGGCTACGGCCATGCCGGCAGCAATCAGCAGCGGCCGGCGCAGTCGACCGGCCAGCACGATCGCAACCAGCTGGGTCTTGTCGCCGAGCTCGGCGATGGCGACCACCGCCATGGCAATCAGCAAGGTTTCCACGTTTCTCAGGGACGGCGCAGGTGGCCGAGCAGGCGCTCCAGCCATGATCGATCGAGCAGTTCTGCATCCTGCGCCGGCACATTGCCGTAGCCGCCGTACTTGAGCTTGACCCAGGCGTTCAGGTCGGTCTGGCACATGAAGGCAAACAGACGCTGGTTGAGCGGATGCCAGCCGCTCTTGCGCAAGGTGGCGGCCCCCAGGTCGAGGATGACAGGTTTGCCATCGGCAGTGACAAGCAGGTTGTCCTTGCGCTTCAAGTCGCCGTGGGCGACGCCGCGCTTGTGCATGGCCTGGATGCTGGTCAGCAGCAGAGCGAAAAAGCGCTCACGGTCGAGAATGGCGGCATCGCGAAAGGGCTGGCCGGAGACGTGGCCCAGGACCAGGAGCTCGCGGTCAAACAGTCCATGACAGGGGGCGAAACCGTCCAGCCCCTGCAGTCGAAGGTAGGCCTCGTGCTCTCTTTGCAGGGTGGCCCGGCGCAGGCGCCAGGCGAGGCCGCGACCGCTGGGCCGCTTGATCGCCAGATCCAGCTCGCCGATCCGGTGGCGCCTGACTTCGCCCTGGTTGCTGGCGGCCAGGCGTTCGCCCTGGCTCATGTTCAGGCTGCGAATCAGGGCCGCATCGATGATGGGGGTGACAGTCATGGCGCGGCGAAGACCGGTGCTTGTTCCAGGCGTGGGTGGGAAATCTGGCAAAATACCGGGTTGCGGCTCGAAAAACGAGCCGGCGGACCCAACTATAGCGCAAAATCCTGCCCTGTCATTCGAGGGAACTGCATATGCCCATTTACGAGTATCGTTGTTCGGCTTGTGGCTGCGAAATGGAAAAGCTCCAGAAGCTTTCAGATGAGCCCTTGCGGGATTGCCCTGCCTGTGGCGAAGCGGCACTGGTGAAGTTGATTTCCGCTGCCGGCTTCCGCCTCAAGGGCGGTGGCTGGTATGAGACCGACTTCAAGAAGGATGGCAAGCGCAATCTTGCCAGTGACGGCACTGACAAGTCTGCCGCCGGCGACAAATCCGGTGACAGCAAACCGTCAGCTGACAGCAAGCCGGCCAGCACGGAAAAGCCTGCCAGCCCAAAAACCACCGACAAGGCAGCCTGACCCCGGGGCGGCCAGCCCGGCCGCCTCCGGCTTTTCCGTCTTCCCTTTTACTGCTTACCTCCTCCCGACTCAATTACATGCGATCACATCTTTGCGGCAACATCAACGAACGATTTGACGGCCAGACGGTCACCCTGTGCGGCTGGGTCGCCCGGGCGCGCGACTTGGGAGGGCTGATCTTTATCGGCCTGCGTGATCACACCGGGGTGCTGCAGGTGGTGGTCGAGCCGGACAACAAGCCAGCCTTCGCCGTGGCCGAAAAACTGCGCAATGAATTTTGCGTCCGCATTGCCGGCACGGTGCGGCTGCGACCCGAAAGCCAGTGGAACCCCGAGATGGCGACCGGCAAGGTCGAGCTGCTAGCCGATACGGTCGAGCTGCTCAATGCCAGCGCGCCCTTGCCGCTGCTGATGACGGACGAAGATGGCGAGGAAGTAAGGCTGCGTTATCGTTACCTGGACCTGCGGCGTGAGCGCATGCAGCGCAATTTGCGTCTGCGCGCAAGGCTCAACAGTGCCATCCGCAGCTATCTGGAGGCCCATGATTTTGTCGATACCGAAACGCCGATTCTGACCAAGGCGACCCCGGAAGGTGCGCGCGATTACCTGGTACCCAGCCGCGTTCACCCAGGCAGCTTTTTTGCCCTTCCGCAGTCGCCGCAGATATTCAAGCAGCTTTTGATGATGGCCGGCCTTGACCGCTATTACCAGATTGCCCGCTGTTTCCGCGACGAAGATCTGCGCGCCGATCGCCAGCCCGAGTTCACCCAGCTTGATCTCGAGATGTCCTTTGTTGCAGAGAGTGATGTTCAGGCGATCGCCGAAGGCATGCTGCGGCAGTTGTTTCGCAAGGTGCTCAATGTCGAGCTGCACGGTCCGTTTCCGCGCATGAGTTACGCCGAGGCGATCAGCCGCTATGGCTCGGACAAGCCGGATCTGCGCATTCCGCTGGAGCTGGTGACCATTTGCGATGCCGTGCGCGCCGTTGATTTCAAGGTCTTTGCCGAGCCGGCCAATGACCCTTCCTGCCGGGTCGCCGCACTGCGCGTGCCTGGCGGTGCCCGCTTGAGCCGCAAGCAGATAGACGGCTACACCGAACTGGTGGCCAAATATGGCGCCCGCGGCCTGGCCTGGATGAAGGTCAATGATCGTGCTGCCGGTGTTGATGGCGTGCAGTCGCCAATCGCGAAGTTTCTCGATGCCGGCAGTATTGACGCGATCCTGAGTGCCACGGCCGCAGAAACCGGCGACATCCTGTTTTTCGGTGCAGGTCTGAAGCCAACGGTCGCTGCCTTTCTGGGTGCGTTGCGCCTGGCCGTGGGGCGCGACTTCGAGCTCGTCCAGCCGGGTTGGCGTCCGCTCTGGGTAGTGGACTTTCCGATGTTCGAATACGATGCCGAAGATCAGCGCTACTATGCCCTGCATCATCCCTTTACCGCGCCGGCAGTGCCTGATCCAGAGGCGCTGCGAGCTGATCCTGGCAACGCATTGTCACGTGGCTATGATCTGGTGCTCAATGGTGCCGAGATTGGCGGCGGCTCGATTCGTATTCATGATCCGGCGCTGCAGCAAACCGTTTTCGATCTGCTGGGCATTGATGAAGCCGAAGCCAGGTCCCGTTTCGGCTTTTTGCTGGAGGCGCTGCGCTACGGCTGCCCCCCGCATGGCGGCATTGCCTTTGGGATTGATCGCATCGCCGCCCTGATGGCCGGCGAGGACTCCATCCGTGAAGTGATAGCCTTTCCCAAGACCACAACCGCCAGCTGCCCGCTGACCAGCGCGCCGGCAGCGGTCGATCAGGCTCAGCTGGACGAACTGAAGCTCCGTATTGTCGGTGTCGAATAAGACAGGCCATCACATGAGCGGCCCGGGCTTCAGGCCAGGAATGCAGTGATGGGCCGCGCTGAGCGACAGGTCGTCCTGGTTCACGGCCTCTGGTATGGCCCGGTCAGCATGGCCCTGCTGGCGCTCAGGCTGGAAGCCATGGGCTACAAATGCCATCGCTTCGGCTATCCGACCTTGAGCCAGAACGTGGCCGCCAATGCCCGCGCCCTGTTCGAGTTTGCCCGTGGGATTGATCTCGAACAGGTCGACTTTGTCGGTCACAGTCTGGGGGGCATCGTCATCCTGCGGATGTTCGACGAATATCGCGGTTTGCCGCCGGGTCGTCTGGTACTGCTCGGTTCGCCGGTGCGTGGGTCCGACCTGGCCTCGCATTTGGCCTCGGTCAGAATGATCCGGCCTTTAATCGGCCAGGCCCGCACAGCGCTGGAGCGCGGTTTTTCTTATTCGCCGGCCGGGCGCGAAACCGGTGTTATTGCCGGTACCAAAGCTGTTGGCCTGGGGCGCGTGCTCGGCAAGCTCGATGCACCCAGCGATGGCACCATCCGGGTGGCTGAAACCCGTCTCGACGATGCTGCCGATACCCTTGAGTTGCCGGTTTCCCACACCGGACTGGTGCTGTCGCGCGATGTCAGCGACGCCGTCGGTCGTTTCCTCAGCGAGGGTCGCTTCGCGCCGGGGGGCGCGGTCGGCTGAGCGTTTCGAGTGACGACCTCTGCTCGGTCCTTGTCATATCCTATTGGCTACTTTCATTTAAGACAATCAGACCATGTACACCTCCACCGCCCAGTCAAGCACGCCAATCCATTCTCTCGATGCCAAGGAGCTGCAGGCCTGGCTGTCTGCAGCACCGGAAGGTCAGCGGCGCTGGGTTGAACACAGCGCTTTTCGGGCTGCCGGCGGTTCGCACCTGCTGGTGCCGGACGCTGACGGTA
The DNA here is from genome assembly GCA_007695005.1 of Wenzhouxiangellaceae bacterium. Classification (GTDB taxonomy): domain Bacteria; phylum Pseudomonadota; class Gammaproteobacteria; order Xanthomonadales; family Wenzhouxiangellaceae; genus Wenzhouxiangella. Next base: position 81,476 of record REEQ01000061.1, on the reverse strand, counting down.
CTATTGCCTGCGTGCTGGCTGGCCGAGAGGCCGGCGAACGCTTGTGGGCGCTGGCGCATTTGCCGCCGCTGTTGCCGTCCGGTCACTACCGGCTGGCCAATGCCTGGGCCGGTGATGAGCTGGAGCGGGCCCTGATCGGCTGGGGTCTGGGTTGCTATCGTTTTGACCGCTACAAGAGTCAGCCCAAAGTTGACGCGCAACTGCTGCTGCCGGATGCGCTGGCTGACCGGGTTCGCTGCCTGGTCGACTGCTCTGTATTCGTGCGTGATCTGGTCAATACCCCGGCGCTGGATCTTGGTCCGGCCGAACTGGCGGACCTGGCCCGAGAGCTGGCCAGTACCTACAACGCCGCATGCGAAGTCATTGCCGGCGAGCGTCTGGAAAAGGAGTTTCCAGCCATTCACGTGGTCGGCCAGGCATCGACTCGATCGCCCTGCCTGATTCGCCTGCAATGGGGTGCTCCGGATGCGCCGCCGCTGGCCCTGGTTGGCAAGGGCGTGATGTTCGATTCCGGTGGCCTGGACATCAAGCCCGGCAGCGGCATGGTGCTGATGAAGAAGGACATGGGTGGTGCGGCCCATGTGTTGGGCCTGGCTCGCATCATCATGAGCCTTGGCCTCAAGGTCAACCTCCGGGTCTACATTCCGGCGGTGGAGAATGCCATTGCGGGCAACGCTTACCGACCGTCCGACATCATTCGAACCCGCAATGGCACCACGGTGGAAATTGGCAATACCGATGCCGAGGGCCGGGTCGTGCTGTCTGATGCCCTGACCCTGGCCTGCGAGGAGGGCGCGGAACGCATCATTGATTTCGCTACCCTGACCGGTGCCGCGCGCGTGGCGCTGGGCGAAGACCTGCCTCCCCTGTATGCCCGTGATCAGGCGGCCGCCCGCAAAATTCAGGACCTTTCATTTGCCTGCGAAGATCCGCTCTGGCACATGCCCCTGTTTGAAGGCTATCGCAGTCAGATTCGGCCAGCGATCGCTGATTTGTCCAATACCGGCACCAGTCGTTTCGCCGGCAGCGTGACCGCAGCCCTGTTCCTCGATCACTTTGTCGACCCCGGCCTGGACTGGTATCACCTCGACATCTACGCCTGGAATCTGGGCGATCGACCCGGCCGCCCCGCCGGCGGCGAAGCACAGGGACTGCGCGCGATCTGGAGCTGGCTGGAGGATGTCTACGGGGCCGGCTGAGTGGTGGTCGGTGGTCGGTGGTCGGTGGTCGGAATGGTTTGAAGGGGCTGAGCCTTTTTTGTTTTCCCGTTTCCCTCAGAGCGTCCACAGCCCCAGCAAAACGATGGCCACCAGCCCGAAGGTCAGCAGAATCGAGTAGCTCCAGGCCAGGATAAGGAACTTGCTTGTGGTCATCAGCCAGCCCTGGGCATAGAAGCGCTTCAGGCTCATCCACAAGTAGACCGGGATCCAGATCCAGATGAGGATGCTCAACAGGGTCAAGCTTCCTGCCATCAGTCCGCCGCCGGAGATCCCGGCATCGGTGATCGAGCTTCGCAGGCTGGCGATCAGATACAGTGCGATCAGGATCAGAAACAGGAAGGAATGGTTGTGTACCTGCAAAAGCAGGTGCTCGATGTAGTAGCGCCCTGAAAACAGGTAGAACAGGCCGACCAGCATGGCGAACAGCGGCAGCAGTACAAACATGGTCTGAGGCAGCATGCCTGCGGCAGTGCGCAACAGCCGGGCCGGGTTGCGCTGCACTTCGGTACTGTTGTCTGCGATTCGCTGAACCTGTTGGTTGATCCAGGCATTGCCTCCCTCGCTCAGCCAGGCGATTTCCACCGGGTTGGTTTCGGCGTCCCAGTTGCCTTCGCCAAAGGAAATGCTTGGGGCACTGGGTGGCGCGGGGTTGGATGAGTCCTGCTCGGTTGCGCTGTCTTCGAACTGAGCTGTCCATGGGGTCACGTTGGCCGTGTTGATCACCAGTCCAATCAGCAGAAAGGCCAGAATGGAGCAGACCAGATACAGGCGTACCGGCGGGGTATAGCGGGCACGCTTGCCGAATACGTACTCACGCGACAGCTGCCCTGGTTTGAACAGCAGCGTGGTCAGTGTCCGCCACATGCGCGAGTCGTAGTAGAGGGTTTCGCCGGCAATTTCGCGAATCAGGCCGGGCAGGGCGCGGATGAAACTTCGGGTGGGCTGCCCGCAGGCATGGCAGTAGGGCCCTCGCAGGTCTGCGCCACAGTTCGGGCAAAGTCGTTCCGACTTTTCAGCTTGTTCTGACTTCTCTTGCGCGGCGGCTTCTTGCATGATGGCGTGCTAGCGCGGACAATGCCGCTCCCTTGACGGCTTATCCCGTCCTCCTGGACACCGAAGTATATGTCAGCACCAACGCTGGGACACGAAATCAAGCGCACGCTGGTGCTGGCCGGACCCCTGGTGATCGGGCAGATCACCAATTTCGGCATGAACTTCGTTGATACCGTCATGGCCGGTCGGATCGGCACCGTGGATCTGGGTGCCATTGCCGTCGGTTCGTCGATCTGGGCTGCGGGCTTTTTGTTTGTGCTTGGTGTGCTGCTGGCGGTATCGGCGACCGTATCCCAGCTTGACGGCGCCGGCCGCAGTCACCAGGCGGGCGAATTCACCCGTCAGGCGCTTTGGCTGGCGCTGGGCCTGGCCATGGTCCTGTTCCTGGTTGCGCGCAGTGCCGACTGGGTGATGGGTTGGCTGGGCGTGGAGCCGGCGGTGGCGGAGCTCGCGGCGGCCTATTTGCGCGCAATCAGCTGGGGTGCGCCGGCGCTGTGTCTGATGATGACGCTGCGCTTTTTCTCCGAGGGCGTCGGCTATACCCGCCCTACCATGTATATCGGCTTCCTCGGTATTGCCCTGAATATACCGCTCAACTACGCGCTGATGTTCGGCAACTTCGGTATGCCGGCATTAGGCGCGGTAGGCGCAGGCTGGGCCACCGCCATTGTATTCTGGATGCAGTTCCTTGCCCTTGCCAGCTGGATAGCCTGGCGCCCGCGTTATCGGCCTTTCGCCCTGTACGGGCGTTTCAGTCGGCCAAACTGGCGCGAGATTGGTGCCACGCTGAAGCTCGGCTTGCCCATTGGCGTGATGGTGTTTCTGGAAGGTGGCCTGTTCGTCGGCAGCGCCCTGCTCATTGGTACCTTGGGCGCCTTGCCGGTGGCGGCCCACCAGGTGGCGATGAATTACGCCGGCCTGATGTTCATGGTGCCGGTCGGCTTGTCCGGGGCGATAACGGTGCGGGTTGGTAACGCCATTGGTCGTGCCGATCCGGAGGGGGCTCGCCGTGCCGGACTGGTTGGCATGGGCTGCGCGCTGAGTTTCGGGCTGATGTCGGCGCTGGTGATCATTCTGGTGCCGGAGTGGATCGTGGCCATGTACACCAATGAGCCTGAAGTTGCTGCGCTAGCCGTGTACCTGCTGTTCTTCGCCGCCATATTTCAGCTGGCTGACTGCTTGCAGGCCTCGGCAGCGGGAGCGCTGCGCGGGCTCAAGGATACCCGCATACCGATGATCTACAGCGTGATTGCCTACTGGGGAATAGGCATGAGCAGTGGCTGGTTCCTTACCTTCCGCCTCGATTGGGGACCGGTCGGCATGTGGATCGGCATCATCATTGGCTTGAGCGTGGCAGCGATCTTGCTCGGTCGTCGTTTTCTGGCGATCAGCCGCTCCTCGACCAGCGCCGTCGAGTCATGACTATTGGCCCATTGCTCCCTTCACTCCGGGATCATAGAATCAGATCCTGTCCCAAACTGTATCTTCAATACTCATGTCATCACGACCGAACGTGCTTGTTCGACTATGGCTAGGCTTCTGGCGTGGCGTGACGGCGCTGCGCATGGCCGTGTTCAATATCCTGTTCCTGATCGTTCTGGCGCTGCTCATTGGCGTGATCATTCGCGGTGGTGACAAGCTCATCATCGAGCCGGATACGACCCTGGTGCTGGCCCCGGTCGGGGTTATTGTCGAGGAGTACACGGGTTCTCCGATCGAACGCCTGGTGCAGGAAGCGCTCGGCCAGACCGTGCCTGAGACGCGCATGCGCGACTTGCTGGCCGTGCTCGAACAGGCCGCCGATGACGACCGCATCACCCACGTGATGATTGATCTGGACCGGCTCTGGGGTATCGGCACCGGCACCATGCGTGAACTCAACGGCGCCTTTGCCCGCTTCCGGGAAACCGGCAAGCCGATCATTGCCTACGGCGGTTTCATCGGCCAGGGACAGTACTTCCTCGCCAGCCAGGCCGATGAGATCTGGCTGGATCATGAAGGCGCGATCCTGATCGAGGGCTACTCCCGTTTCCGTAATTTCTATCGGGAGGGGCTGGACCGGCTCGGCGTGGAGGTCAATCTGTTCCAGACCGGAGATTACAAGTCGGCGATGGAAAGTTGGTCGCGCAGCGACATGTCGGAAGCGGACCGCGAGGCCAGCCTGCACTTCCTGACCGGTTTGTGGCAGGAATACCTTGACATGGTTGCGCGCAACCGCGGCATGCCGGTCGATGTGCTGGTCGACGCGATCGAGAATTTCCCTGAGCACCTTGCGCGTTTTGACGGCAACTTTGGCCGTTTGGCCCTGGAGAAAGGCCTGGTGGATCGCCTGGTCAGCCGCCCGGAGCTCAGGGCCGAACTGGCACGGCGCGGCGCGCCGAACGACAACGGCAGTTTCCGCCAGGTGGCGCATACTGATTACCTGCAGCCGTCGCCGCCGCGGATCAAGCCGCGCGATCGGGTCGCCGTGATCGTTGCCGAAGGGCTGATTACCGAGGGTGACCAGCCGCCCGGCACGATCGGCTCGGAGTCCACGTCGCGCCGGATCCGCCAGGCCGCCAACGACGACAGCGTCAAGGCCGTGGTTCTGCGAGTCAACTCCGGCGGTGGCAGCGCTTTCGCCTCGGAGATCATTCGGCGCGAGCTGATGGCGCTGCGCGATGCCGGCAAGCCGGTGATTGTCAGCATGGGCAATGTGGCGGCCTCCGGCGGCTACTGGATAGCGATGGGCGCCGATGAGATCTGGGCGAACCCGGCGACCGTCACCGGCTCGATCGGCGTGATCAGTTTCTTCCCGACCTTTGAAGAGACCCTGGGGCGCATCGGAATTCACACCGATGGCGTCGGCACGACTCCGCTGGCCGGTGCGATGCGGGTCGATCGCGCGCTCAGTGATGAGTTGCGCAGCATCCTGGATACTTTCACCAATGCTGCTTACCGTGATTTTCTTGCCCTTGTTGCCGAGCATCGCCAGATGTCTGTAGAAGCCGTGCGCGAGGTTGCCCAGGGACGGGTCTGGACCGGGGCGCAGGCCCTGGAGTTTGGCCTGGTCGACCAACTCGGTGGCCTGGAGCAGGCCATTGACGCAGCCGCCCGGCGGGCCGGGCTGGGCGAGGATTTCGAGATCACCTACGTCGAACGTGAACTCACTGGCTGGCAGCAGTTCCTGGCCGAGATGGGCGCCAGCGCGATGCTGCGTGCCGGCCTTGATCCAAGCACCAGCCGTTTGTTCAGCGCCTTGCCGACCAGCCTGCGCCAGACCATCAGTGAAGACCTGCGCATCGTCTTCGAGGCGACCCGCGCCGGTCGCCCCGGCGTCATGGCCCACTGCCTCTGCGAAGCGCCGATATAGGAAATGGGTGGAAGGGTGGAAGGGTGGAAGGTCTCGCAGCCTGCGTCCTCCTGCCCTTCTACCCCCAGCATCATTCCATCTGCGGGTCTACCGGCTCCATCAGTCCGTGGATCCGGGCCAGGGTTTCCAGTTCCGGTATGTCTCGCTGCAGGACGCGTAGACGCATGCGGTTGGCTGCGTCCAGATCTTCCTCACGGGCAGCCAGTTCATCCCGCTCGCGTTCCATTTCTCCCAGGGTGTGGCCCAATTGCCATGCGTTGGCGTAGTCACGCTCCTCGCACTCCGTTGGTGCCGGCTCGTCAGCCCGTCCCAGCACAAAGGCGTCTTCGGCCTGGCAAGGCATTTCCGCAACCGGCGCTTCCGGCGGCTCGGAACAGGCAACCAGCAACAGACTGCCGGCCCCCGCCATGGTCAGTGCAGCTGGCCTGAAAAGACTTCTAAGCACGCAAGACACGGAAAAAAGCTCAATATCATTCCGTGGTTTCCGTGTGTTGCGTGGTTCCAAAGTCTTTTGCTTGCTGACGCAGGTGGGCAAAAATCTTGGCGAAGCTGCCTGATCCGGGTGGTCCGACATCGATGGGTCCTTTCGAGGTAATTGGTTACACTGCGCTGAATTCTCGCACACTTGCTGATTGATGGACCCTGTAACCCACGCTGTGTTTGGCGGGCTCTGGGCAATGCCTGCGGCGCGGCGGGAGCGCATGCGTCAGGCCGCCGCTGCCGGCGCCGTGGCCGGTCTGGTGCCGGATCTGGATGTGCTGATTCGCTCTTCCGAAGACAGCTTGCTCTACATCGAGTACCACCGCCAGTTCACTCACGCGCTCGCCTTCGTCCCCATCGGCAGCCTGGCCGTGGCCCTGCTGCTGTGGCCGCTTTATCGGCGCTGGACCGGTTTCAGCCGGCTGTATCTCTGGTGTTTTCTGGGCTACCTGGTCCATCCGCTGCTCGACGCGGCTACATCTTACGGCACTTACCTGTTCTGGCCGTTCAGCGACCACCGGGTGGCGCTGAACTGGGTCAGCGTGATTGATCCGCTCTATTCGCTGCCGCTGATCGCGCTGCTGCTGCTGGCGTTCTGGCGGCGCAGCCTGGTAGCGGCGACGGCGGGCTTGTTCTGGCTGCTGTTGTACATGGGCCTGGCTGCGGTACAGAATCTGCGTGCCGAGCAGGCCCTGGTCGACTGGGCCGAAGGGCGGGGGCTGGTGATCGAACGATCGGTGGCCAAGCCGGCGTTCGGCAATATCATCCTCTGGCGGGGCCTGATCGACGAGGGCGGGCGCTTTCACCTGGTCGCCATCCGCAATCTGCCGGGTGCGCCGGTTCGAGTCTGGGAAGGCGGGTCAGTGGGCCAGTTCACGCCTGAGGCCTTCGACCCTGAGCGCCGCCTGGGCCACGATTTGCGCCGTTTCGATCATTTCTCATCGAACTGGCTGATTCGCTTCCCGGACTACGACGGAGATGGTCAGTGGTTCGTGGGTGATGTCCGCTATGCCATCGACCCGGCCAGCCTGCGTCCGCTCTGGGGAGTCAGCTTCGACCCTGACGACCCCGACGCTCATGCGCGTTACACTACCCCGCGCCGGGTCACCGAGATCGAGCGCCGACGCTTTCTGGATCGCCTGCTGGACAGGCCGCTGGATAACCTGGCTGACTGAACGCTTTTTGAGGGATTGTGTTAAATGCTGACGACCGTTACCGATTTTCTCTGGACTTATGTGCTGGTCGCTGTTCTGGTGGCCATGGGTCTGATCTTTACCGTAGGCTCGCGCTTTGTTCAATTCCGCTATTTCATCGAGATGTTCCGGGTGCTGGGCCAGGCCTTCCGCCACCAGCCCGGCCAGGTATCCTCGTTCCAGGCCCTGACCTTGAGCGTAGCCGGCCGCGTTGGTGCCGGCAATATCGCCGGGGTGGCCGTGGCTATTACTCTGGGCGGTCCGGGTGCGGTGTTCTGGATGTGGGTGGTCGGCCTGATCGGCATGGCAACCAGCTTTTTCGAGTGTTCGCTGGCCCAGGCTTACAAGACCCGCGATGCCAAGACCGGCACCTTCCGCGGTGGGCCGATGTACTACATCGAGCGCGGCCTGGGCAGCCGCGGCCTGGGCATGCTGTTCACCATTCTTTTGCTGGTGACCTTCGGTCTGGCCTTCGTGGCCCTGCAGTCCTTCACTGCCTCCTCGTCGCTGGAAGAAGCCTTCAATATCCCGCCGCTGGCCACCGGCATTGGCCTGACCGTGCTGATCGGGTTCAGTATCTTTGGCGGCGTGCAGCGCATCTCTAGGGTGACCGAGTTTGTCGTGCCGATCATGGCTATCGTCTACCTGCTGGTGGCCGGGGCCGTGATCCTGTTCAATCTCGGTCAGGTGCCGACGGTGCTGACCATCATCGTGCAGAGTGCCTTTGGCCTGGAGCAGGCGGTAGGTGGTGGCATTGGCGCGGCGATCATGATGGGCGTGCGTCGTGGCCTGTTTTCCAACGAGGCTGGCCTGGGAAGTGCACCGAACGTGGCGGCCGTTGCAGCCGTGCCCCACCCGGTCAACCAGGGCATCGTGCAGAGCTTCAGCGTGTTCATCGATACAGCGATCATTTGCACGGCTACGGCCTTCATCATCATTCTGGCCGGCATGCACCAAATGGCGGATGTCGACAATGGTGTCGTCCTGACCCAGCTTGCTCTGGCCCAGCATGTCGGCCCCTGGGGCCAGACCTTTGTCAGCATCGTGCTGCTGATGTTCGTGTTCAGTTCCATCCTGTACAACTTCTACCTGGGTGAAAATGCAACTTACTGGATGGACCCGGACAACCGCATTCTGTTCGTGGTTTTCCGCATCCTCATGTTGGCCCTGATCCTATGGGGTTCGATGCAGGATCTGTCGACCATCTTCGGCTTTGCCGATCTGACCATGGCCCTGCTGGCCCTGGTCAACCTGATCGCGCTGGCACTGATGCTGAAAGTCTGCTTCCGCATCATGCGCGACTACGATCAGCAATCCGGTGCCGGCCTCAAACCTGTCTTTGACCCGGACAAGTTCCCCGACCTGAAGATTGACAAGGATGCGTGGAAGGACGCCGACAAGATGGGGTGAGCTTGGGAGAAACACCAGGCGGCGACTCTGGCTCGAGCAAAGCCGCCTTTCAGCCATGCACGACCGCAAACCTACGCCGCATTTCTGTGTCGCTTCAGATACACCAGCAGCTGCGAGATTGCCGCCGGGGTCATCCCTGGAATGCGCTGGGCCTGGTCGATGGAGTGGGGGCGGATGCGATTCAGTTTTTCCAGCAGCTCGGCTGACAGGCCCTTGACTTCGGCGAAGTCGAAGTCATCGGGGATTCGTTGGCCGGCGGCGCGCTGCTGGCGGTCGATTTCGGTCTGCTGACGGGCGAGGTAGCCGGCGTAGCGGATCTGGATGGCGACTTGTTCGGCCACGTCTTCGCGCTCGCTGCCGGGCCCGAGCTCGTCAATCTTCATCAGGTCGGCATATTCCACTTCCGGCCGGCGCAGCAGGGTCTCGGCGGTGACATCCTTGGCGATGTCCACCCCCAGGGTCTGGCTGCAGGTCGCGGCCAGGGCCGAGCCGGTGGCGATGCGCAGGCCGCGCAGGCGCTCCAGCTCGTGGTCGATGGCTTCGCGGCGGCGGCAGAAATCTTCCCAGCGCGTATCGTTGACCAGGCCCAATTCACGGCCGATCTCCGTCAGGCGCAAATCGGCGTTGTCTTCGCGCAGGTGCAGGCGGAATTCAGCCCGGCTGGTGAACATGCGATAAGGCTCAGGCGCGCCCTGGGTGACCAGATCGTCGACCAGCACGCCCAGGTAGCCCTGGTCGCGGCGCGGCAGCCAGGGGTCGAGTTCGCGCACCTGGCGGGCGGCGTTGAGCCCGGCCAGCAGGCCCTGGGCAGCGGCCTCCTCGTAGCCGGTGGTGCCGTTGATCTGGCCGGCAAAGAACAGCCCCCGGACATGCCGGGTTTCCAGGCTGGGCGTGAGCTCGCGTGGGTCGAAGAAGTCGTACTCGATGGCGTAGCCGGGCCGGGTGATATGGACTTTTTCCAGGCCGGGAACGCTGCGCACGAACTCGATCTGGGCGTCGAAGGGAAGGCTGGTCGAGATGCCGTTCGGGTACCACTCGTTCAGGTCCAGTCCCTCGGGTTCAAGGAAAATCTGGTGCGAGTCCTTGTCGGCGAAGCGCACGATCTTGTCTTCGATCGACGGGCAGTAGCGCGGGCCGGAGCCTTCGATGGCACCGGAATACATCGGCGAGCGGTCCAGGCTGCCGCGGATGATGTCATGAGTGGCCGTGGTCGTGCGGGTGATGTAGCACGAGACCTGTTCGGGGTGCTGGTCGCGACTACCCAGGAAGGAGAACACCGGCCGCGGCGCATCGCCGGGCTGCTCGGTCAACTGCGAGAAGTCGATGCTGCGCCCGTCCAGTCGCGGCGGGGTGCCGGTCTTCAAGCGCCCGACCGCAAATGGCAGCTCGCGCAGGCGCTTGGCCAGCGCGTTTGACGGCGCATCGCCGGCGCGGCCGCCGGCCAGGTTGGTCTCGCCAATATGGATGCGGCCGCCAAGAAAAGTGCCTGTGGTGAGAACGACCGCTGAGGCACGGAAACTCAGGCCCATGCCGGTGCAAACGCCGACCACGCGCCCGTTGTCGACGATCAGGTCGTCGACGGCTTGCTGAAACAGGGTCAGATTGGGCTGATGTTCGACGGCACGCCGGATCGCCGAGCGGTACAGCGCGCGGTCGCACTGGGCGCGGGTAGCGCGCACGGCCGGCCCCTTGCGCGCATTCAGTCGTCGCCACTGGATCCCGGCCTGGTCAGCGGCCCAGGCCATGACCCCGCCCAGCGCATCGATTTCGCGCACCAGGTGGCCCTTGCCGATTCCGCCAATGGCCGGGTTGCAACTCATCTGGCCGACGGTTTCGATGCTGTGGGTCACCAGCAGCGTCCGCGCACCCACGCGCGCCGCGGCCAGGGCGGCCTCGGTACCGGCATGGCCACCGCCAATGACGATGACATCGAAAGGGTCGGGGTAGTGCATGGGATGGACTCAAGTGTTTGGCGACATTGTACCGCTCACCGCTCCTCCCCAAACGGCCATGGGTGCAGGTCCTCCCCCAAAATCATCAGGGCCTCGGTCACGCTGTGATCGGTGATCACGGGAGTCAGCAAAATCAGTGCAGCAAAGATCACGCTGGTGCCGACCGTCAGGCGATCTCCCCAGCCCCAGCGTTGGCGCCAGGGTCGCGGTGGCGGCGGGCTGTTTCGCAGGCTCGCGCCGTTTTCACCATTGCCTGACTTGTTGCCGAATGCCGCCTTGGCGGCCAGCGCGGCTTCGTCGACGCTGAGCAGAACGCCGCGTATGGCACGCTGCCATGCCAGCACGCGGGCCGAGACCTGGGCGCCGGTGCGAGCCGCGGCTGACAGCCCGGCCACGCCGAATAGCAGATCGATGTACAGGCCCAGCCACAGTGCGGCCAGGACCAGCATGATGTCGAGCTTGACATGCCAGAGCGTTCGTCCGAGGCGATGGTCGCGGATGCCCTGTTTGCCCAGTGACCAGTATTCGATGATGCCGTGGGCGGCGACGACCGCGACCAGCCAGAACATCGAGATGGCCATGGAAAGGACCAGGGCCAGGGTGATGTAGATGATGGTGAAAGTGACGCGGTTGTCATGGTCCAGCAGCCAGCGCCTTGAGCGGGCCAGGCGTCTTCTCAGGGCCCAGCTCATCGCCAGTCCCCGAACAAGGACTGCAGGGCTGCGATGGTTGCAGGCCCGGCGGTCTCGGTACGCAGCACCCGCGGACCCACGCGCAGGCCCGTGTAATCGAGCTTTTCCAGCTGCGAAATTTCACTGTCGCTGAGGCCGCCCTCGGGGCCGATCAGCAGGTCGATGTGCGCACGAATCTTGCCGGCCAGTGATTCCGGGCTTTGCCGGGCCAGCGGATGCAGATAAAGGCTCAAGTGATTGGCTGGCGTGAGGTCCTTGAGTGAAATGGGCTCTGCCACTGCTGGCACCCGGGCGCGGCCGGATTGCTCGCAGGCCGAAATCGCGACCTGCTGCCAGTGAGCCTGGCGTTTGGCGGCGCGCGTGCCGTCCAGGCGGACCTCGGTGCGTTCGCTGAACAGCGGTTGGATGGCGCTCACGCCCAGCTCGACGGACTTCTGAATGGCCCAGTCCATGCGCTCGCCGCGGCCGATGGCCTGGATCAGGCGGATCTGCAGCGGCGACTCGGTGCCGGGATCCTCGCCGGCCTGGATCCTGGCAAGGCAGCGCCTGGGGCTGGCTTCGACCAGTGTGGCCTGATAATCCAGGCCGTCGCCGTTGAACAGGATTGCGCGGTCGCCAGGGCGCAAGCGCAGCACACGCACCAGGTGCCGGGCCGGTCCTTCGGCCAGCTCGACCGCTTCACCGACGACCAGGCTTGCGTCACAGTAGATGCGTGGCAGGCGCATGATTGGCGGCATCGTCGTCGGCTGACATGCGCGCTATCATGCCATGAGTGCATCGTTGGATCACGACTCGCAGCCCTGCAGAGTGGTATCGCTGATCAGCGGCGATCAGCCACCGGGAACGAGTGGGCTCAGTTCATGGTCTGTTGATAAGTGCTCAAGACGGGTGCTAACTGGACGCCCAATGGATAATTCGGGATCATGTTGCCTGGCGGCAACCCACAAAAGTCGAAGGTAGCGTTTCAATGACAGGTTTTTCCTCCCGCCTCGTGCGCGGTTTCTCCCTGATCGAGATCCTGGTCGTGGTGGTCATTATCGGCATTCTTGCTGCCGTGGTCGTGCCGCGGGTCATGGACGAGCCTGATCGTGCCCGCACCACCAAGGCAAAGCAGGACGTGCAGGCTCTGGTTACGGCGCTGAACATGTACCGTCTCGATAACTACGCCTATCCGTCCACCGAGCAGGGCCTGGAAGCGCTGGTGCGTCGTCCCTCCGGGCAGCCGGATGCGCCGAACTGGCGTCCCGGCGGCTACATCGATCGGCTGCCGCGCGACCCCTGGGGCCGTGAATACCAGTATCTCAATCCCGGGGTGCATGGCGAGATCGATGTCTGGTCATTCGGCGCCAACGGCATGCCCGGCGGCGACGGGATCAACGCGGAGATTGGCAACTGGTCCGACTGAGTCACCCCATGCTCGGCGCTGATGCGCGCCGCTTGATCAAGGCGCGCGGATTCTCCTTGCTCGAAGTCCTGGTGGTGGTGCTGATCGGCGCCATTCTCGCCACCCTGGTCATGCTCCGGCTGGGTGACTGGTCCTCGCCTGATGACTCCCAGCGCCAGCTCGAACGCCTGGCTGCGCTGATCGCGCATCAGTGCGAACAGGCTGTATTCCAGGCCCGGCCCCGGGGTATTCGGGTCAGCGCCAGCGGTTACGATTTCTGGCAGGCGACCAGCCAGGGCTGGGTGCCGCTGGCAGCTTCGGGCCTGGACCGGCCACGCGCCTGGAGCGGCAATCAAGTGCCTGACCTGGTGGTTGAAGGCCATGCTGCTGATCTGGGTCGTGATCCGGACGGGCCACAGCTGGCCTGCCAACCGCTTGGCGAGCTGACCCTGTTTGAGTTGGTGCTGCGCCACGACGGGCGCGTCCACCGCCTGAGCAGTCGTGGCAACGGCGAGCTGATCGTGGCGGTGCGCGGGGGGGCGGGGTGAGCGCACGCGGCTTTACCCTGCTCGAAGTGCTGGTTGCCCTGGTCGTGATCGCTGTGGCGGTGGCTGCCCTGGCGCGCGCGGGTGGACAGGCGATCAATGGTCAGTTCGAGGCCGAGCAGCGCACCATGGCGCTTTGGGTGGCGGACAATCTGCTGGCCGAACTGCGCCTGGACCCGCCGGGCCAGACCGGTCGCAGCCAGGGCAGCACCCCCATGGGCGGTCGCAACTGGCATTGGGATGTGCTGATTCAGCTGGCGCCGGGCGATGAAATGTTGCGCGTCGACGTCGCCGTTTACGAAGATGCCCAGCGGCAACGTCCGGTGCTAACCCATGTGGGTTTCCTGCCGCCATGAAGCCCGGATCGCGCCGGCGCAAAGTTGTTCAGAGGCTCTCTGGCCAAGGCTATACCCTGGTCGAGGTGTTGATCGCCGTTGTTGTCTTTGCGGTGCTGGCTGCCAGCGCCTATACGGCCTTGAATGGGCTGGCCCGCGCCGCCCTGGAGCAGCGCGAGCGCAGCCAGTCGCTGGCCAGTCTGCAGCTGGCGATCGCCCGCCTCGACGCAGATCTGCGCCAGATAGCCTCGCGTCCGGCGCGCCAGAGCGATGGCAGCCTGGCCCCGGCCTTGCTCGGGGAGCGGCAGCGGCTGACGGCGACCAGGGCCGGCTGGGCCAATCCGGTCGAGCTTCGTCGCAGTCAGTTGCAGCGCTTTGCCTGGACTCTGGAACAGGACCGGCTGGTGCGACTGAGCTGGCCTGTAACCGACATTGTTGCCGCTACCCAGCCCATGCCAGACCCGGCCCTGGGTCAGGTGCGAGATCTGTCCTTTCGCTACCGTGATGCCAGCGGGCGCTGGCATGAGCAATGGCCGCCTGCCCAGGGCCAGCAGTCCGCTTTGCCGGTGGCGATCGAGGTCAGCGTGGACAGCCGCGAGCATGGCCAGATTCGCCGCCTGCTGGTGCTGGCACGATGAAGTCGGCCCTGCACCAACGCGGGGCCGCGTTGCTGGTAGCGCTGCTTGCCGTCGCCCTGGCGACCGTGCTGGCCGTGGGCCTGATCGAGCGCGGACAGGGTACCCTGGCGCGCACCCAGGCCCTGATCGCCAGTGAGCGCAGCTATCAGTACGCCATGGGCATGAATCTGCTGGCTGATCGCCTGATCGAGCGGGTCATGACCGAGAACCTGGATCCGTCCCTGCTCGATGGCACCTGGACGCCGCTGTACGAGGTCCCGGGAGGGCTGATCCAGGGTCGGCTGCTGGACCAGAACGCACGCTTCAATGTCAACGCCCTGGCACACCCCGACCGGGCCCGGGCCGGGCTGGCCCAGGAGCGTTTCGAGCGCCTGCTCGATCAGCTCGGCTTGAGCCCGATCATTGCCGCCGAGCTGGCCGACTGGCTGGAGGGTGCCAGCTTGCCACGGCCCGGCAGTGTCGGTGACAGCTACTACGCTGGCCAGCGCCCGCCGTATCGAATGGCCGGCACCTTGCTCGCCCACCCCAGTGAGATGCGCTGGCTGCGCTCGGTCGATGAATCCGCCTGGCAGCGCCTTGCTTCGCTGGTCACCGCCTTGCCCGAGCCGGAGCTGATCGTCAATGTCAACACGGCCGATGCGACGATACTGGCGAGCCTGCTGCCTGATCTGGATATGGATTCGGCCCGCCGCCTGGCCGACGACGGGCCCTGGACTGATGTGCGAAGCTTTCTCCAGCATCCATTGGTCCAGCTGCACGCCGTGCCCGGCCTGGAGCTGCACCTGACCGTGCTCAGTCCGTGGTATCTGGCCCAGGCAAGGGTGGTGCTGGATGACGTTGAGCGCGACTACTTCCAGCTGATGCGCTGGGGGACTTCGGGTTATGATTTTCGTTTGTTCAGCCAGGGTGTGCCCTGAACTTTCGCCGATGAGTCAGTCGATCATCACCAACATCGCGCCGCCGGCGCGGTTTCCGGGCTGAGCCTCGATGGCAGGCTCAGCCCGCGATCGGATTCTGGTTCACGCCGTCGGCGAGCGCTGGCGCTGGCTGGCGCTGGATCGCCAGGGCCGGATTCGCCGCCAGGGAGAATGTTCCCCCGAGCAGCCCGACTGGCCCGGCCAGGGCACACTTTGCGTTCTTGTCGATGCAGCCGACTGCGTGGCTTTGAGCGTCGAGTTGCCGGAACTGGCACCATCGCGTCTGGCCCAGGCCCTGCGTTGGGCGGCTGAAGAGCATCTGTCCTCCGGTGCTGAAGATGAGCACGTTGTCGCCGGGCCTCGCAGTGCCGATGGTCGACAGCACTGTCTGGTGATCGCTCACGCGCGGATCCAGGCTTTGCAGGATCGCCTGGCTGGACATGAGCTGGAAATCATGCTGCCGGATGGCTTGTGCCTGCCCTGGCAAAGTGGCCAGATTGTGATGGGGCAGCTCGGCGAGCGCATACTCGTGCGTTGGGGTGAGTGGTCCTTTGGCAGCTTCGAGCCGGCCTTGCTCGACGCCGTCATCGACGGCCTCGACGACGGTCAGGCCGAGCGCGTCTGGCTGGGCGGCGAGGCGCCGCCGGAGCTGGTCAATGATGCACCTGCCGATGACCTGTTCCCGCAACTGGCCAACCAGGCGCTGGCCGCACCGGTCAACCTGCTGTCCGGTCAGTGGGCGCCTTCATCCGCGCACAGTGCCAGGGCCTGGTGGCGTTGGGCTGGTGGCCTGGCTGCCGGCCTGGCTGCGCTGCTGCTGGTTTTTGCTGCCGTCGAGAATCACTTGCTCAAGCGCCAGGCCGACAATCTGCAGCAAGCCATAGACAGCCAGTTTCGGCAGGCTTTTCCGGATGTCGCCAGAGTAGTGCGTCACCGCGAGCAAGCTGAACGTGAACTGGCAAGACTGCGCTTCGGTGAATCGGCTGGCCTGCTGGACCTGATGAACCGCACCGCGCCGGTCATTGATGGCCAGACCGGCCTGCGACTGGAAGGGCTGAATTATCGTGAGGGCTTGCTGGAGCTTAGTGTACGCGGACCGGATGTGGCTGCGCTGGATCAGTTCGAGCAGCGCTTGCGTGCGCTGGATCTGAATGCACGTGTGCAGTCGGCGAGCATGGACGGCGAGGGCGCCAGCGGCCGGCTGCATGTCAGCGGGGTGGCCCGATGAAAGAATGGTGGCAGAGCCTGGAGGCGCGTCAGCGCACGATTCTGGCCGGCGCCGGCCTGATCATGCTGGCGCTGGCGCTGTTTCTCTGGGTCTGGGAGCCGCTGGCCGAGAGTCGCCAGGCCGAACGCGAGCGCATCGCTCAGCAGCAGGCCCTGCTCGACTGGTTGACTGCACTGACCCCGGTAGCCCGGGAACTGCGTCTGAGCCAGACCCGGTCCAGTGACCTTGGCGGACGTTCTCTGCTTGGTCTGGCCGATCAGACCGCCCGGGCAGCGGGTCTGGCTGGCGCCTTGAGTCGGATCGAACCTGCCGGTGATGGTCAGGTGCGGGTCTGGCTGGATGGCGCCGAGTTTGTTGCCACCATGGGCTGGCTGCAACGCCTGTCAGTGGAGTACCCGATCGAAGTCAGCCAGCTGGCCATCGATCGTGGTCAACGCAGCGGCCAGGTCAATGTCAGGGTCACACTGACGACGAATGCGTAAGGTAGTCCTGCTCGCCGTACTGGCTTTGCCCATCGTTCTGTTGCTGACCCTGCCGGTCAGCCTTATTGCCCCCCGCCTTGACCTGCCGGATGGTGTCGGTCAACTGCGCGGCACCCTGTGGGCGGGCAGTGCTCGACTGCAGCAGCCCGGCCAGGTGCCCTTGAACCTGGAATGGCGCTGGCGCGGTGGTCGTTATTGGGCGTGGCAGGCCGGCGATGACCGGACCCGGCTTGAAGGACGCTGGCGACCATCGGGCGATCTGGTGCTGGAAGAGGTGAGCGGACAGATTGACCTGGAACGCGTGGATCTGGGCTATTGGCTGGCAGCAACCCGGCCGACAGGTTACCTGGCTGTTGATCTGGCCGAAGCCAGGCTGGGTGGTGGTCGTGCGCCTTATCTGGTTGGCGCGATGGTCTGGGAGCAAGCGCGCCTTGAGGGTAGCGTTCATGAGCGTCTGGGTCGCATCGGGCTTGAATTTGAACCGCAGCCGGATCGACTGGTCGCCCGGATAAATTCGCTGGAACCGGCTCCGATCCAGGTGCGGGGCCAGATTGAGGCCGATGCCGAGCGCTATCAGCTCGATCTGTGGTTGCGGGCCAGCCCTGATCGTCCGGACCTGGGGCGCGAGATAGGCGTGCTTGGCGAACGCCAGCCTGATGGCCAGGTTCGCCTGCGTCTGAGCGGTGCCCTGGGCGCTTTCTGATCCCGGCCAGAGCCCCCCTTGATGGCGTCCAATCCGGGATAATGGCAACAGCTGTCTACCTGCAAGAAGAGTCAACGGCATGAATCACCTTCCCGAGCTTGAGGCTGCCCTCGCTACCGCCAGACGGGCCGCGCAGGCGGCCAGTGACATGGCGATGCGTTATTTCCGCAGTGAGCTTGAGGTGGAGCGCAAGGCCGATGCGAGTCCGGTGACTGAGGCTGATCGTCGCTGCGAGCGGATCATTCAGGACCACATTCTTGCCGACTTTCCCGATCATGCCATTTACGGCGAGGAGTATGGGCGACGCGGCGACAGTCACTGCCTGTGGCTGGTTGATCCCATTGACGGCACGCGCAGCTTCATTCGCGGCTTGCCGTTCTGGTCGGTGCAGATTGCCTTGATGGTCGACGGCGAACTGGTGGTGGGCGTGTCCGCGGCACCGGCCTTTGGCGAGACCGCCTGGGCTGCGCGTGGGCAGGGAGCCTGGATCGACGGACAAGCGGTTCGTGCCTCGCAGGTGGCAAGCCTGGAAGAGGCGGATGTTTCCTTTGGCAACCTGCGCTCGCTGGCCGGATCGCCGGGCTGGGCCTGGGTCGGGGATATCGTCAAGCGGGCTGCCCGCAGCCGCGGCTACGGCGACTTCTACTCTTATCATCGCCTGGCCGACGGTAGCCAGGACCTGGTCATCGAGAGCGATGTCAATATCCTCGATATCGCCGCGCTCAGCGTGATCGTGACCGAGGCCGGCGCCCGCATCAGCGATCTCGATGGCGCTCCCATCGGCCTGGAAACAGGATCGATCCTGGCGGCGCCGCCTGCCCTGCACCAGGCCCTGCTATCCTCTCGTCATGATTGACGAATCGCGCTTCAAACCGCTGCCCAAGGTGCATGGGCGGCGCGAGCGTCGACCGGCCGACCTGTTCAAGGTCGAGCAGGTGGAACTTGAGTTTTCCAATGGTCAGCGGCGCACCTATGAGCGGCTGATCAGCCGTGGCCTGGGCGCGGTGATCGTGGTGGCCCTGGTCGATGATGAGCATGTGTTGCTGATCCGGGAATATGCCTGCGGCGTTCATCGCTATGAACTGGGCTTGCCGAAGGGCAGGCTGGATCCGGGCGAGAGCCTGCTCGAGGGCGCCAATCGCGAGCTGCAGGAGGAATGCGGTTTCGGGGCGCGCAGCCTGGAAGAGGTTGGCCATCTGACCCTGGCGCCTGGCTACATGACCCATGTCACCCACGTGGTGCTGGCGCGTGATCTGTATCCATCGCGCCTGCCGGGCGATGAGCCTGAAGAGCTGGAGGTCTTTCGCTGGCCGCTGGCCCGTCTGTCCGAGCTGGTCCAGCGCCCCGATTGCACCGAGGGCCGCAGTATTGCCGCGCTCTACATGGTCCGCGATCGCCTGCAGCGCTGAGAAAGACGGGATCGTCCGCCGCAGCAATCAGAACGGCTTGCCGACGACCAGGATCACGATCAGAATCAGAAACAGCGCCGGCACTTCGTTGAAGAATCGGTACCAGCGCGAGCCATGGCGGTTGTTGCCCAGCCGGAATACCCTGACCAGGCGGGCGCACCACAGGTGGTAGCCGACCAGACCTGCGACCAGCGCCAGCTTGGCGTGCATCCAGCCACCTGACAGGTGCCAGGGCTCAATGATCAGCAGGCTGACGCCCAGTCCAAGCGCCAGCGCCCCGCCAATGTGGGTGATACCCAGCAGCCGCCGCTGCATGATCAGCAGCAGCTCGAAACGCTCGCCGCCGGGGTTCTCGGCCGCGTACACGAACAGGCGGGGAAGATAGAACAGACCGGCGAACCAGGTCACGACAAAGATGATGTGAAAGGCTTCCAGCCAGTCGTTCAGGTTCATGTTCTCTGGGCTCTTGAGCTTGGCAGTGGGTATTGTGAACGACCCGGGGCTTGCCCTCAACTTGACGAGCCCTTAGCAGACAAGGTATAAACCCCATGCACTTTACAAAAAACTCATGAAATTACAACATCATGGCTTTGAAATATTAATAGGTGCGAATAAACCATCCGGTTTGGGGCATGTTGATTACAGCGGTCTTTTCAGGCCGCTTTTTTTTCGCATCACTGCAGTGAGCGGCTGCTGACATCGCCGTTTCGCCCATTGCCGCTCACCATCGACACAGAAGCGCTAGAATGTCGATGTTCGCACCCAGTTTCCGAGGTGATTACATGGCCCAACCCGACCCCATCATCTTTACCGCGGCTGCGGCATCCAAGGTCCGCGAGCTGATCCTTGAGGAGGCCAATCCCGGTCTCAAGTTGCGGGTTTACATTACTGGAGGCGGTTGTTCAGGTTTCCAGTACGGTTTCACCTTTGACGAAAAGGTCGACGATGGCGACGTGACCGTGGTTCGGGACGATGTCATTCTGGTCGTTGATCCCTTGAGCTTCCAGTACTTGGAGGGGGCTGAAGTCGATTACAGCGAAAGCCTGCAGGGCGCTCGTTTCGTCATCCGCAACCCGAATGCCGCGACCACCTGCGGCTGCGGTTCTTCTTTCGGTATTTCCTGAGCCAGTGATCCCGGCATGCGGCCGCCAATGATGCGCTCGGGGCGGGCTGCATGACCATCCTGATCGTCCTGGTCGGGCTGATCATCAGCCATTTCGCCACCGGTTTTCGTCACTTTCGCAAGTTTGGCTGGCTGGCACCGCTGTTGAGCGCGGTCAGTCACCGTTTTCCCCAATGGCCCTGGTTGCCGGCCGTGTTCGTGATCGTCTTCAGCGTGCTCGCATCGGCGCTGGCCATCTGGCTGGTCACGGCCCTGCTGGGCCTGACTGGCTGGTTTCTGCTGGCGCTGGTTGTCTTCATTCTGACCCTCGGGCCGCGCGATCTGGATCGCGATGTTGCGGTGCTGCTGTCGCCTGATCCGGATGATCCGACCGCCGCCGAAGAAGCGCGCCGGGCCATGCAGCTCGATGATGCGGCCGGCCCCTGCGAGGGGGTTGCAGCCGTGCTCCATGCCGGACTGTCGCGCTGGTTCGGCTTGTTGTTCTGGTTCGTGCTGCTGGGCATCGCCGGTGCCCTGATCTATCGACTGACCAGAGTCGGATTGCAGGCCGCTTCCCTGGACCCGGCCGCCATTGAATGGCTGGCCCGTTTGCGCCTGGTCCTCGATTGGCCGGTGCTGGCCCTGCTGTCGCTGTCGCTGGCGCTGGCCGGCGACCTGGATCGCGTGCTGGCTGCCTGGCGAGCGCAGGCAGCGCAGCTGCCGGCCTGGTTGCTGGTGCCGTCGCAGATCGATCGGCTGGCCGAGGCGATCTGTGGTGATCTGCCGGACCTCGAAGCGGGTCTGGAGCTGGGCCATCATATGGTCTGGCGCATGCTGATTCTCTGGCTGGTGGTGCTGAGCATGCTGTTGCTGGCCGGCTGGTTGTCCTGAACGCAATATCGACCCGACCGCCATGGCCGGGCCAAGGAAATGCCGCGCAAGGGCTTCCTCCGGAAAGGCCTTGTTGGCTTGAAAATTCAGATGAGAGGATGTGATATGTCCGTGTTTCGCTGTGATCGCTTGCTGGCCGCCGCCGCGTTGCTGGCGATATCTTCGGCCGCGGTGGCCGATACCCAGTGGCTGCGCTGCGGCAGCCTGGTCGATGTTGACCGCGGACTTACCCTGGCTGCACATACCCTGGTGATCGAGGCCGGGCGCATTGCCGAGGTGTTTGACGACCACCGGACCGTTCCGGATGGCGTTGAGATGCTTGATCTGTCAACGCTGGTCTGCCTGCCCGGCCTGATGGACATGCACACTCACCTTTCCTCTCAATCCAGCCCCGACTCCTACATTCAGCGCTTCACCCTGAACGAAGGCGACATCGCCCTGCGCGGCGCGCACTTTGCCCGGATCACGCTTGAAGCCGGCTTTACCACGGTGCGCGATCTGGGTGACTCGTTCAATGTGTCGGTGGCCCTGCGCCAGGCCATCAATGCCGGGCTGATCCCGGGGCCGCGAATCTTTACCTCGGCAAAGTCGCTGGCCACCACCGGCGGTCATGCCGATCCCACCAACGGCTGGCGCCGCGACCTGATGGGAGACCCCGGCCCCAGAGATGGGGTTGTCAACGGCATCGAGGCAGCGCGCCAGGCGGTACGCCAGCGCTACAAGGACGGGGCGGACCTGATCAAGATCACTGCTACCGGCGGTGTTCTGAGCGTCGCCCGCAGCGGCCAGAATCCTCAGTTCCTGACCGAGGAGATTGAAGAGATCGTTCGGACTGCCCGCGACTATGACATGCACGTGGCAGCCCATGCCCACGGCGCCGAAGGCATGCGCCGGGCCATTCTGGCCGGTGTTCATTCGATCGAGCATGGCACCTACATGGATGATGGTCTGATCGCACTGATGATCGAGCACGGCACCTGGTATGTGCCAACCATATCGGCAGGGCGTTTCGTGGCTGAAATGGCCGAGATCGAAGGCTATTTCCCGCCGCTGGTCGCCGCCAAGGCTGCCGAGATCGGGCCATTGATCCAGGACACTTTCGGCCGTGCGCAGGCCGCGGGTGTGCGCATAGCCTTTGGTACTGATTGCGGGGTCTGCCCCCATGGCAGCAATGCCCTGGAGTTTCAGTACATGGTGGAGGCGGGAATGAGCCCGGCCGACGCTCTGCGTGCCGCCACGATCAATAGCGCTGAACTGCTCGGTCGCAGCGACGAGCTGGGCAGAATCCGGCCCGGCTATCTGGCCGATGTGATCGCCGTCGACGCTGACCCGCTGGCCGACGTGGCCGTTTTAAGCCAGGTCCGATTTGTCATGCGAGACGGCCAGGTTTTCGTTCAGCCGGACGTCGATGCCTGAGCATCGGGCGCCTTGATCGCTGCCCGTCCGGCGTCTCGACACAAGCACGACGGCCGCTTGCCCGCCGGGATTGACAGGAGGCGGAAGCTCGCATTAGTGTGAGTCGCATCACATATGGGGTGGTGGCATGGTCGAACTTCGAGAGCAGGATCCGGCAAGGTTGATCGGTCGGATGCGTCAGCTGCTCAATGACCGTGGTTTCAGCGATAACGTTCAGAAGGCCTGGCTGTTCTGGGCTCGACAGTTCATTGAATTCCATCAGGCCCAGGGCCAGACCCAGCCCACCGCGCCCGATGTAAGGGCATTTCTCGGAGACTGTGCGCGGCAACGCCAGCTGACGGCGGCTGGTCGTCGCCAGGTGCTGCGGGCGGTGCGCTGCCTGCTGGAGGATGTGCTCGGACTGCAGCTTGACGGTCTCAGGGAACTGGAGGGTGAGCTGTTGCGGGACGCCGGCCCGATCCTGCTGAGCCCGACCCAGGTCCAGGAACTGCTGTCCACCCTGGAGGGGAGCGACTGGCTGCTCGCTTCCCTGGTCTACGGTGCCGGCTTGAGACTGATGGAGACTGTTCGTCTGCGCATTCGGGATATCGAGCCGGATCGCATCCTGGTGCGCGATGCCAACGGTCGACTCGGTCGCGAAACGGTGCTGCCGATGCGCGTTCGGGAGCCCATCCGTGCCCACCTGGAGGAGTTGAAGCTTCGTCATATACGCGAGCTGGCCGAAGGCTACGGCGGGGTTCGGCTGCCGCCGGGGCTGCGTGCCGCGCCCGGCACGGCGCGCAGCTGGCTTTGGCAATTCGTTTTCCCCGGCCCTTGCCATGTCAATCCGCTCTTGCCCGATGTCCCGCCTGTGCGGGATCACGTGCCGGAAGCGGAAGCACGCCAGACCATCGAGGCCGCGGCCCGCGATGCCGGTTTAGGTCCCGGCGTCTCGGCGGCTACCTTGCGAAACAGCTTCGCAGCCCACCTGATTCAGCGCGGCGTGGCGGTGGCGGATGTCGAGCGCTTGCTGGGCATCGAGTCGCCCGGCTCACAAAGGGCTCTTTCGCCGCGATCCGGTCCGGACCCCATCGAGTCGCCGGTCGATACCTTGACCGCGCACTGAGCAGGCTCCTGGGCGGCGATCAGTGTCTGCTCGGACTGCTTTCGGCATAGCCGCTCAGTTCCAGGTAGCCTCGGCCCAGCGGTGCCCGGCTGGCGGGATCGGTGACATCCATCATTCCTTCCCAATAGCGCACCGATCGGGTCCAGAGCTGATCCTCGAAAATCGGTTCGACCAGCAGGTCGAGCCCATGATCCGGTAACTGGACGCGCCAGCTCAGCGGCCAGCGATGGCCATCGGGGTCGCGCCACCAGTCGATTGCCTCGGTGACAAAGTCATCGGCGCGCAGAATCTGTGCTGTGCCGTCGCTGTCGACCAGGGCCCCGGCAGACCACTCCGAGGCCTGACCCTCGTGATCGCGCAGTCGATAGACCATCAGGTCGCGGCCATCGTCCAGATGCAGGGCAAACCAGTCCCAGCCACTGAGGGTATCCGAGAGCTGGTTCGAGCCCCATTCCCGGTCCAGCCAGGCCAGCCCGCTGACACTCACCCAGGCATCACCGACCCTGACCCGACCACTGCTGGCCAGGCGGGTGGCCGAGTAGTAGCGCGATGCATTGCCGGCTTCGGGTCCCTTTCGGCTGTAGCCGGCATCGCCTTGCAGGACCAGTGCCCGGCTGAGCCTGAAGTGCAGGTCGAGGGCGAAGTCGCCGGCATCGGCGTACAAATGCCAGCCATCTTCAGTGGCTTCAACCATCCAGTCACGTAACCACCAGCGCTCGGCAGTGGCGCCGGCCAGCGCCAGGCCGTCGCGGGCAAAGCGCTCGGCCTGAAAGAAGCTCTGGCTCCGCCCATCGCTGAGCGCCAGGTGAGCCATCCACAGACCTTCACTGGCCCAGGCGGATCGGGCGCCCTGGGGCTGGTTCAGGGCAAAGCGAAACAAGGTGAACTGAAAGCCCATGCGCTGCCCTTGATCGTCATCCAGATTGCCGGTGAAGTACCACCATTCGCTGCGATAGTCGGGATGAGCGCCATGATCGTCGGGAAAGACCAGCGGCTCGGGCCCGGTGACGCGGCGAAAATGTTCGGGGGCGTCGCCGAGTACCGTGGCCAGGCCGATGGTGCCGATGGCGTGTTGCGGTGGCCGCGTTTGCCCGACCAGCCAGGAGACCAGAGCGGCGGCGAGCAGGGTCAGGACGGCAAGATCCAATTTCATGAGCGACTCCGCAGCAGCGGGGCGGGATCTCGCCGGGCAATCGTCCAGGCCGGGTAGAGACCGGCCAGGGCGCCGATCAGCAGCGCCAGGGGCAGCATCAGCAACCATGGCCATAGCGGCAGGCTGAACGGCACGCTCCAGCCAAAGGCACGCGGCTGAATGATCAGGGAAAGCGCGCTGTGCAGGGCAAGGCTGATCGGCACGGCCAGCAGCGCGGCAACGGCGGCCAGTGCCGTGGTCTGGGTCACGACCCAGCCAACAAGTCCGGCTCGGGTCAGGCCCAGGGCCCGCAGGCTCGCATAGTCGCGCCCGCGCTCCAGGCCGAGTGCGAGCAGGGCACTGACCAGGGCGACCAGCGCGATCAGCGCAACCAGCAGGGCCAGCGCCCAGGAAATGCGGAAAGTGCGATCAAAGATGGCCATGGTCTGGCTGCGGACCTGTTCGCGTGAGGTGAGGCTGACCGTTATCTCCAGCTCCTCGAGTCTTGCCAGAACCGCCTCGAGCTCAGCCCCTGCCGCCAGATACAGCCCCAGGCTGTCTCGTGCCGGGTCATCAAAAAGATCTCGATAAAGTCTGCCATCGATCGCAAGCACACCGCGTTCGCTGCCGTAATCGCGATAAACAGCCAGCACGTCGAGATCGATCGGCCCGGACGGCGTTGGCAGGGAAACTGTGTCGCCGGGCTTGAGCGCACGATGTCGAGCCAGCGGCTCGCTGATCAGTACGCCCCGACCCTGATCAAAGCCCACCCGGGCCTGCTCCGGATCGCCGGCCAGCCACTCGAACCCCTCCCAGGCGGCCGCTGGCAGGTCGAAGGCCAGCAAGCGCGAGCCGTCGCCCAGCTCGCGCTGGCGGGCGCTGGAAACGGCCCGGATTTCCGGCCAGTCATTGATCCTGGCGGTCACCGCCTCGTCGATGATGCCGGTACTTGCGGTCAGGTAGGTGTCGGCGCGCAGTAGCCGGTCAACCCAGTCGTCGACCGCGCCGCGAAAGCCCAGTACCATCATCGCCAGGCCGGCGCTTAAACCCAGCGCCAGGCTGAGCGCGGCCAGGGCTGGCGCCAGACGCAGGCGTGCCTGTCCGAGCATGCCAATTGCTCGTCCCGACAACTGTCGTCGCCTGACGGCATGCCATGCCGACAGCAGGCGCATCCCGGCCCCGGGCGCCAGCAGGGCAGCCACACAAAGCCAGAGGAACAGCCCAACCAGCGCTGCCTCGAGGCTGCTTCCAATACTCAACACCAGTGTGCCGGCAAGCGCCAGGGCAAGCGCCGGCCAATAAGGGCGCAAGCCTGGGCGGGACTGGTCTGGCGTTCTGCCGAGAACACCGGGCGGAATGCGGCCGGCGCTTGCCAGCAGGCCAGTGACACTGACCAGGGCCAGCAGCAGGGCGATCAACCAGATAACAAGGTAAAGCCCGAGGCTGGGCTGAATGCCGCGGGCAGTGACCTGGCCGTAGACTTCGGCGATCGGAGCGCGCACCAGCTCCAGCAGCTGGTCGGCCAGGATGGTGCCCAGAGCCAGCCCGATCAAGCCGCCCAGGCCGGCCAGGATCACGGTTTCTGTTGCCAGCACCAGGCGCAGTTGGCCGACGGTGACACCGACTGCCCTCAGCATGGCAATCTGGCGCCGCCGCTGGACCAGCAAAAATGCGAGGACGGCATGAATCACGAACAGACCGACGGCAAAGGCGAGCAGGCTCATGGCAGTGAGATTGGCGCGCATGCCAGCCGTCAGGCTGGCAGCGCTGGCCCGGCGCTCACCGGCGCTGCGAAGCAGCAGCGGAGCGTCGATCTGACGGTCCAGCCAGGCGGCCGCGCTGGCCGGTGCTTCGATCCACGACAGCTCGCCGGCGCGGTCGAGCAGGTCCTGGGCGTTGGCCATATCCATCAACAAACGCTGGTCCAGGCCGGGCAGGTCTTCCAGGACGGCAACGATCTCGAGTTCGACTGATCGCCCCGCCAGTCTGATCTCCAGGGTGCTGCCCGGATCGGCGCCCAGGCGTTTCAACGTCGTGCGGTTGAGCAGCACGCCGCGGGCTGATCCCAGCAGGGGCGCGGTCGCGGCCCCGCCTAGCCCCATTGGTCCAAAGGCCGTGGCCAGGGGGTCGATGGCCAGCAGTTCGAGGCGTTCGCCGCGATGCCGGACGGTGGCTCTGAGGACCGGGACGAGATCCGGGGCACCGGGCCGTGTCGCCAGATCGGCGAAGATGGCTTCATCGATCCGACCGGATGGAGCCTCGATGCGCACACTGTCGCTTCCGGCAAGGGCATCGGCGGCGGCATCCAGGGAGTGAATCAACACGTCTCGCAACAGGGCAACGCCGGTGACCACGGCAACGCCCGCGGTGATGCCCAGCAGCGCCAGCAGAAGCTGGCCGGGGTGCTGACGCAGGAAACGCCTGGAGTTCTGGAGCAGCGGGTTCATTTCACGGCCTGAAGACGACCCTTGTTCAGAACCAGGCGGCGATCGCACAATTCGGCAGCATCGCGATTGTGGGTTACCAGCAGCAAGGTAGCCCCCCGGCTCTCCAGCACGCCGTCAAACAGCTCGAGGACACGTTCGGCCGATGCCTGGTCGAGGCTGCCGGTGGGTTCGTCGGCCAGGATCAGATCAGGGTTGTGGATCAGCGCCCGGGCAATCGCCACGCGCTGCTTTTCGCCGCCGGACAGGCTGGCCGGCAACCTTTCCAGCAGCTTCGCGATGCCCAGTGTTTCTGCCAGCGTATCGACGCGAGCGCGATCCTCGGGCAAGCCGTTGAGCCATAGGGGCAGGGTCATGTTGTCGGCCACGCTCAAGCTGTCGATCAGATTGAAATCCTGGAAGACCAGGCCGATATGGCGGGCGCGCCAGCGGGTCAGGGCGGGCTCGCCCAACTCGGTCAGATCAGCGCCTGCCAGTCGTATCCGGCCGCTGCTGGGCCTGTCCATGCCGGCGATAAGGTGAAGCAGGGTGGTCTTGCCGCTGCCGGAGGCACCCATCACCGCCAGGCGCTCGCCGCGCGCCAGGCTCAGGTCCAGGGCATCAAGGACGCTGACCTGCTCCGAGCCGGTCTGAAAGTGCCGGCTGACAGCGCGCATCTCGACGACCGGTTCAGAGGACACGCCCGGCTCCGATCAGGCCGGTCAGCACCAGCAGTGCGATCACCGAGCTGCTCAGGAACAGGCGCAAACGCCGATACCAACCCGGCATCTCGTTGCCGCGCCAGGGTTCGTCCAGCAGCAGATGCGCGGCGAACACCAGCGCGAGCCACAAGGCTGCCCAGTGCAGCTCCAGCAACACGGCCGGCCAGGCCGCCAGCGCCAGCACGTTGCTGGCAATCAGGCGGAAGCGCCCCGGCTCGACCGCGACCAGGAACCGGGCCCACAGCGTGCCCGCCATGAAGGCCAGGATAATGACAGCGTAGGTCAGCAACAGCCTTTGCAGCCAATCCGGAAAGTCCAGCACGGCTGCCAGCGGCATGAAGGCGAAAGGCAGCAAGCCTGACCAGCCCAGCACCTTAACGGTATGAATGGAAGATTCTTTCATGGTCACTCCCGGCATGCATGAATGTCGATGCCATTGTATCCCGGAGCAATGAAAAAGCCCCTGACCGGGAGCCGTGGTCAGGGGCTAGGAACGTATCCGGAACGGGGGAGGGAGTCAGGGCCTTGGAGGGTCCGCTCCGAACACGGGAAACAGTTTGCCGCGCCGGCAGTGAAGTGGCTGTGAACAGCCGGACTGCTGCCCGGAAGGCTGTCGAAATCGACTCGAGTCGGGGAACTTGTGGCTGCCAAAGCGACTCTGAAAGGCTGTCCTTGTCTGGTTTGTTGCGCAATTCCAATTGACTTGGCAAAGCTGCCATCGCTGTGGTAGACTTACCACCAACCTTGGCAAAACTGCAACGTTTGGGCAAGGTCGCAGGGCGCGAAGCGAGGTACATCACTCCGACATATTGCCCCTCCCCGCCAGGGGAGGGGTTTTTTTATTGGCGCGCCGCGCTTCAAGAAGTGTGAGGATAGAAATCAAATGCAAGTCAACATGCTCAAGGCCAAGATTCACCGTGCCACCGTCACTCGGGTCGAACTTGACTACGAGGGCTCCTGCGCCATCGATGAGGCGCTGCTGGAAGCTGCGGGAATTCTTGAGTACGAACAAATACATATCTACAACATCAACAACGGCGAGCGCTTCGTCACCTACGCGATCCGGGCCGAACGCAACAGCGGCGTGATCAGCGTCAACGGTGCGGCTGCGCACAAGGCGTCGCCGAATGATCTGATCATCATCGCCGCCTACGGCGGCATGGATGAGGCCGAGGCCCGCAGCTACAATCCGCGTCTGGTCTATCCCGACGGCAGCAACCGCATCGTGCGCACGGCTGGTCATATCCCGGCGCAGGCGGCCTGAGCGGCAAGCTTGCCGGTGTTGGAAAAAAACAACACCCTCGACCTTTCCAAGTTGTTCCTGGAAGACGGCGAGCGCGCTCGTCGTCTGGCGCTGATCGACGGCGACTGGCTGCTTGATCTTTCGCGCCTGCCCCTGAGTTCAGCGCAATATGCCGCCCTGCCGGCGCTGGCGCTTGAGGCTGGGCTGCCCGATGCGATTGCACGGCTGTTCGCCGGTGCGACGGTCAATCCCAGCGAGGGCAGGCCGGCGCTGCACATGGCCTTGCGAGCCGCCGACCCCGACGCCTGGCCGGGGGTGGGCAAGGGCCTGGCGGCAGACCGGGATCGTTTTCTCGCCGTTGCTGACAACCTGCATAGCGGCCGAACTGGCCTGACCGACCTGATTCATGTTGGCATCGGTGGCTCTGACCTCGGGCCACGGCTGGTGGCCGATGCCCTGGACGATGGTTCTGCTGGTGTGCGCGTGCACTGGTTGTCGACCCTGGACGGGCGGCGCCTGGATCGTCTCCTGGCCAGACTGGATCCAGCGCGCACCGGGGTGGTGGTTGCCTCGAAGTCTTTTTCCACCGAAGAAACATTGCTCCAGGCTGCCGCCTTGCGCGACTGGCTGGGCGTTCGATTTGCCGATCAATGCTGGGCTGCAACCGCGATGCCCGAGCGAGCCACCGCCTTTGGCATAAGTGCATCACAAGTACTTCCCTTTCCGGACTGGACCGGGGGCCGGTTTTCCTTGTGGTCTTCGGTCGGCGTCAGTGCCGCAGCGCTGATCGGGCGCCAGGCCTTTGACCGGCTGGTGGCTGGCGCGGCCGAGGCGGATCGCGTTTTTTCCTCGGCCACGATGAATCAGAGCCTGGCCATGCAGTTGGCCTTGATGATTCATGTGCTGCGCCGCCATCTGGATGCGCCTACTCTGGGTGTGATTGCTTATGATCCGCGCCTGGCCCTGCTGGGCGACTACCTGCAGCAGCTGCTGATGGAGAGCCTGGGCAAGGGGGTGGACCTGGCCGACCAGCACCTTGCGCTGGCCACCTCGCCGTTGCTGTTCGGCGGCCGTGGCACCGATTTGCAGCACTCCATTTTCCAGGCCCTGCATCAGGGCACGGACACGCACCCGCTTCTCCTGGTCGGCAGCCTGGACGCGGGGCACGCGCGACCGGACTGGCACCGTGTGCAGCTTGCTCATCTGCTGGCCCAGGCAACGGCACTGGCTCGAGGGCGGGACGACTCGCAGCCTTGTCGGCGCCTTCCTGGCAATCGACCGGTCGCGCTACTGCTGGCGCGTCGACTGGACCCGGTGACGCTGGGCTACCTGCTGGCCTCTTTCGAGCACGCCGTATTCGCGCTGTCGGTACTCTGGAATATCAACCCCTTCGATCAGTGGGGCGTGGAGGAAGGCAAGCGCCTGGCAGGGCGCTATCGGCGCCAGCTCGATGAACTCGACAGCCTCGATTTCGACCACTGGCTACAGCTCGGACAGCGAGGAATGACGGAAGGCTGAGATGCCTGGCCGAAGGTTTTCCGGATAAGCCGTTTGCCACCAGGCGCTACGGCACAGTCGCCGGCGCAGTGACCGTATTCGGCTGTCAGCAGAGTTTTCGTCAGTCCAGGTTCGAAATCGGAATGGTAATGATCGGCAGGCCCAGTGCATCGGTTCGAGTGCGGCCTTGCAGCCGTTGCCCCCGCAGCAGTTCACCATTGCCAGCATCAAGAAAGTAATACATCTCGGCAACACCGTGGAACTGCTCCAGGGTGATCAGATTGATGCGGGTGGACTCGGCCACGCCGGGTACGAAACCGAACGGCAGGTAGAATCCGAGCAGGCCCTGATCGGTACCCAGGGCGGTGTAGAACACGCTTAAGCTGGCATCGGCGGCCAGCGGCTCAGTAACGGTGTTGATGTCAAATCGCTGTTTCAGCTCCATGGCCAGGCGTCGATCCGCATAAGCGCGCAGCGCGTCATCGGTAATGAAGTGGGTGTCCAGATACAGGTTCTGGCCGCGCAAGGCGGCGAAGTCGGACGCCGGAAGCGCAGCCGCCAGCTCATCGATTGCCCCGGTGACCAGGCGCTGGGCGGTGGCTCCGGCCAGGGAGTCCTGGACCTGGCGCGCAGAGCAGCCGGTCAACAGGAAAATCACCAGCAGGGTGATCAGGGCGGACCTGATCAAGGCCTGTAGTCGCCTCGCCTCGGGCGCGGCTGCTGGTGTCGTTTGCACTCGGTCAATCATTGCAGCTTGCTGGGCAGTGTTTTCTTCAGGACTTGTCAGCCAAGGTTACACCATCAACAATGAGAGCTGGTTGCCCGGGGTGGCCTGCCAAGCTTCACGCGCCTCGGGTTTTCGGCATAATGACGGGTTGGGCCTGACCGTGGAATCCGCCGGTGAAGGGTGCGCCCCGGTTTGACAAGGCAAGTGCCTCGCCGGCGAGGATCATCAATCCACGAATGCCCGAGTAAGCAAACTTCATGAGGATACGAGCATGCGTTACCTGTTGTTGTTGAGCCTGACAGCTGTGCTGGTGCTGAGCGGCTGCCAGCGTGATGAGGATGCGACCGAGGCCGAGGAGCGTGCCGCTGACACTGCCGAGGAAGTGCAGGATGACATCGGCCAGATCGTCGACGATGCGGCCGAACAGGCCGAGGCTGCCCGCGCCGACCTCGACGAACTGCTGGCCGAGGGAAGCGAGCGCGCCGAGGACGGTGCAGAGCGGCTGTGGGAGCGTGCCGAAGCCCTGGCCAGAGAGGCCCGCGACCAGGCCAGGCGAGCGGCCGAGCTGGCCGAGAGCGAAAGTCGCGAAGCGTGGGAGGAAGCACGTGATGCGGCAAAGCAGGCGCGCGAGCGGGCCAGGGCTGCCTGGGACGAAGCCAGTGCTTTTGGCGAGGAAGCCTGGGAAGATGCGCTTGCCGCTACCCGCCGGCTGCGCGAGCAGGCCGAAGAGGCCTGGAGTCAGCTCGATGAGGTCGAGGTCGACGAAGCAGAAGACGAAAACGACGGCTGATTGCCGGTTTGCGGCCCGGAACCGGCCAGCGACCGGTTCCGGGCTTTAATTTGATTCAAGCTTGAAAGCTACCAGGACAACAAATCGTGTCGGAAACCTACCATCCCGCCGCCATCGAGCCGCGCATCCAGGCGCAGTGGTCAGAACAATTGGCTGATCGTGCCGATCATGGCGACGGCGAGCGTTTTTATTGCCTGAGCATGTTTCCCTACCCCTCGGGGAAGCTGCACATGGGGCACATGCGCAATTACACCATCGGTGATGTGATAACGCGCTACCAGCGGATGTGCGGCAAGCGCGTCCTGCAGCCGATGGGCTGGGACGCTTTCGGCCTGCCGGCGGAGAACGCGGCGATGGCCAATGGTGTCCCGCCGGCCCAATGGACCCGCAACAACATTGACCATATGCGCAGCCAGCTCAAGGCGCTGGGCTTTGCGATCGACTGGGAGCGTGAACTGGCCACCTGCGATCCTGAGTACTACCGCTGGAACCAGTGGTTTTTCCTGCGTTTGCTGGAGCGCGGTATTGCCTACAAGAAGACCGGCCTGGTCAACTGGGATCCGGTCGACCAGACTGTTCTGGCCAACGAGCAGGTGGTCGAAGGCAGGGGCTGGCGCACCGGTGCCCTGGTCGAGAAGCGCGAGATCGCCATGTACTACCTGCGAATCACCGACTACGCCCAGGAGCTGCTTGACAGCCTTGATCAGCTCGAAGGCTGGCCCGAGCAGGTCAGAACCATGCAGGCCAACTGGATCGGTCGCAGCGAAGGGGCGGAGATTCGATTTGCCTGCGGTGACTCGGATATCAAGGTCTTTACCACTCGCCCGGACACCCTGATGGGGGCGACCTACATGGCCGTTGCCGCCGAGCATCCGCTGGCCCGTGCCGCGGCTGCCAACAACCCGGCCCTGGCCGAGTTCATCGTCGCTTGTCAGCGTGGCGGCGTGTCCGAGGCTGATATTGCCACCCAGGAAAAACTCGGCATGGATACCGGTCTCAAGGCCATCCATCCCTTGAGCGGGGCCGAGCTGCCGGTGTGGGTGGCCAACTACGTCCTGATGGGCTATGGGGAAGGCGCGATCATGGCCGTTCCCGGTCATGACGAACGCGATTTCGAGTTTGCCAGAAAGTACCAATTGCCCATCGTCCAGGTCATCTCGCGGCCCGACGAACAGCCTTATGACGACCAGCAGTGGCACGAGGATTACGCCACCCGTGAGGGGCATTTGGTGAACTCCGGGCCCTATGACGGACAGACTTGCCCGCAAGCCCACGCGGCCATCGTCGCCGACCTGGAAGGCCGTGATGCCGGGAACAGTCGGGTCCAGTTTCGCCTGCGCGACTGGGGTATCTCCCGCCAGCGCTACTGGGGCTGCCCGATCCCGATCATCCACTGCGATCATTGTGGCGATGTGCCGGTGCCGGACGAGGACCTGCCCGTGCGTCTGCCTGAAGATCTGGTCCCGGACGGGGCCGGCAATCCGCTGGCGCGCTGCGAGGCCTTTGTCAATACCAGCTGTCCGCGTTGCGGCGCGCCGGCGCGCCGGGAAACCGACACCATGGATACCTTCGTCGATTCATCCTGGTATTTCCTGCGCTACACCTGCAGTGACAATGACCAGGCCATGGTCGATGGGCGAACCAATGACTGGATGCCGGTCAACCAGTACATCGGTGGCGTTGAACATGCCATTCTTCATTTGCTCTATGCCCGCTTCTGGACCAAGCTGATGCGCGATGCCGGGCTGGTCGATGTCGATGAGCCCTTTGCCCGCCTGCTGACCCAGGGCATGGTTCTGGCCGAGACCTATTTTCGCGAGGACGAGGCTGGACGCCGGACCTGGTTCAACCCGGCCGATGTCGATCTGCGTCGGGACGACAAGGGGCGGGTGACTGCTGCTGTCCTGCGCCATGACGGTGCGCCGGTCGAGGCTGGCGGCATCGAAAAAATGGCCAAGTCCAAGAACAACGGGGTTGATCCGCAGGCGTTGGTTGAACAGTATGGAGCCGACACCGTGCGCCTGTTTTCCATGTTCGCTTCGCCGCCGACCCAGTCCCTGGAATGGTCGGATGCCGGTGTCGAAGGTGCCTGGCGCTTTCTCAAACGCCTGTGGGCCGGGATCCAGGCGCATCTTGCCGCGGGTCCGGCCGCGGCCTTCGATCCGGCGACTCTGGATGACGAAGGTCGCGAACTTCGCCGCCTGCTGCACGAGACCATCGCCAAGGTCGGCGACGACTTTGGTCGACGCTATACCTTCAACACTGCCATTGCCGCGATCATGGAATTCTGCAATCACCTCGCCCGCTACCAGGGCAGCCCGGGGGCCACGCCCGGGCTCTGTCAGGAAGCATGGCTTGCAGTCATTCGACTGATTGGTCCGGTGACGCCGCACATTGCCGAGGCGCTTTGGCAGGCCCTCGGGCAGACCGGGTCGTTGTTCGAGGCTGGCTGGCCGGAGGTCGACCCGTCGGCCCTGGTACGCCAGAGCGTGACCGTGGTGGTGCAGGTCAACGGCAAGGTGCGTGGTCGCGTCGAGCTGCCGCCGGGCAGCTCCCGCGAGCAGATCGAGCAGCTCGCCCTGGCCGAAGACAATGTGCAGCGCTTTGTTGCCGACCAGACCATACGCCGGGTGATCGTGGTTCCCGACAAGCTGGTTAACATCGTGGTCGCATGATGGCCCGGCTGACCCTGCTTGTTCTGGTTCTGGCCCTGAGCGCCTGCGGCTTCCAGCTGCGCGGCGAGGCGCGGCTGCCGGCAGCGATGCAGAAGACCTGGCTGGCCACGCCTGACGACTCCACGGCGTTCGTGCGTGAGCTGACCCTGGTGCTGCGGGCCAACGGCGTTGATCTGCAGAGCCGCCCTGCTGCCGGCACGGCCGAGCTCAGGATTCATGCCGAGCGACTGCGCAGCGAAGCGCTGACCATTGCCGCCGGGGCGCGCGTTCGGGAGTTCGTGTTGATCTTCGATGTCGAGTTTGAACTGCTGGACGGCGACGGCAATGTGCTGATCCCGCGCGAAACATTGCGGTTGACCCGCGACTACAGCTTCGATGAGCAGGAAATCCTCGCCGCCACGCGCGAAGAGGAATTCCTGCGCAATGATCTTCGACAGGGGATGGCAGCGCAGATGCTCCGGCGTTTGGAAGCCCTGTGAAGCTGTTTCCGGAAAAGCTCTCCACCCGCCTGGCCAGTCAGCTCGATTCGCTTTTCCTGATTGCAGGTCCGGAGCTGCTGCTGGTGGAAGAGGCCTGCGATGCGGTTCGGCAAGCCGCGCGCCGGGCCGGCATTGGTGAGCGCGTGGTGATCGAGGCCGACGGGCGCTATGACTGGAACCAGTTTGGCTCGGCCAGCGACAACCTGTCGCTGTTCGCGACTCGGCGTCTGATCGAGCTCCGGCTGCCCTCGGGCAAGCCCGGTCGCGATGGCGCCGCCTGCCTGCGCGAATGGGCAGCCGGCGACCATGACGATGTCCTGCTGATCAAGTGCCAGGCCTGGGAAATGGCCAGTGAAAAAACCGCCTGGTTCCGGGATGTCGAGAAGACCGGGGTATTTGTGCCCTGCTGGAGTGTCAAATCGCATCGCCTGCCCGGCTGGATTCTTGCCCGCCTCCGGGCTCGCGGTGTCGAGGCCGATGAGTCCAGTGCCGCCTTTCTTGCCGAGCGCCTGGAGGGCAATCTGCTGGCCGCGGCCCAGGAAATCGAGCGTCTTGCCCTGCTGTACGGGCAGGGCAGTCGACTCAATCTCGATCAGCTCAAGGAGGCCGTGGCCGACAGTGCGCGCTTTGACGCCTTTCGGCTGGTCGAGCTGGTCCTCAGTGGCCAGGCCGGTGCCAGCGTGCGCTGTATTAGAGGCCTGGATGACGGCGCGACACCGATGCCGCTGATCGTCGGCGCGCTGGCCAGGGAGCTGATGCTGCTGGAAGCCTTCCAGACCCTGACCCGGCGCATGCCGGCCGGGCGGGCAATGGACGAGCTCAAGGTCTGGCCCAGTCGACGCGGTGCCCTGGAAGCTGCTGCCAGGCGCTTGCAGCCAGGCGCTGTGCGCCTGGCCCTGGCCCGCCTGTCTGACCTGGATCGCATGGCCAAGTCCAGTCAGGGCAAGGAATTCTGGCTGGAGCTGGAGCGACTTTGCGTGGCCCTGGCCGGCAATCGCCCGGCCTTGTTGGGAGCCGCATGAAAAATCAGGCGGTAGCGATTTTTGGCGGCACCTTTGACCCGGTCCACTATGGGCACCTGCGTGCCGCCGCCGAGGTTGCCGAG
Source organism: Wenzhouxiangellaceae bacterium (assembly GCA_007695005.1). Lineage (GTDB taxonomy): Bacteria > Pseudomonadota > Gammaproteobacteria > Xanthomonadales > Wenzhouxiangellaceae > Wenzhouxiangella. The sequence continues at coordinate 45,176 of REEQ01000061.1, read as the reverse complement.
CGGCTCAAGGTAAGCGACTTTCGTCTGCTGCCGGCCGGGCAGCCGCCGCATCGCGAGGGTACCTGGGCTGACGCCTACCATCGCCTGGCGATGCTGGAGCTGGCCCTGGCACCGTACCCAGATCTGACCGTGGACGAACGAGAAGTGCGTCGTGACGGGCCTTCCTTCATGGTCGATACCCTGGCCAGCGTACGGGAACAGGTTGGTCAGGCCCCGATCCTGTTGTGTCTGGGCCAGGATGCGGCGAATCGGCTGGACGGCTGGCATCGCTGGCGTGACTTGTTCGAACTGGCCCACCTGGTGGTCATGACCCGACCACGCAGCCGACCGCGCTACCCGCAGGATCTCGGTGAGTTGTTTCGCGAGCGCAAGGTCCAGCGCACCCGTGATCTGATGGATAGCCCGGCGGGCGGGGTTCGGCATGTGGAGGTGACCCAGCTGGCGATCTCGTCAACCGATATTCGCCGGCAGCTGGCGGTCGGCCGTGATCCCCGTTTCCTGTTGCCTGCCACGGTGCTGGCCTACATCCGCAAGCATGGCCTGTACGGCTGCAATGAAAGCCGCAGCAAAAAGGGTTAGACTACAGCTCAGGTCACCAACAGAATGGATACTTGAACCACTCCACGATTGTTGCACCCGAAGCCATTCGGGATCTCGCCCAAGCCGTCCTTGAAGATGCCAAGGCCGAGGATATTCAGATCATCGATCTCCGCGATCGGTCCAGCTTTGCCGATTTCATGCTCATCGCCAGCGGCAATTCCACCCGCCAGGTCAAGGCCATGGCCGATCGCCTGGTCGAGCGGGCCAAGGCGGCCGGCGTCAAGCCGCTGGGCGTTGAGGGTGATCGCGAGGCGGAGTGGATCCTGGTCGATCTGGCTGACGTGGTCATTCACCTGATGCTGCCGCAAACCCGGGCCTTCTACAACCTGGAAAAACTCTGGAGTGCGCCGCCAGCCACGCGCTCGGCTCAAGCCTAGTACCGTGATGGACCTGGTTGTTGCCGGGGTCGGGACGCGCATGCCGGACTGGGTCAATGCCGGCTGGCATGAGTATGCGCGGCGCATGCCGCCGCACCTGCCGCTGAAACTCATCGAGGTGCCGGTGGCCGGGCGCTCCCACCCGGGCCAGGAATCGAGGGTCGAAGCCGAGCGTCTGCTCGCCAGGTTACCGGAGCGTGCCCAGCTGATTGCCCTCCACGGCAGCGGCAAGCCCTGGTCCACTGAACAACTGTCCAGACACCTGGCCGACTGGCAGCAGGACGGTGACCCGGTCTGCTTTGTCATCGGTGGTGCCAACGGCCTGGACTCCGATGTATTGAGCCGCAGCCGCCAGCGCTGGTCACTCGGTCCGGCCGTGTTTCCGCATATGCTGGTCCGGATCATGGTCGCCGAGCAGCTCTACCGCGCCACTACCATTCTTTCCGGGCACCCCTATCATCGGGCCTGAGTCTTTCTCGCACAGACGCCAAGGCGCCAAGGGAAAATCAAAAGGTTGATGTTTAAGCTTTGCGCCTTTGCGTGTTGGCGAGAAATTCCTGCCTTCATTCCAGCAGGCCGGCTTCGCGGAGCAGGGCGCCGGTTTCGAACAGGGGCAGGCCGACCACGCCGGTATAGCTGCCGGTGATCCTGGAGATCCAGATGCCGGCCTGGTTCTGGATGCCGTAGGCCCCGGCCTTGTCCATGGGATCGCCCGAGGCGATGTAGGCCTCTATCCAGGCCAAGGGCAGCTGGCCGAATTCGACCTCGGTTCTGCTCAGTCGGGAAAGGCGGCGACCGTCCGGGCAGACCAGGGCCACGGCCGACATGACCTGGTGGGCTCGCCCCGACAATTGCCGGAGCATGGACCTGGCCTCGCCGGCATCTACAGGTTTGCCCAGGCTCCGCCCATCCAGAACCACGGCCGTGTCGGCGCCCAGCACGGGCTGGCCGGGGTGGCGATCGGCCACATGCAGCGCTTTCTCGCCTGCGATGCGCAGAACGTAAGAATGGGCGGATTCGCCGGCGCGACGGGCCTCGTCGATATCGGCCGGGTCTATGTCAAAAGCCAGGCCGAACTGCCCCAGCAGTTCGCGCCGTCGTGGCGAAGCGGATGCCAGAATCAGGGTCAAGAGCCAAGGTCGCAGGATGAATTCCGGTACCAGTATAGTTGCGGCCACGGAGTCATGCCGCCGAGATGCTATCCTTGAGCAGTTTTTTTCCAGTCCTGCCGGCCCGTGAGCGACGAAATTCTGATCAACGTCACCCTGACCGAAAGCCGCGTTGCCTTGGTCGAAAACGGTCTGCTCCAGGAGCTGTATCTGGAGCGGGATGATGACGTCAGTTACGTCGGTAACATCTACATGGGTCGGGTGGAACGTGTACTGCCGGGCATGCAGGCAGCCTTCGTCAATATTGGCCTCGATCGAACGGCGTTTCTGCACGCCAACGACATCGTCCCGCGCCAGCCCGAACTGGGCGAGGACGGAACGCCATTGCAGCCGCCGCCGATTACCGAGTTGCTCAGGACCGGAGAAAAGGTCATGGTCCAGGTCATCAAGGATCCGCTCGGCAGCAAGGGTGCGCGTCTGACCACCCAGCTCAGTGTTCCTTCGCGCTATCTGGTCTTGCTGCCGGGCGTCGATAGTCTAGGCGTGTCGGTGCGGATCGAAGTTGAAGAGGAGCGCCAGCGCCTGAAGGATCTGCTGCGCGGCCTGCTGGGCCCGGAAAGCAAGGCCGGTTTCATCCTGCGGACCAATGCCGAGGGGGTGACCGAGGCCGCTTTGGCCAAGGACTTGAACTACCTGCGCCGACTCTGGGGCCGAATCGAAGCCGCCATGCAGGTGGCCGAGCCGGGTCAGTGCATTTATGAGGATCTGTCGCTGCCTTACCGCTCGCTGCGCGATCACATGCATGCCGGCGTCGACAAGGTCCGCATTGATGATCGCGCCACCTGGCAGCGTGCCTGCAAGTTTGCCAGCGACTTCTTTCCCGAGTGGGTGGATCGGATCGAGCACTACGACGGTGACGGGCCGCTGTTCGATCTCTATGGGGTCGAGGACGAGATCGACCGCGCTCTTAGCCGCACGGCACCGTTGAAGTCCGGGGGGTACCTGAGCATCGACCAGACCGAGGCGATGACGACGGTGGATGTCAATACCGGCGCCTACGTCGGCTTTCGCAACTTGGAAGAGACCATCTACAAGACCAATCTTGAAGCGGCTCAGGCCATCGCTCGTCAGCTGCGGCTGCGCAACCTGGGCGGCATCATCATCATCGATTTCATCGACATGACCGATGCCGAGCACAAGCGCCAGGTCCTCAGGACCTTGCAGCGTGCCCTGGCCCGTGACCATGCCCGCAGCTCGGTGTCGGACATCTCCCCGCTTGGGCTGGTTGAAATGACTCGCAAGCGCACCACCGAAAGCCTGGAGCATCGCTTGTGCGAGCCTTGCCGGGCCTGCGACGGACGCGGCCGAGTCAAGAGCGTGGAAACCGTCTGTTCGGAAATCTTCCGCGAAATCCTGCGCGCCGTGCGCCAGTTCGAAACCGGGCAGCTGCGAGTGATGGCTGCGCCGCGGGTGGTCGAGCGCATGCTCGAGGACCACCACCGTTCGATCGCCGAACTGACCGAGCTGCTGGGCACCAGCATCCAGTTTCAGCCAGAGGATCAGTACGGCCAGGAACAGTTCGACGTCGTACTCCTTTGACTGATCGCGCTTCATCCCGGCTGCTCGCCTGCCTGGCCGCGCTTCGGGCGTGGCTGCTCACAGCCATTGCCATCCTGATCATCGCCACGGCCGTGCTGGTGGGTGTCGGTCGGAGTTTGATCCCGCACGCGGACCAGTTGCGTCCGTGGCTTTCCGAGCAGTTGTCAGAGCGTATAGGGCAGCCGGTGAGCATTGGGCGTGCCGAGGCGCAGTGGCCGCGTCTGACTCCGCAAATCCATCTTTTCGGACTTCAGGTTGGCACCCCGGAGGAGACGTTGCTGGCGGTGGATGAAACTCGCCTTGAGCTGCACCTGCCGGCCCTGCTGCTTGGAGATCGCAATCCCTTCCGGCTGATCGTTCTGGGGCTGGAACTGGTTCTGGCCGAGGATGATGACGGCCAGTGGGGGCTGGAGCTCGAAGGAGGCGCCGAGCTGGCCGAACGCGAGGATCGCGGGGAGCTGTTGTTGCTCGGTGACTTGCTGGTTCGGGACGCCAGTTTCCGTGTTCGCCCGCGAGCTCAGCCAGAGTTTGGGGCCCGCCTGGTCGAGGGCGAGATTCGGCGCCGAGGCCCGCATACCGAGATCCAGGGTCGCCTCGAGCCGACCGCAGCCGCCGGGCCGGGCCTGCAGTTTGCAGTGCGCCTGAATCAGGTCGGCGGTAGCTGGCGCAGTGCCCGGGCCTGGGTAGCAGGCAATGCGCTGGATCCGCGCGACTGGCTGCGAGGCGACTGGCTGCCGGATTCAGCCAGAGCCAGCGTCGAAGCCTGGGCCAGCTGGCAGGTTGATAGCGGCGTCCGCATGGATATGGACCTGGTTCTGGAGCAGGCCGGCGTGGGCGCCGAGCGGGTAGCTGCCGAACTGGTTCTGGCACGCAGCGATGAAGCTAGCCAGCTTGAACTGGTTTCGCTGGCAGCCGATGCCCAGCCGCCGCTGGCGCGGGGGCTGGCCCTGGGTCGACAGGGCCAGGCATGGGCGCTGAGCGTGGATCATCTGGAGCTGGGTGCTGCCCATGCCCTGCTCGCGCCGCTGCTGGCTGAATGGCCACAGGCGCCGACGGCGCTGGCTGGCGTGATCAGCGAGTTCGAGATCGGCTGGCGCGGCAACGGCAGTCTGCACGCCCTGGGCGGAGCGATTGATCAGCTGAGCTTGAGCCTGGCTGACCCCTTGCCGAGCCTGTCCGGCCTGGACCTGCGCCTGGGGCTGTCCGGAGATCGTGCCGAGCTGCTGCCGGGTGGAAAGCCACGGGTCGAGTGGCCGCTGCTGTTTGCCGAGCCGGTACAGCTCGAAAGCCTGGGTGGCCGAGCGCTGCTGTCACCACAGGCCATTGAGCTCGATGGCCTGCGTATCGAGACCTCCTTTGCCGAAGGTCAGGCTGACGGCTTGATCTGGCTATGGGAGCGCCGACCCTTTCTCGATTTCCTGATTGATGCCGAGCGTATCGAGCGTGTCGATCCACGTCCCTACCTTCCGCCCCGATTCATTCCCGAAACCGCCATGGACTGGCTGGAGCGCTCGCTGGGCTGGATCGATCAGGCCAGTGGCCTGGTCCTCTTGCACATGCAGGCCGGGAAGCTCGCGCGCGACATCGCAGCCGGTGACTTTCAGGCCGATGCAACTTTCTCCGGGCTGGAAATAGACTACTGGCCTGACTGGCCGCGGGCGAGCAGCCTGGCCGGCGAAGCCAGTTTTCTGGGCCGCTCCCTGTCCGGTCAATTCAGCCGCGCGCAATTGGCAGACCTGCCGATCGACCGCGCCGAGCTGGCCATCGAGGATCTGACCGAGCCGACCATGGCGCTGAATCTGGCCGTGGAGCGTGCCGAGGCTGCCCAGCTGGCCGAGCTGCTGGCTGCGATGCCGGTTGAGGGTATGCAGGGCGTGCTGGCAGCGACCGAACCGTCGGGCCCGGTATCGGTCGATCTGCAGCTGGCACTGCCGTTTCGGAACATGGATGAATGGTCGATGGCGGGCCGGGTTGATCTCCATGGCACAGGGCTCGCGCTGCCGGCCATTGCCGCCGTGGTCGATGGCTTGAGCGGGAGTGCGACCTTCGACCGTCAGCGACTGCAGTCCCACGACCTTAGCCTGGGCGATGGCCGGGCGCAGCACCCGGTCGCGCTGCAGGGAGGTTTCGAGGCGCCGGCATGGCTGCGAGTGGAGTCGGTGCTGAATCCATTTCAGTTGTTTCCCGAGCTGGCGGGCCTGGGCCTGCGTGCGCAGGGAGCCAGCCGGTTTCTGGTCGAGCTTTCCGGTCGCGGCGACCTGGACGATGACGGCTTCCGGGTAGCCGTGGACAGTAATCTTGAGGGTCTGGCCCTGGATTTCCCTGCGCCCTTGGTCAAGCGCGCTGACCAGGCCTGGCCGCTCGCCCTGGCCTTCGATGTGGCCAACGCGCAGCTGCAGGGCAGTCTCGTGCTGGAAGAGCGCCTGGCTGCTCGCTGGCGAGCTGCTTCGGCGGCCTGGTCGCTAGCGCTGGCTCTCGGTGATGTCGGTGCCGGGGAGTTACCCACCGAGGGTGTTCGAATCCGCGGTCAGTTGGAGGAGCTGGCTCTGGCCGAATGGTGGGAGTTGCTTGCTCCGGCTGGCAGCGCTGCGACCGAGCCGCCGCCGGTGGACGTCCAGGTGAGTCTGGGGCGGGTCCACGGCTTTGGCCTGGAGCTGCAGGATCTGGACCTGAGCCTGACGCGCGATGAGTTGGCCTGGACGCTGGACCTGGACAGCGAGCGCATGCTGGGTCGGCTTTCCATTCCCGCCCCGCTCGACTCCGGTCGTGTCTTGATGGCCGACCTGCAGCGTCTTGCGCTGGCGCCGTTGGCACCCGAGCCGACCAGCCTGGACCTGGCCTTGCATCCGCTCAGCGAGCAGACTTCGACACGCAGCCCCCGAGGGCTGCCACCGCTGCACGTCTATATCGAGTCACTGCGCTGGGGGGAGCTGGATCTGGGGCGGGCGCGACTGGAGGCGCATGCCTCGGCCGATGGCATGGAAGTCGAGTTGATCGATGTCGCTGGACCGGACTTGCGCCTGCATGGCAGCGGTCGCTGGGTGGAGCGAGATCAACGCTTCCAGAGCGAGTTTCGTGGTCGTCTGTCCACCACTGACCTGACCGGCCTGCTGCGCTCGGCCGGCTATGAGGCAGGCTTGATCGCCAGCCGTGCCCAGGTCGATGCCGACGTGCGCTGGCCGGGCGCGCCGATGGATTTCGCCATGGCCCGCTTGAGCGGTGACCTCGAGCTGCGCATCACCGACGGCACCATTCCCGAGGCCAGGCCGGGGGCCGGGCGCCTGCTTGGTCTGGCCAGCTTTACCGCCATTCCGCGGCGCCTGATCCTGGACTTTCGCGATGTCTTTGCAGCCGGCCTGAAGTTCGACCAGATCGAGGGTCGCTTCGATCTTGCCGCAGGCTTCGCCCGGACCGACGGGGTGCGCATTCGCGCGCCGGCGGCCAACATCACGATCAGCGGTGACACCGACATGGCAGCGCGCGAGTATGATCAGGTGATTGTTGTCGAGCCGGGCCTCGGAGCCACCCTGCCGGTGATCGGTGTGCTGGCCGGTGGCCCGGCCGGCGCGGCGGCCGGGCTGGTCCTGCGCACGCTGCTTGAACGCCCGCTGCGCGGCATCGCCGAGGCGCGCTATTCGGTGACCGGTCCCTGGGATGATCCGCGCATCGAACTGGTGCAGGCCCGAGTCACCGATGAGGAGGGCGAAGAGGAGATCATCGGGCCGCCGGCACCTCGGGCGGATGATTGAAACCGGCTTGGCATGCCGTCATATTGCTGTCAGCCGGACAGCGCCCGCAGCGTTGCTGCCACACACACCCTATGGATGAAAGATGATGCTTGAATTGGCCAGAGGCCAGCTGCTCGAGCCCGCAGGACTCGATGATGCCGACCTGGAAAAAGTGCTAGCCCGCCTGTGTGGACCGGGCGTGGATCTTGGTGAAGCCTATTTCCAGCGCCGGGTGCGCGAGAGCTGGATGCTGGAAGACGGCAGCGTGCGCGGCGGCAGCTGGGACGTCGATCAGGGTGTCGGTCTGCGCGCCGTTGCCGGCACCGGCACCGGCTTTGCCTATGCCGATTCGATCAGCCTGCCTGCCTTGCTGCAAGCTGCCGGCAGCGCGCGCGCCATTGGCCGCTCAGGTCAGTCAGGTCGCGTGCGTGCCGGTCAGGGCGTGGTCGCCGAAGCGCGCTACGGCACTGAGGACCCCACCAGTGCCGGTCGACCGGCCGATCGCGTTGAACTGCTGCGCACCATCGATGCCTACGTGCGCTCGCTGGATGCCAGGGTCAGCCAGGTGACGGTCAATCTGTCGGCCAGTCATGAGGCCGTGCTGGTAGTGGCCAGCGACGGAGCCCTGGCCGGAGACATCCGGCCGCTGGTGCGACTCGATATTCGCGTGTTGATGGAAGAGAATGATCGGCGTGAGCAGGGTTTTGCCGGCGGTGGCGGGCGCTTTGATCTGAGCGAACTGATGAACCCGGAAAGCTGGCAGGAGTATGCAACCGAGGCCGTGCGCCAGGCCGCCGTCAATCTGACCGCCGAAGACGCTCCGGCCGGGCACATGACCGTGGTACTTGGCCCCGGCTGGCCCGGTGTGCTGCTGCACGAGGCCATTGGCCATGGGTTGGAAGGTGACTTCAATCGCAAGGGAATTTCGGCCTTCAGCAATCGCATCGGCGAGCAGGTGGCAAGCCCGGAGTGCACCATTGTCGATGACGGCACGCTGGCGCGTCGGCGCGGTTCACTGACGGTCGACGACGAGGGAACCGCCGCTTCCTGCACCACCCTGATCGAGAACGGACGCCTGGTCGGTTACATGCAGGACAAGCTCAACGCCCGGCTGATGGGAGCCAAGCCGACCGGCAACGGCCGGCGCGAGTCTTTTGCCCACCTGCCCATGCCGCGCATGACCAATACCTACATGCTGCCCGGCAAGCATGATCCGGCCGAGATCATCGCCTCGGTGGATGACGGAATTTATGCAGTCAACTTCAATGGTGGCCAGGTCGATATCACCTCGGGCAAGTTCGTGTTTGCCGCCTCGGAGGCTTACCGTATCCGCAACGGCAAGCTCGGCGCGGCCATCAAGGGCGCGACCCTGATCGGCAACGGCCCGGATGTGCTGACCCGTGTTGGCATGGTCGGCAATGACCTGAGCCTGGATTCCGGCGTTGGCGTCTGCGGCAAGGAAGGCCAGAGCGTCCCGGTCGGCGTCGGTCAGCCGACGTTGCGCATTGACGGTCTGACCGTGGGAGGGACGGCCTGATGAGCGATCTGCTCACCGCGCCCGAGCGCGAGATCGACCGGCTCGAAACACTGGCATGTCGCGTCCTGGAACGGGCCCGCAGCCGTGGCGCAGACCAGGTCGAGGTGGCGCTCAATTCCAGTCTGGCGCGTGAAGCCGCCGTCCGCCTGGGTGAGATTGACGTGCTGGAAGAGGCTCGGGATCGGGGTATTCGGGTCAGTGTCTACCGCGGCCAGTGCAGCGGCTCGGCCTCGACCGGCGATTTGTCGCCCGACACCGTCGATGAATGCGTCGACCGTGCCCTCGCCATCGCCCGCTATACCCAGCCTGATCCCGCCGCCGGGCTCGCGCAGGCCGAACTGATGGCCGTGGACCGCGTCGACCTGGATCTGTGGCACGGCCATGACCTGGGGATGAATGATCTGCTGGAGCGGGCGCGCGAGATTGAACAGGCAGGGCGGGATGCCGATGCGCGCATCAGCAATTCCGAAGGGGCGAGTGTCAGCACCGAGGCGGCGGTCAGCGTTTATGCCAACAGCCATGGCTTCATCGGCAGCAACCGCGGTACTCAGTACTCGCAAAGCTGCGTCCTGATTGCCGCCGACCAGGCCGGCATGCAGCGTGACTACGACTGGGATTCTCGGCGCAGTCTGAGCGAGCTGGCCAGCCCGGAAGCCACGGGGCTGGAGGCGGCCCGGCGGACCCTGCGCCGCCTCGGCGCCAGGCGGGTGCCGACCGGCAAGGTGCCGGTATTGTTCGCCCCGGAAGTGGCGCGCGGACTGATTGCTCATCTGGTCAGCGCAGTTTCCGGCGGCAGTCTGTACCGGCGTGCCAGCTTTCTGCTCGACGCGCTGGGCCAGCGGATATTGCCCGACTGGGCGTCCCTGATTGAACGACCGCGTCTTCCCGGCGGGCCGGCCTCGGCCTGGTTCGACGCCGACGGCGTGGCTACCCGGGAGTCAGCTCTGATCGCTGACGGCGAGTTGTTGCGCTATGTGCTCAGCAGCTATTCCGGGCGTCGTCTGGGCCTGAACACCACGGCCAATGCGGGTGGCGTACGCAACCTGCAGTTTGTTGGCGGTTCTCATGATCCGGATGCGCTGCTGGCCGAGCTGGGCACCGGCCTGCTGGTGACTGAAGTCATGGGTCAGGGCGTCAACCTGGTCACCGGCGATTATTCGCGCGGCGCAGCCGGCTTCTGGGTCGAGGGCGGAGAGATCGCCTGGCCGGTTGAAGAAATCACCATTGCCGGTCATCTGCGCGACATGCTGGGCGGCATCGTCGCGGCGGGCACTGATATCGATACCCGCCGCAATATTCAGACCGGCTCGCTGCTGGTCGACAGGATGATGGTGGCCGGCCAGGCGTGAGCCTGGCCGAACAATATCAGTCGTCGCCGTTGTCCTGGCGGATGCCTTCCACATCGAGAATGATCTCGATGATTTCCGCTTCGGGGCCAAGATCGTAATCGATCCCGAAGTCAGCCAGCGCAAATGAGGTGCGGCCGGTGAATCCGCGCCGGTAGCCGCCCCAGGGGTCAACGCCGGCGCCCACGTGTTCCACCTCAATATCCAGCGAGCGGGTGTGACCGAGCAGGGTGAAGTCCCCGGTCATGTGGAAGCGATCCCCCTCGATATGGCGAAACGAAGTGCTGCGAAAATGCGCTTCGGGAAACGCCTCGACGGTGAGAAAGTCTTCGTTGCGCAGATGGTTGTCGCGGCGCTCATGATTGGAGTCGATGCTGGCTGTTTGGACTGTCACCTCGACACTGGAATTGCTGGGGTCGCTCGGGTCAAAGCTGAATTGACCTTCGAATTCATTGAAGCGCCCGTACAGCCAGGAAAACCCCAGATGGGAAATCCTGAACTGGATAAAGGCATGTGCCCCGCGGGTGTCGATCAGGTAGTGCTCGACTCCGTTGCTGCTGGCAGCATGATCGTCGGCAACGGCGAACGTCGACGCGGTGCCGATGGCAATGGCGGCGAAAAATTGTCGGATCATTGATTCCTCCTGTTGAGTCTTGAAAGGCGTGCAGTATCCTTGATTCGTCGGCGTTGTCGCGTCAACAGCCAATTCAGTCCGCGTTCAATACCTTGAGTGTACGCTGATCATCGGTGGCGACGTTTCCTCAAGGCATTCACATCGGCAGGAGGGCTGGCATGCAGACAATCGCTACGAGGGTGACCGGGCTGGCCAGACTGGGACTGGTTTTCCTGCTGCTGGCCGCGCCTGCGGCTGCCGCCTCGCTGTATTGCGATGGCCGCCTGGTCCAGCTCGGAGATCCGATCTGGCAGGTGGGTCGAGCCTGTCCACCGCCGTTCTGGCGTGAAGATCGGGACGAGCCACTGGCGCGCACGCGCGATGGCCATGTGCTGAGCTGGCAGCGGGTCGAAGTCTGGACCTTGAATTTTGGCGCCTCTCGATTCATGCGCCAGCTGGTATTCAGGGACGGCTACCTGCACCGAATTGATCAGCTTGGCTACGGCGTGCGCTGGGAGCCCGGTACACGGCGCTGCAGCTGGCGCGAGCTGGACCAGGCGGGGACCACCGCGGCAGAAATTTTTGCGCGCTGTGGCGAGCCGGACTATCGCTATAGCCTGTCACCGCTGGCCGGTTTTGGTGGCTACATCGGCCCCTGGCCCGGCCACGGTCAGCGCGAGCGCTGGGTTTACGATTTTGCCGCTGGGCGCCGTGCGCGGGAACTCGATTTCATTGACGGTCGGCTGGAGCGGATCCAGCGCGGAGGTCAATGAGTTTGCGTTTGACTAACCGCGAAGTGGCAAAGAGGCCGAAGGTCGAAAACACGCGCCTTTCAATCCACGATGCCCTGCCCAGGACGCAGCGTCTCCCGCGGATGATGTGTCGACTGCACCGATGGGATCAGACTGTCCACCGAGCGATCCGCGTTATTTCTTTGCGCACTTGGCGTCTTTGCAGCTGGTTGGCTTCAAGGCTTTTCCCGGAGCGTCCGACCATTAGTCCTGGCGGCGGAAGTCGCCGCTGCGGCGGCGGACCAGGGCGAAGGCTGCGCGGTAGGGCAGCTTGCGGGACAGCATCGAGATGAAGCGATTGAAGCGGCCCGGGACCAGCATCACCGGTGCGCCCGGCTTGCCAAATTGCTCCAGGCTGTAGCTCACGACCTCATCGGCATTCATCCACATGTAGTCGGGCATTTTCGAGACGATATCGCGGGTGCCGACGACATCATGAAACTCCGAGTAGGTGAAGCCGGGACAAAGCGCCTGAACGCTGAGCCCGCTGCCCGCATTTTCCATCGCCAGGGACTCGGAGAAAGAAATCATGAATGCTTTGACGGCGGCGTACAGGGTGTGGCCGGAAGAACCTGGCACGATCCCGGCCAGGGACGCCACGTTGATGACGCCACCGCGGCCGCCTGCGCGCATCTGCGGCAGCAGGCGGTGGGTCAGCTCCGCTACGGCGACGACCATCACCTGCAGAAACCGGGCCTGATCCTCCCAGTCGGTCTGGTGATAGACCCCGGCTACGGCGTAGCCGGCGTTGTTTACCAGCACATCGACTGCAAGCCCCTGATCGTCAAGTGCCTGGTGCAGTGCAGCCGGCGCGCCAGGCTCGGCCAGGTCGGCAGCCAGGCAGGTGCAGCGGCAGTCATGAGCCTGACGGAGCGATTCGGCCAGCGCCTCCAGGCGGTCGCTGCGGCGCGCGGTCAGGACCAGATCGTATCCGGCAGCGGCCATCTGGCGAGCGTATTCCGCGCCGATGCCGGCCGAGGCACCGGTAATGAGAGCCAGTGAGGAAGCTGCCATGTTCGTTTCGGTTGCCTGCGCTTGATCGGGGTCTTATCCTACCCTGCTTTGATTGAAGCAAGGGGAGTCTGCCCGATGCGTACGAAACTGATCGCCGGCAACTGGAAAATGAATGGCCGCAAGCCGATGGTGCGTGAGCTGATTGCCGGAATCCTGTCGCGACTCGACGTCAATCAGCGCAGCGAGGTGATGGTGTTGCCGCCGTTCCCCTACATTCCGCTGGTCAATTCGCTGCTGGACGCCACGCCGGTCCTGCTGGGGGCGCAGGATCTGAGCCGCCATGACAGCGGCGCTTACACGGGTGAGGTCGCTGGAGGCATGTTGGCCGACGTTGGCTGCAGCCATGTGCTGGTCGGTCACTCTGAGCGGCGCAGCCTGCACGGTGAAGACAATGCGCTGGTCGCAGCCAAGTTCAATGCCGCCCAGGCTGCCGGCTTGCAGCCTGTACTGTGCGTGGGCGAGACCCTGGATGAGCGCAGCGCCGGCCGGACCGACGAAGTGGTAAGCGGGCAGATCGCCGCCGTTCTCGAGGCTGCGGGTGTGGCTGCGTTCGGTCGCGCCATCGTGGCCTATGAGCCGGTCTGGGCGATCGGTACTGGCCAGACGGCCAGTCCGGAGCAAGCTCAATCGGTACATGCAATGATCAGGGCGCAAATCGCAAAAGAAGATGCTACAATAGCCGGCCGACTTCGGATTTTGTACGGTGGCAGCGTCAAACCCGACAATGCCGCCGACCTGTTCGCCCGCGAAGACATCGATGGCGGCCTGATTGGCGGAGCTTCGCTGACGGCCGAAGCTTTCATGGGCATTTACCAGGCCGCTGGATGATACACAACCGGTTTTATTGAGACATGCTGTATACAGTTCTGATCGTTTTTCATGTCGTGCTGGCCGCTGGCCTGATCGCCATCGTGCTGGTTCAGCGCGGCCCGGGCGCGACCATGGGCGCCGCTTTTGGTGCCGGTGCTTCTGGCACGGTGTTCGGTGCGCGCGGCTCAGCCAGCTTCCTGACGCGCACGACCAGCTGGATGGGCGTGGCTTTTTTCGCGATCAGCCTGTCGATGGCGGTCATCGTGGCACGTTCCGGCGGTATTATCGAATCACCGGATGATCTGGGTATTGCAGCCGGTCTGCAGGCACCGCCCGCCGCCGAGCAGATCGACATCGACGACGAATTCCTGTTCCTGCCGGAAGAAGAGGACGAGTTCATCCCGGAGCCGCCGGTCGAGTGACCCTTTCACGGGATCATTGAGGCGGCCCCTCTAAAATTGCCGAAGTGGTGGAATTGGTAGACACGCTGTCTTGAGGGGGCAGTGGCGAAAGCCGTGCCGGTTCGAGTCCGGCCTTCGGCACCATTTTGGAGGGATCGGGATACTGGGCCACGGCCATATCACGGCGCCCGTGGACCTGGTAGGTATTCCGATCTCATTGTTGCATCGGAGAGCACCCTACACATGCTGGCAGATTATTTTCCGATCCTGATCTTTCTCGGCGTTGCTTCCGGGATGGGAATCGTGCTGCTTCTGGCAGGTGGCATTCTGGGGCCGCGCAATCCCTCCAGCGAAAAACTCTCGCCCTACGAATGCGGCTTTGAAGCCTTCGAAGATTCGCGCATGAAATTCGACGTGCGCTTTTACCTGGTCGCCATCCTGTTCATCATTTTTGATCTGGAGATCGCTTTCCTGTTTCCCTGGGCTGTGGTTCTGGACGACGTCGGCATCACCGGTCTGGTGGCGATGGGCATATTCCTGTTGATCCTGGTGATCGGCTTTGTCTACGAATGGAAGAAGGGGGCGCTGGAATGGGAGTAAGCGAACTGCTGCACAACCCCCTGGTTGCCGGTGAGGTTGATGACATTCTCAGACCCAATTCGGATAACCCGTTGCTCGAGCGAGGCTGGGTCACGACAAGCGCCGATGCATTGATCAACTGGGCTCGAACCGGTTCGATGTGGCCAATGACCTTCGGCCTGGCCTGCTGCGCGGTCGAGATGATGCATTCAGCTGCATCACGCTATGACATCGACCGTTTTGGCGTGATCTTTCGACCCAGCCCAAGGCAGTCGGACGTCATGATCGTCGCCGGCACCCTGTGCAACAAGATGGCGCCGGCACTGCGCAAGGTCTATGACCAGATGCCTGATCCCAAGTGGGTCATTTCCATGGGCTCCTGCGCCAACGGCGGTGGTTACTACCACTATTCTTACGCCGTCACTCGCGGCTGTGATCGCATCGTGCCCGTCGATGTCTACGTTCCCGGCTGTCCGCCGACGGCGGAAGCGCTGGTGTACGGCATCCTGCAGCTGCAAAAGAAGATTCGTCGCACCCACAGCATTGCCGGTTCATGACTGAAACTGCCCCATCCAATCGCGCGCTGGCGCAGGCACTGGACGACATCCTGGGCCGCAAGCTGACCCGCATGACCGAGCACCGGGGCCAGCTGGCGGTTGATGTGCCGGCCGAATTCTGGCTGGACGTGGCCTGGCAGCTGCGCGACGAGCCGGCGCTTGCCTTTGAGCAGCTGACCGACCTGTGCGGCATCGACTACCTCGGTTACGGCGATGATGAGTGGGAAACGGCGGAGGCCACGGCCAGCGGCTACTCTCGTGGCGTGGACGCGCTGGGGCCGGGCCGCTTCTCCTGGGCGGACAGGCCCGAGTCCGAGCAGCTGGAAAACCGCTATGCGGTCGTTATCCACTTGCTCAGCCTGAAGCACAACCGACGCTTGCGCTTGCGTTGCTTTGCGCCTGATGACGAGCTGCCGATCCTGTCATCCCTGATCGAGGTCTGGCCTGCTGCCAACTGGTATGAGCGCGAGGCCTTCGACCTGTTCGGGATTGTCTTCGAAGGGCACCCGGATCTGCGCCGTCTGTTGACCGACTATGGCTTTATCGGCCATCCATTCCGCAAGGACTTCCCGCTGATCGGCAACGTCACCGTGCGCTACGACGCCGACAAGGGCCGGGTCATTTACGAGCCGGTCGAAATCGAGCCGCGGGTGCTGGTGCCGCGCGTGGTCCGCCACGACAGCCGCTACGTCGATGAAAGGCTGACCGGCGGAGACGGGCGATGAGCGAGATCCGCAATTTCACGATGAATTTCGGTCCCCAGCATCCGGCTGCCCACGGCGTGCTGAGGCTGATCCTGGAGCTGGATGGTGAGGTCGTCGAGCGGGCCGATCCGCATGTCGGCCTGCTGCATCGGGCGACCGAGAAGCTGGCAGAATCCAAGCCCTACAACCAGTCCATCGGCTACATGGATCGACTCGATTATGTGTCGATGATGTGCAACGAGCACGCTTACGTGCGTGCCATCGAACAGCTGCTCGGCATTGAACCGCCGGAGCGGGCGCAGTACATCCGCACGCTGTTCGACGAAGTTACCCGGATCCTCAACCACCTGATGTGGCTCGGCTCCAATGCGCTCGACCTCGGCGCCATGACCGCCTTTCTCTATGCCTTCCGCGAACGCGAAGCCTTGATGGATAGCTACGAGGCGGTGTCGGGTGCGCGCATGCACGCCACCTACTATCGGCCCGGTGGTGTCTATCGCGATCTGCCCGAACAGATGCCGCGCCTGGCCGAGAGCCGCTGGCGCAAGGGACGCGATCTGGAGCGCATGAACCGCTGGCGTGACGGTTCGCTGCTGGATTACCTCGAGGCCTTCACCGAGGACTTCTTCGGCAAGGTCGACGATTACGAAACCCTGTTGACCGACAACAGGATCTGGAAGCAGCGCACGGTAGGCATCGGTGCGGTCAGCGCCGAGCGCGCCGTGCAGCTGGGCTTCACCGGGCCGATGTTGCGTGGCAGCGGCGTGGCATGGGATCTGCGCAAGAAGCAGCCTTATGCACGCTACCGGGAGATGGATTTCGACATTCCGGTCGGGACCAACGGCGACTGCTATGACCGCTACCTGGTCCGGGTTGAAGAGATGCGCCAGTCGGCTCGCATTATCCAGCAGTGCATTGCCTGGCTGCGGGCCAACCCAGGGCCGGTGATGCTGCGCAACTTCAAGGTCAGTCCGCCGTCCCGGGAAGAAATGAAGGATGACATGGAAGCGCTGATTCATCACTTCAAGTTGTTCACTGAAGGCTACTGTGTTCCCGAAGGCGAAACCTACGCTGCTGTCGAGGCGCCCAAGGGTGAATTTGGTTGCTACCTGGTTTCCGACGGTGCCAACAAGCCATTTCGAGTCCATCTGCGCGCACCCGGCTTCGCCCACTTGTCTGCGATGAATGAAATGGCCAGCGGACATATGCTGGCTGATATCCCGGCCCTGATCGCTACCCAGGACATTGTCTTTGGAGAGATTGACCGATGAGTATCCAGGCTACGGACAAGCCCGAGGCTGGCAGCTGCGATCTGCTGACCGCCGAGACGCGCGCGACCATCGATCACTGGCTGGGAAAGTTTCCTGACGATCAGTCCGGTCGCCGCTCGGCCCTGATCCAGGCTCTGCTTGCCGCCCAGCACCAGAATGGCGGCTGGCTCAGCGAGCAGCTGATGGATGCGGTCGCCGACTACCTTCAGCTGCCGCCGGTGTGGGCCTACGAGGTGGCCAATTTCTACTCGATGCTCGAGACCCGCCCGGTCGGTCGCCACTCGGTGTCGATCTGCACCAACATCTCGTGCATGCTCTGCGGTGCCGATGCGCTGGTCGAACATGTCGAGAACAAGCTTGGCATCAAACTGGGCGAGAGCACTGCGGACGGTCGCATCTTTCTGAAAATCGAAGAGGAGTGCGTTGCCGCCTGCACCGGTGCGCCGATGATGGTCGTCGACGGTCACTACCACGAAAACCTGACCCTGGAAAAGGTCGACGAGATTCTCGACGGGCTTGCATGATGAGCATGGCTGATCACAGCGTTGTATTTACCCATCTTGACCAGGCCGAGTGCTGGTCACTGGCGGCCTATCGAGCAATCGGTGGCTGGCAGGCCTGGGAGCAGATCCTGCGCGACAAGACGCCGCAGGAAGATATCATCGAGGCGATCAAGAAATCCGCCCTGCGCGGCCGCGGCGGGGCTGGTTTTCCGACCGGGCTGAAGTGGTCATTCATGCCGCGCTCGGCACCGGGTCAGAAGTATCTGCTGTGCAACTCGGACGAGTCCGAACCGGGTACCTGCCACGACCGCGACATTCTGCGCTACAACCCGCATGCCTTGCTTGAGGGCATGGCCATCGCCGCTTACGCCATGGGCGTGACCGTGGCCTACAACTACTTGCGCGGTGAATTTCACCACGAGCCCTTCGAGCGCGTCGAGGCGGCCCTGGCTGAAGCCCGCGCTGCCGGTTACCTGGGCCGCAACGTGATGGGCTCGGGCGTGGATATCGAGATCCATAATGTGCTCGGCGCCGGGGCCTATATCTGCGGTGAAGAAACCGCGCTGATGGAATCGCTGGAGGGCAAGAAGGGACAGCCGCGATTCAAGCCGCCTTTCCCGGCCAACTTCGGTGTCTATGGCAGGCCGACCACGATCAACAATACCGAAACCCTGGCCTCCGTGCCAGCGATCATGCGCAACGGCCCGGAGTGGTTTCTGGCCATGGGTCGACCGAATAACGGTGGCGCCAAGATTTTCTCGGTCTCCGGTCATGTGGCCAGGCCGGGCAATTTCGAGATTCCGCTCGGCACGCCCTTTGTCGAGCTGCTGGCGCTTGCCGGCGGCATGCGCGAGGGCCGCGAGCTCAAGGCGGTGATCCCGGGCGGCTCGTCCATGCCGGTGCTGCCGGCCGAGATCATGCTCAACACCACCATGGACTACGACTCGCTGCAAAAGGCTGGTTCCGGCCTCGGCTCGGGTGCGGTCATTGTCATGGACGAGACCACCTGCATGGTCCGCGCATGCACCCGAATTGCGCGGTTCTACTATGCCGAGTCCTGTGGCCAGTGCACGCCATGTCGCGAGGGTACCGGCTGGATGTACCGCGTGCTCAAGCGCATCATGGCAGGCCAGGGGCGTGCTGAAGATCTGGACCTGCTGGCTTCGGCCGCCGGCCAGATCGAAGGCCATACCATCTGTGCCTTCGGCGAAGCGGCGGCGTGGCCGGTCCAGGGCTTTCTGCGTCACTATCGTCACGAGTTCGAATACTTCATCGAGCATGGCCGCTCCATGGTCGGCGAGCGCTTGGGGAAGGCGGCCTGATGATTTCGCACTGCCGACAAAAGAGCATCATCGGTGGTCAGCAAACGGAGGCCTGCCATGGCCACGCTTGAGCGCCAGGACAGCGAATTGGTCAGCCTGGAGATCGACGGCGAGCCGGTCCGGATCGAAAAAGGGGCGATGATCATCGAAGCGGCCGACCGCATCGGCATCGATATTCCGCGCTTCTGCTATCACCGCAAGCTCTCGATCGCGGCCAACTGCCGGATGTGCCTGGTCGATGTGGAGAAAGCACCCAAGCCGTTGCCGGCCTGCGCCACACCCGTGGCCGAGGGGATGAAAGTCTTTACCGAGTCCAAGCGCGCGGTCGACGCCCAGCGCGGGGTGATGGAGTTCCTGCTGATCAATCATCCGCTGGACTGTCCGATCTGTGACCAGGGTGGCGAGTGCGAGCTGCAGGACTTGGCCATGGGCTACGGTCGCTCGGTGTCGCGCTTTACCGAGCGCAAGCGGGTGGTCAAGGACAAGAATATCGGGCCGCTGGTCGCTACCGACATGACCCGATGCATTCATTGCACTCGCTGTGTCCGTTTTCTTGAAGAAATCGCCGGCACCTCGGAGCTGGGCGGTATCGGGCGCGGCGAGCACACCGAGATATCGACCTTTGTCGAGCGCAATATCGAGTCTGAGCTGTCCGGCAACATCATCGACCTGTGCCCGGTCGGAGCACTGACCAACAAGCCGTTTCGGTTCTCGGCCCGGCCCTGGGAAATGCGCGCCCGTGCCTTTGTCGGTAGCCACGACTGCCTGGGCTCGAACCTGTTCTATCACGTCCGTGGCGATCGCATCATGCGCACCGTGCCGCGCGACAATGAGGCGATCAATGAATGCTGGCTGGCAGACCGCGATCGCTATTCGCATTTTGGCCTGGCCAGCGATGACCGGCTGACCGAGCCGATGGTCAAGGTCGATGGCCAGTGGCAGTCGACCAGCTGGGATCAGGCCTTTGACCTGCTCAAGCAGCGGCTCGGCTCGCTGCTTGAGAAGCACGGCGGCGATGCCCTGGGTACCTTGGTCTCTCCCCGGGCAAGCTGCGAGGAGCATCAGCTGATCGCTGCCCTGCAGGCAGGGCTGGGTTCGGCACACCTGGATCATCGTCTGCGCCAGTCCGATTTCAGTCATCCGGATCTGGGTCGGGCCCGCATGGACATCCCCAGCCGGGCGCTGGCCGACTGCGATGCCATCTTCCTGGTCGGCAGCAATATCCGCCATGACCAGCCGCTGCTGGGTCACCGGCTGCGCAGCGCCTGGCGTCGGCAAGCAGCCGACATCATGGACTTGAACCCGGTTGCCTACGACTTTCATTTCGAGCTTGCCGCACGACTGACCGTTGCACCCCGGCACATGGTCAAGGCTCTGGCTGGCGTTGCGCGGGCTGCAATCGAGCGTGCCGGGCTGGCCATGCCCGGCGGCGAACTCGGCCGGCTGCTGGCCGAGTCCGATGCTGACGCTGCTGCTCAGGACATCGCGGCGCGTCTGGGTCGGGCCGATCGCGGCGCCATCGTGCTCGGCGACGGGGCCTTGCAACATCCACAAGCCGGCAGTCTGCGCGAGCTCGCCATTTTGCTGGCGCGCAGCCTGGACCTGGGTGCCTGCCTGCTGCCTGGGCCGGCCAACGCCGAAGGTGCCTGGCAGGCGGCGTGCCGGCCGGGCCCTGATGGTCTGGACGCTCGCGCCATGTTGGCCGCACCACGCCGCGCCTACCTGCTGTGGGACCTGGAGCCGGAGTTCGATCTGGCCGATCCGGCCCTGGCTGCGGCGGCACTGGATCAGGCCGAGCTGGTGGTGGCGATCACACCCTACCTGTCCGGCAGCCTGCGCGCCCATGGCGATGTGGTTCTGCCGCTGGCCGCCGTACCGGAAACCGACGGCAGCTATGTCAACCTGGACGGCCAGCGTCAGTATTTTCAGGCCGCTGTCCGTCCACCTGGCCAGTCCCGGCCGGGCTGGAAGATCCTGCGTCGACTGGGTGCCCTTTGGGGGCTGCCAGGCTTCGACTTCAGCAAGCTCGATGAATTGCCCGAGCTGGGTACGGCGAGTGCTGCGACCGCGACCGTCGATCTTGAGCCGGCGCCAGAGCAGGGCGAAACTGAATCCCTGTGCCGCATTGGTGATGTGCCGATCTATGCCGGCGACAGCCTGCAGCGCCGATCGGCGCCGCTCCAGGCCAGCAATCATGCGGCCGAACCCTTCGCCCGTATACATCCCGACACGGCCGCTGAGCTGTCTCTGGATGCTGATCGCGATCTCCGCCTGGTTCAGGGCGAGGCCAGCGTGGTCGTGCCCTGGCAGCTTGATGCGCGTGTCGCTGTCGGGGCGCTGTGGCTGCCCGCAGCCTGCGCTGCCGGCGCGAGCCTGGGGCCGGCCTGGGGTGCGATCCGGATCGAGGGCCAGGCATGATTGACGCCTTTCTGACCCTGGCCTGGACGGTGACCAAGATCATGATGATCGTTTTTCCGATCACCATTGCCGTGGCTTATTTCACCTATTTCGAGCGCAAGGTGATCGGCTACATGCAGGTGCGCCGCGGACCCAACCGGGTCGGCCCGCTCGGCCTGCTGCAGCCGTTTGCCGATGTGTTCAAGATGCTGTTCAAGGAAATCATCATCCCGACCAATGCCAACCGCTTCCTGTTCCTGCTGGCACCGGTTCTGGCCCTGGCCCCGGCGCTGACCGCCTGGGCGGTGATTCCCTTCGACGACTGGCTGGTACTGGCCGATATCGACGCCGGCATCCTGTTCGTCCTGGCCCTGACCTCGATGGGCGTGTATGGCATCCTGATCGGCGGATGGGCGTCGAACTCCAAGTATGCCCTGCTTGGCGGCCTGCGCTCGGCGGCCCAGACGGTGTCCTACGAAATCGCCATGGGTTTTGCCCTTGTCGGCGTCATCGTCCTGTCCGGTACCCTCAACCTGACCGGTATCGTCCAGGCCCAGTCCGGCAGCCTGCTGTCCTGGTTCTGGCTGCCCTTGTTGCCGCTGTTCGTGATTTACTTCATTTCCGGGGTTGCCGAAACCAACCGTGCCCCCTTCGACGTGGCCGAGGGCGAGTCGGAAATCGTGGCCGGCTTCCATACCGAGTATTCAGGCTCGGCCTTTGCCGTGTTCTTTCTGGCCGAATACGCCAACATGATTCTGATTTCGGCCTTGGCTGCACTGCTGTTCCTCGGCGGTTGGCTGAGTCCCTTCCAGGGTGTGCCGGTGCTGGGTGATACCGTGCTTGGCGCCGGCGGAGTGCACTGGTTCCTGCTCAAGACCGCGCTGTTCTGCTTCCTTTATCTGTGGTTTCGCGCGACTTTCCCGCGCTACCGCTACGATCAGATCATGCGTCTGGGCTGGAAGGTATTCATTCCGATCACCATTGTCTGGATCATGGTCGCCGGCGTGTTCCGCCTGCTTGGCTGGTACGGAGGAGCATGAGCATGAATGCCGTTCGTCGCTACCTGCGCTCGCTGCTGCTGCTGGAACTGCTGCAGGGTCTGGCGCTGACCTTCCGCTATTGGAAAGCGCCGAAGGAAACGCTCAACTACCCGGAAGAAAAGACGCCGAAGTCGCCGCGCTTCCGTGGCCTGCATGCCTTGCGCCGCTATCCCAATGGCGAGGAACGCTGCATCGCCTGCAAGCTCTGCGAAGCGGTCTGCCCGGCCCTGGCCATTACCATTGAATCTCATCAGCGCGAGGACGGCACGCGTCGGACCACGCGTTACGATATCGACTTGTTCAAATGCATTTACTGCGGTTTCTGCGAGGAATCCTGTCCGGTCGACTCCATCGTCGAGACCGATATCAGCGAGTACCACTTTGAAAACCGCGGCGAGAACATCGTCACCAAACAGCAGCTGCTGGCCATCGGCGACCGCTTCGAGGAGCGCATCGCCGATGCCCGCCGGCAGGATGCGGCTTATCGTTAGAGGAAGGGACGACAGCGCCTTGCCGCCGGCCGAACAGGCTCGGTGCCCGTAATCGCTGCGTTCGCGAGGAATCGTCAGGCATGCCCATCATGGAAATCGTTTTCTACCTGTTCAGCGCGGTCCTCGTGGCCTCGGCGCTGTGCGTGGTCACGGTCGGCAATCCGGTGCATGCGGCCCTGTTTCTGGTGCTGTCGTTCTTTTCAGCAGCCTGCATCTGGATGCTGCTGCAGGCCGAGTTCCTGGCCATCGTGCTGGTTCTGGTTTATGTCGGCGCGGTGATGGTGCTGTTCTTGTTTGTCGTCATGATGCTTGATGTCGGTCCATCCCGCGCTGCGAGCCGGATCGGTGCCTATCTGCCGGTGGGGCTGCTGGTCGCCCTGGCGATGGGCTTGCAGCTGTTCATGGTGATCTGGACCCGGGGCCTGGAGAGCCAGGTCATGCCCGAGCCGCGACCGGAAGGCTACAGCCACACCAGCGAAATCGGACGCCTGCTCTACACCGACTATCTGTACGCCTTCGAAATTGCTGCGGTCATTCTTCTGGTTGCGATCATTGCCGCGATCTCCCTGACCCATCGGCGCCGTCCCGGCACGCGCCATCAGGACCCTGGTCGCCAGGTCCAGGTCAGGCGCGAGGAGCGGGTGCGCCTGGTCAAGATGTCATCAGACGGCGAGGAGCGCTGAGCATGCTGACCCTGGCCCACTTCATTACCCTGGGCGCGGTGCTGTTTTGCATCAGCGTGGCCGGGATCTTCCTGAATCGCCGCAATGTGCTGATCCTGCTGATGTGCATCGAGCTGATGCTGCTGGCGGTCAACATGAACTTCGTCGCCTTCTCGCGTTTCCTGGATAACTACGATGGCCAGGTGTTCGTGTTTTTCATTCTTACCGTGGCCGCCGCCGAAGCAGCGATCGGCCTGGCCATCCTGGTCGTGCTGTTTCGCAACCGCCAGTCCATCAACGTCGAAGACCTGGCTGATCTGAAGGGGTGATTGCGAACCGTGGGCAATGGAACGGTAAGAGACGAGCGCTGTGCGTTGCAGCCAATGTCGGGATGAATTGTCAGTGAACATCGAAACAATCATTTTGCTGGTCCCGCTGCTGCCCTTGCTTGGTTGTCTGGTGGCTGGACTGTTTGGGCGTCAGGTGGGGCGTGCCGGGGCGCATTGGGTCACCATCCTGGCGGTGGCCGGCGCCTTCCTGTTGTCGGCCTACGTTGCCTGGGAGGTGTTCTTCAACGAGCTGCCAGTGCTCAACTACTCGGTCTATACCTGGGCAGTGAGCGATGGCATCCGTTTCGAAATCGGCTTTCTGATCGACAGCCTGACCGCGCTGATGATGGTAGTGGTCACTTTCGTCTCGCTGATGGTGCATGTCTACACCATCGGCTACATGCACGACGACGACGGTTACCAGCGCTTCTTCGCCTACATCAATCTGTTCACTTTTGCCATGCTGATGCTGGTCATGGCGAACAACTTCCTGCAGCTGTTCTTCGGCTGGGAAGCGGTTGGCGTGGTCTCCTATCTGTTGATCGGCTTCTGGTTCAAGAAAGACTCTGCGGTCAAGGCCAACTTGAAGGCCTTCCTGGTCAACCGGGTCGGTGATTTCGGCTTTTTGCTCGGTATCGCCGCCGTGCTGTTCTACATGGGTTCGCTGGACTATGCCGAGGTCTTTGCCGCCACCCCGGCCGTTGAGGGCCAGACCATGCGCGTGCTCGGGCAGATCGAATGGCAGGTCATGACCTTCATCTGCATCTGCCTGTTCATCGGTGCAATGGGCAAGTCGGCTCAGGTGCCGCTGCATGCCTGGCTGCCGGATTCGATGGAAGGCCCGACCCCGATTTCGGCCCTGATTCATGCCGCCACCATGGTCACGGCCGGCATCTTCATGGTTGCCAGGCTGTCGCCGATGTTCGAAACCTCGGTCACGGCGCTGAGCTTCATTCTGGTCATCGGCGCCATAACAGCCCTGTTCATGGGACTGGTCGGCATCGTCCAGAACGATATCAAGCGGGTCGTCGCCTATTCGACCCTGTCCCAGCTCGGGTACATGACCGTGGCCCTGGGCGTGTCGGCCTACTCAGCGGCGATCTTCCATCTGATGACCCACGCCTTTTTCAAGGCCTTGCTGTTCCTGGCCGCCGGCTCGGTGATCATTGCCCTGCATCACAAGCAGGACATGCGTCAGATGGGTGGCCTGGCGCGCTACATGCCGGTCACTGCGGCCACGGCCTGGATTGGCTCCCTGGCCCTGATCGGTTTTCCGTTCTTTTCCGGTTTCTATTCCAAGGACCTGATCATCGAGGCAGTCAAGCTGGCCGAGCGTCCTGGCGTGGCCTTTGCCACCTTTGCCGTCTACGCCGGCGTTGTCATTACCGCGCTGTACTCCTTCCGCATGCTCTACCTGGCCTTTCATGGGCCGACCCGGATGGACGAGGAGACCCGCGCCCATGCCCATGAATCACCGCTGGTGGTCACGCTGCCGCTGGTCCTGCTGGCCATTCCGTCGGTGCTGATCGGCTACTTGACCGTACAGCCGCTGCTGTTCGGTGGCGCCCTGGCCGATGCAATCAGCGTGCGCGAAGGCCATGATGTTGTCGCCCAGCTGGCCGACAAGGTCTCCAGCCCGCTGATGTTTGGTCTCAAGGGCTTCCTGACCCCGGTGTTCTGGTTGGCCATGCTGGGTGTTGGCCTGGCGTCCTGGATCTACCTGCTCAGGCCTGGCCTGGCCGACAGCATCAAGGCCCGCGCTGGCCTGGTCTGGACCGTGCTGGATCGCAAGTATGGTTTCGATGAGCTGTACCAGCGAGTCGTTGCCGGCGGTGCCCTGAAGCTGGCCGGCGGACTGTCGCGCGGCGGTGATCGCTTCCTGATCGATGGCCTGCTGGTCAACGGCAGCGCCCGCCTGGTCGGCCGCCTGGCCACCGCCGCCCGCCGAATCCAGTCGGGTTTTCTGTTCCACTACGCCTTCGCCATGATTATCGGTCTGGTGGCCGTTTTGGCGTCCTTCATGTTGCTGCGGTGAGCATGGTGATGTTCGAGTCAAGCACCTCCATATTGCAGCCGGGAGCGGCATCATGACGGAATGGCCGCTGCTGAGCCTGCTGGTCTGGCTGCCGATTGCCGGTGCCGTTGCCCTGGTAGCCCTGGGTGAGCGGCAGCCAGCCCTGGTCCGCCCGCTGGCGTTGATGAGCACGCTGCTGGCCCTGGTTTTGTCGCTGGTGCTGTGGGCGGGCTTCGATGCCGGCACCGCGGCCATGCAGTTCGAGGAGCGGGTCGTCTGGATCGCCGCTTTCGATGTGCACTACCATCTGGGCATCGACGGCTTGTCCCTGCCGCTGATTTTGCTGACCGCGCTGATCGGTGTGCTGGTCGTCATCGGCGGGTGGACGATCAGTGATCGACCGCACCTGTACCTGGCTGCCTTCCTTGTGCTCCAGGGGCTGATGACCGGCATGTTCGCCGCCCTTGATGCGCTTTTGTTCTATGTCTTTTTCGAGGCCATGCTGGTGCCGATGTTTCTGATCATCGGCATCTGGGGCGGGCCGAACCGCATCTACGCCACGATCAAGTTCTTCCTGTTCACCTTCTTCGGATCGGTGTTCATGCTGATCGCCCTGATCTGGATGTACCTGCAGGGGTCCAGCTTTGCCATCCTTGATCTGCACCAGTTGCCGCTGGCGCTGCCGGCCCAGATCTGGATCTTCCTCGCCTTCCTGATCGCCTTTGCCGTCAAGGTGCCGATGTGGCCGGTGCATACCTGGTTACCCGATGCCCATGTCGAGGCACCAACAGGCGGATCGGTGGTACTGGCTGCAATCATGCTCAAGATCGGCGGCTACGGACTGGTGCGCCTGGCCCTGCCAATCGTGCCCGACGCCGCCGCAGCTCTGGACTGGCTGGTGATCGGCCTGTCGCTGGTCGCCATCGCCTATATCGGCTTTGTCGCCCTGGCCCAGTCGGACATGAAGAAGCTGATCGCCTACAGCTCGATCTCGCACATGGGCTTCGTCACCCTGGGGCTGTTCCTGGCCTTCGCCATCCTTCGCAACACCGGCGAAGTGACCGGCGCGGGCCTTGGCATCAGCGGGGCGATGGTGCAGATGATTTCTCACGGATTCATCTCCGGCGCGATGTTCCTGGCCGTGGGCGTGCTCTACGATCGCGTCCACAGCCGCGAGATTGCCGACTACGGCGGCGTGGCCAACACCATGCCCTGGTTTGCTGTATTCGCGGTGCTGTTTTTCATGGCCAATTCGGGCCTGCCGGGTACTTCCGGTTTTGTTGGTGAGTTCATGGTCATCCTGGCCGCATTTCATGCCAACCCCTGGTTCGCCTTTGTTGCCGGCACCACCTTGTTGCTGGGTGCGGCCTATAGCCTGTGGCTGGTCAAGCGCGTGTTCTACGGCGAGGTAGCCAACAGCGCGGTAGCCGGCCTGAAGGATCTGACCCGGCGGGAGTGGATCATGATGGTCAGCCTCGCACTGATGGTGCTGGCCGTCGGTGTCTGGCCGTGGCCGTTGATCCACATGATGGAAGCCTCAATCCAGAACCTGGTTGAACACATCGTGACCAGCAAGCTGCCGGGATGACTGCGAGACATCGACCATGACCCTAGCCGAACTCAACCTGGCCCTGCCCGAAATCTTCGTGCTCTCGGCCGCCTGCGTGGTAATGCTGGCGGATTTGTTCATTTCCGACGAGCGTCGCGGCCTGACCCACCTGCTGGCCGTGCTCACCCTGGTCTTTGCCAGCATTCTCACCCTGCGTGTCATGCTGCCGCCGGGCGAAGTGCTGCATGCCTTCTCCGGCACCTTCGTCCGCGATCGCTTTGGCGATGTGCTGAAAGTGTTCAGTTACCTGACTCTGGCCGCTGTCTTTGTCTACGCAAAGCATTACCTGCGCCGCTTCGGTCTGTTCAAGGGTGAGTTCTACACCTTGAGCCTGTTCGCGCTGCTCGGCATCATGGTGATGATCTCCTCGGCCAGCATGATCACGGTTTATCTGGGCCTTGAGCTGCTGGCGCTGTCGACCTATGCCCTGGTTGCCCTGGATCGTGATTCACGCTTCGGTTCCGAGGCGGCGATGAAGTATTTCATCCTCGGCTCGCTGGCTTCCGGTCTGTTGCTCTACGGCATGAGTCTGATCTACGGTGCCACCGGCAGTCTGGAGCTGGCCGTGATCAGCCAGTCCCTGGCGGCCGGTGTCGGCGACTCCATGCTGTTGACTTTCGGTCTGGTGTTCGTGGTCACCGGCATCGCCTTCAAGCTCGGCGCCGTGCCCTTTCACATGTGGGTGCCGGATGTCTATCACGGCGCGCCGCTGGCGATCACCCTGTTCATTGCATCGGTGCCGAAGCTGGCAGGCCTGGCCCTGGCCATCCGCCTGCTCGACAACGGCCTGATCGGCCTGCATCAGGACTGGCAGGGCATGCTGGTGGTGCTGGCGGCGCTGTCGCTGGTGCTCGGCAACCTTCTTGCCATCGCCCAGGACAACATCAAGCGCATGCTGGCCTACTCGACCATCGCCCACATGGGCTTCATGTTGCTCGGCATCCTGGCCGGTACGCCGGAAGGTTATGCTGCAGCGATGTTCTATGCGATCGCCTATGCGATCATGTCGGCCGGTGCCTTTGCCGTGGTCATCCTGGTTTCCAGCGGTGATCGTGAAGCCGACCGCCTTGACGATTACAAGGGTCTGGCCAGGCGCAATCCCTGGCATGCCTTCCTGATGCTGATGATCCTGTTTTCGCTGGCCGGCATCCCGGTCTTCCTGGGCTTTTTTGCCAAGTGGCAGGTCATCGCCGCGTCCCTGCAGGCTGGTTTCGTCGGCTTGTCGGTGCTGGCCGTGCTCAGTGCCGTGGTCGGCGCGTACTACTATCTGCGCATCGTCAAGCTGATGTATTTCGACGCCCCGGAAGACAGTGCTCCCATTCCGGCCCCGGTGGACTTCCGTGCCATGCTCAGCATCAATGGCCTGGCGGTGCTGGCCCTGGGGGTGTTCTCCGGTGGCTTGATCAGTCTCTGCGTCAGCGCCTTTGCCTGAGGCTGAAGACAGGCATGAACTCATGAGCGCGTCTGCGCAGCCTGAACATCCGGTGGTCTCCGGCATTCTGTTGCTCGACAAGCCCGTTGGTCTGAGCTCGAATGCCGCGCTGGCGCGGGCCAAGCGCGTACTCGGCCTTCGCAAGGCCGGGCATACCGGCACCCTGGACCCACTGGCCTCCGGTCTGCTGGCGCTGTGTTTCGGAGAGGCGACCAAAGTTGCCGGTTTCCTGCTCGATTCGAACAAGGCCTACCTGGCCGAGGCGACTTTGGGCGTGGTCACCGACAGCGAGGATGCCGAGGGCGAGGTGTTGGAGCGCAAGCCGGTCGCCGATTTCAGCCGGGCCGATATCGAAGCGGCACTGGCCTGTTTCCGTGGCCCGATCGAGCAAGTCCCGCCGATGCATTCGGCACTCAAGCACCAGGGCCAGCGCCTGTATGAGCTGGCCCGTCGCGGCGAGACGGTGGATCGGCCGCCGCGACCGGTCACCATCCATGCCCTGGACCTGGTCGAGTTCGCCCTGCCACGCCTGAGCCTGCACATTGCCTGCTCCAAGGGGACTTACGTGCGTTCGCTCATTCGCGACCTGGGTCGACAATTGGGCTGCGGCGCTCACATGAGCGCGCTGCGTCGCACGGAAAGCCAGCCATTCAGTCTGGAGCAGGCCGTTTCCCTGGCGCAGCTCGAGCAGCTCGACAGGGAGTCCGCCCGCGCCTTGTTGCTTTCTCCAGATCAGGCCTTGCAGCATCTGCCGGCGATGCGCCTCGAAGCCGAATCGGCCAGGCGCCTGCTACAGGGCCAACGCCTGGCCGGCCTCGCCATTCTGCCCCCCGGCCTGGTCCGGGTCTATGCCGAGGCGGTCTTTCTCGGCATCGGGCAAACCGACGGC
The DNA here is from genome assembly GCA_007695005.1 of Wenzhouxiangellaceae bacterium. Lineage (GTDB taxonomy): Bacteria > Pseudomonadota > Gammaproteobacteria > Xanthomonadales > Wenzhouxiangellaceae > Wenzhouxiangella. The sequence continues at coordinate 15,452 of REEQ01000061.1, read as the reverse complement.
GAAGGACGCCTCCGCCCAAAACGCCTTTTCGCCAGCTGAGCATCACCGAGTCCGGCACCCAAGCTGTTCAAAACCCTGGGTGGCCATGGGATCATCTCCTGCAGTCTTGTCCCCGCTCCGGGCTTGCTATAGCGCCTCGGAAGCGAAGTCCGCCAGGCGCGAGCGCTCGCCACGCTTCAAGGTGATGTGGCCGGCGTGGGGCCAGTATTTGAAGCGATCGACAGCGAAGGTCAGGCCTGACGTGGTTTCCGTGAGGTAGGGGGTGTCGATCTGTTCTACGTTGCCCAAGCAGACGATCTTGGTGCCGGGGCCGGCGCGGGTGATCAGGGTCTTCATCTGCTTGGGCGTGATGTTCTGGGCTTCGTCGATGATCAGGTAGCGGCTGAGGAAGGTGCGGCCGCGCATGAAGTTCAGCGAGCGGATCTTGATTCTTGAGGCCAGCAGGTCGTTGGTCGCGGCCCGGCCCCAGTCGCTGCCGTGGTCGTCGGATTCGGTCAGTACTTCCAGGTTGTCGGTCAGCGCCCCCATCCAGGGTGTCATCTTTTCTTCCTCGGTACCGGGCAGGAAGCCGATGTCTTCGCCGACCGAGACCGTGGCCCGGGTCATGACGATTTCGCGGTAGAGCTTTTCGTCCAGGGTCTGGGCCAGGCCGGCGGCCAGGGCGAGCAGGGTCTTGCCGGTGCCGGCCGTGCCGAGCAGGGTGACAAAGTCGATCTGCGGGTCCATCAGCAGGTTCAGGGCAAAGTTCTGCTCCGGGTTGCGCGCCATGATCCCCCAGACGCCATGCTGCTCGCGGCGAAAGTCGCGTGCGACTTCCAGCACGATGGCGTCCTCGTCCACCTGGCGGACCAGTGCCTCAAGGCCGTTTGCGCCGGCCAGACGAAGGCACTGATTGGGGTACCAGTCGTCATCGATCTGGCGTTCCATGCGGTAAAAGGTGCGACTTTCTTCGGTCCAGGAGTCGCGCGTGGCGTGGGCTTCCCAGAACGAGTTGTCGAGCTCGCGCATGCCGGTATACAGCAGACTGAGATCGTCCAGCGCCCGATCATTGTGGTAGTCCTCTGCCAGCACGCCGTGAATCGCTGCCTTGATTCGCAGGTTGATGTCCTTGGAGACCAGCACGACCTGCTTGTCGGGATGTTCGCGCGTCAGGCTGAGTGCGGCCAGCAGGATTTCGTTGTCGGCAAGCGAGCCGTCTCCGACCAGGTCGGAGCCGTTGTCGAAATGGCGGGTCTGGAAGTACAGACGACCGGTGCCGACCTTCAGATTCAAGCCATCCGGCTCGGCCAGTTCCACTCCCTCATCCAGCGCATCGCCGGGCCCGATCATCTGGCCAAGAAAGCGGCTGACCTGGCGCACGTTGCGGGCGACCTCGGATACGCCCTTCTTGGCCCGGTCCAGTTCTTCGAGCACGATCATGGGCAGGAAAATGTCGTGTTCGGCAAAGCGGAACAGGGAGGTCGGATCGTGCATCAACACGTTTGTGTCGAGGATGTACAGACGCTGGCGCTCGGCCATCATGGGCAGCGGCTCCTGGGGAAGGGGATGCGTTCGGGCCGGCGCTCAGCCAAGTTCGCGCGCGGCAGCGAGGACTTCTTCGACATGACCGGGTACCCGCACCTTGCGCCATTCGCGCACCAGCTTGCCCTTGGCGTCGAACAGAAAGGTGCTGCGCTCGATACCCATCACCTTCTTGCCGTACATATTCTTTTCCTTGATCACGTCGAAGGCCCGACACAGGGTTTCATCAGTGTCGGCCAGCAGCGGGAAGGGGAAGTCATACTTGGCGGCGAACTTGTCGTGGCTGGCCGCGCTGTCGCGCGAGATGCCAATGATTTCGCAGCCGGCGGCCTGGAATTCGGCGTAGTGGTCGCGGAAGCCTTCGCCCTGCTTGGTGCAGCCGGGCGTGTTGTCGCGGGGGTAGAAATAGACCACCACGGGCTTGCCCTTGAAGTCGGCCAGGGCCAGGTCGCGTTCGCCGCTGGCCGGAAGACGGGTATTTGACAGTGTCGGTGCTGAGCTCATAAATAAAATATTCGTTAAATCAGTGACTTGGGGTTCAGGCTCTCGCCAGCTCTTGGCCCTGGTGGGTTAAACTAGCACAATTGCATCATTTTCAGGCGACTGCTCGGGTCGTCGCGCACGTCACCGCTGCAGGATAGTCCGGAGTCAACATGTTCAAGGGATCCATCGTCGCGCTGGTCACCCCCATGCGCGCCAACGGCGATATTGATGAGACGGCCTGGTTGGGGCTGCTCGACTGGCATCTGGCCTCGGGCAGCAGCGGCGTTGTCGTGGCAGGTACCACGGGCGAGTCAGCAACGCTCAACGAGAAGGAGTTCGAGCGGCTGCTTGGCCTGGCGATTGAACGGCTGGGCGGGCGTGTCTCGGTCCTGGCCGGTACCGGATTGCCATCCACGGCTGAAACCCGGCGGCGCACAGAGATCGCCGCTCGCCTGGGCGCCGATGCCGCTCTGGTGGTCACGCCGGCCTACAACCGTCCGTCGCAGCGCGGGCTGCTGGCGCACTATCGAGCCGTGGCCGATGCGTCAAGGATTCCCATCGTGTTGTACAACGTGCCGGCGCGCACGGCCGTGGACATGTTGCCAGAGACCAGTCTGGCCCTGGCAGCTCATCCGAACATCGTCGCGATCAAGGAAGCCGTAGCCGATGCCGGACGGATCGCAGCGCTGATTGATGGAGGCCTCAGCGTGCTCAGCGGCGACGATGGCAGCTGCTGCTCCAGCATGCTGGCCGGTGCCGATGGGGTCATCTCCGTCGCCGCCAACCTGGTGCCGGCTGAATTTTCCCGCTTGTGCGAGCAGGCGCTGAGCGGGCAGGAAACAGCGGCCCGGGCGATCGATCAGCGACTGGCTGAACTGTATGTGTTTCTGGGCGTCGAAGCCAACCCGGTGCCCGTGAAATGGCTGCTCGAGCAGGCAGGGCGGATCGGGCCAGGCTTGCGTCTGCCATTGGTGCGGCTGGATGATCGCTGGCACCAGCGCGGCCAGGTACTACTGGACGCACTGGCTTGACAGCTTGCGGTAAACTGAGAGATTGGCCATTGCGCCTGTCGAAATCCAATCGCACCCGTCATTTCAGGGGGTTTATGAATTCCAAATTGCTCATTCTCATGTCCTTGCTGCTGATAGCCGGCCTGGCTAGCGGTTGTGCTACACGCGATCGGCAGCCTGTCTACGTGGGCAGCGAGGAAGTACAGCCGATTCGGGCTCCGGAAGGTCTGAGTCAGCCACGGATTCGCACGACCTATCAGATTCCGGGTTATTTTCTACCGGAGCTGGCTGCCGTCGGCAACGAGGCCCGTCCGCCCCGGGTACTGCCCAGTGCCGAAGCTGAAGCATCGCGCTCGCACATTCGCTTCGGCCCTACCGGGCTGTTTCTGGAAGTGCAGGACGAGGCCGACAGCGTCTGGCGTCGTCTCAGTTTTGCCCTAAATCGCGGTGGCATGAACGTGCGCACGGTCGATGAGCCCGCGCGGCGTTATATCTTTGACTTCCGCCACGACCCGATCCAACTGGATCGCACCGGGCTGTCGCGACTGGCCTTCTGGCGCGGTACTGAAGTGATGGACTACAGCGGACGTTTCCGCGCCGAAGTTCAGCCAGACGGCGACAATGCGCGGGTAATTCTTCTGGACCAGGATGGCCGCGTCATCGATATGGAAACCGCTGAGTTCGTGCTGGCAATGCTGCGGGATCGGCTTGGCTGAGTCCGCTTCGGCTGAGCTAGTTGCAGCCGGAACGATCCCGCCAGCTGCGATCAGCGCTCCAGATACTGGAGCTTGTCGGGCTTGTCCTCCCAGTCCTTGGCATCGGCCGGCGCTGGCTTCATTTCCGTAATCACCGGCCACTCGCGCGACAGTTCGGCGTTCAGTGCCAGGAACTGCTGCTGATCAGCCGGCAGGTCGTCTTCCGGGTAGATCGCCTCGACCGGGCACTCTGGCTCGCACAGGGTGCAATCGATGCATTCCTCCGGGTCGATGACGAGAAAATTGGGGCCTTCGTGGAAGCAGTCCACGGGGCAGACTTCAACACAGTCGGTGTACTTGCACTTGATGCAGTTTTCGGTAACGACAAAGGTCATGGGCGGGTGTCCAGTGCTTGACCGGGGCAGGCCCGGTGGTTGACAGTCAAAGTGCTAAACTATGTCGATTATTTTAACAAAGCCCAGCCACCCCGAGACTCTCGGTCCGGCCCCAACCAGTCATGACCAGAAAGCCCCAGTGACCGAAGCCAGCGGCCAGCCGCGCATCATTTCCCGCCAGGAACACCGCATTCAGCCCCGCCATGTGAGCGCCAACGCCATCAAGGTGGTTGAGCGTCTGCAGCAGGGCGGGCATGCTGCCTTCATTGTTGGCGGCAGTATTCGCGATTTGCTGCTCGGCCAGCAGCCCAAGGATTTCGACGTCGCAACCAGCGCCACGCCTGAGCAGGTTCGCGAATTGTTTCGTAATGCCCGCTTGATCGGGCGACGTTTTCGCCTCGCCCACGTTCGCTTTGGTCGCGAGATCATCGAAGTTGCCACCTTCCGAGGAGGCGGGGAAGAAGAAAGTGAACATCGCGAGATTGAAGAAGGTGGCCGGGTCCTGCGCGACAATGTCTTTGGCAGCGAGCAGGAAGACGCTTGCCGGCGCGATTTCACCGTCAACGCCCTGATGTATGACCCGATCAAGGAGACCATCCGGGATCATGTTGGCGGCTATGAGGATGTGATGGCGCGGCGCTTGCGCCTGATCGGCGACCCGGTGACCCGCTACCGTGAGGATCCGGTGCGGCTGCTGCGCGCAGTGCGCTTCATGGTCAAGCTTGATCTGGCCATCGAACCGCAGACGGCCGGCCCGATGGTCGCCCTGGCGCCGCTGCTGGTCGATATCCCGCCGGCGCGCCTGTTTGACGAAATTCTCAAACTGTTTCTGAGCGGTCATGCGTGGCCGACATTTCAGGCCCTGGTTCGCCAGGATCTGTGGGCGCAGCTGTTCCCTGGGCTGTTTGAGGATCCGTCAGCGCCGCCACCGTTGGTGGAGCAAGCTCTGAAGAATACCGATCAGCGTGTGGCTGAGGGGCTGCCGGTGACGCCCGGCTTCCTGTTCGCAGCCTTCCTGTGGCCCAAGGTGCGCGAACGCTCGGCCCGGCTGATTGATGCCGGCCAGGCGCCGGTCGAGGCCCTGGCCGAGGCCGGCGAAGACGCGATTGTCGAGCAGGCCCGGCGGGTGGCGATCCATCGTCGCTACTCCGGCATGGCCAAGGAGATCTGGTGCCTGCAGCCGCGTTTCGAAAATCGTCGCGGCAAGCGCGTCAATCGTCTGATGAACGAGCGTCGATTTCGGGCCGCCTATGACTTTTTGCTGCTGCGAGTGCTGGAGGAACCCGAGCTCGAGGAGCTGGCGCGTTGGTGGACCGATATCCAGGTGGTCGATGGTGAGCAGCGCGGTCAGATGCTGGAAGGCCAGGAGAGTGGTCGTCGGCGCCGTCGGCGTCGACCACGCAAGCGCAAGTCAGGGGTATGAAGGTGGCCTGGATAGGGCTGGGCAGCAACCAGGGTGACTGCCGTGCCGTATTGAGACGGGCCAGCGCTTTGCTGGCGCGCTTGCCGAACACCCAGCTACGCGCCGTTTCACCGATCTATCAAACCGCGCCCTGGGGCAATACCGACCAGCCTGACTTCTTGAATGCAGTGGCCAAGATCGCGACCGATCTATCGCCACGTGACCTGCTCGAGGCGCTGCTCGATATCGAACTCCAGCTGGGTCGCGAGAGAGTGGGCCCGCGCTGGGGGCCCCGTTTGATCGATCTGGATCTGCTGGTCTATGAGGGGGCAAACCTCGACGAGCCGGATCTGACCGTGCCGCATCCCCGTATGCATCAGCGTGCCTTCGTACTGGTGCCGCTGGCGGACCTGTCGCCGGATTTGCTGGTTGAAGGCCAGGGCCGGGTCTCGGCGCTGCTTGAAGCTCTGGATGTCGCCGAGCTTGAGGCTGTTCGTCCGGCCCAGGACCTGCCGTCCTGCGCCTCGTTTGATTTCAAGCGGAGTGATCAATGAACCCGGAAAAGCTTACTTTGCCCGGCTTGCTTCGGATGAAGGCGAAAAGCGATGCCATCGCCATGCTCACAGCCTATGATGCCAGCCTGGCCCGGCTTGTCGATCAGGCCGGGGCGGATTGTGTGCTGGTGGGTGATTCCCTGGGCAATGTCATTCAGGGGCGCGACAGCACCTTGCCGGTAACGGTGGCGGACATGGTTTATCACACTGAGGCTGTCCGCCGTGGTCTGGCCAGGGCCTTGTTGATCGCCGATCTGCCATTTCTGTCCTACCATGACCGTGCCAGCGCGCTCGACAGCGCCGGACGCCTGATGCGGGCTGGTGCCGAGATGGTCAAGCTTGAAGGCGGTGCGGCCATTGTCCCCCAGATCGAAGCACTGGTCGGGCAGGGCATTCCGGTGTGTGGTCACCTGGGCCTGACTCCGCAGCATGTGCATCAGTTGGGCGGTTACCGGGTCCAGGGACGAGATGAACAGGCTGCTGCCAGGCTGCGCGAGGACGCCGCAGCGTTGGCACGGGCAGGCGCCGGCATGCTGGTGCTGGAATGCGTGCCAGCCAGCCTGGCGGCCTCGGTCAGCAGCGCCTTGACGATTCCAGTGATCGGCATCGGTGCCGGAAGCAACGTCGATGGCCAGGTTCTGGTCAGCTACGATGTGCTGGGCATCAGCCCGCCGCCGAGACCGCGCTTCGTCAAGAACTTCATGGTCGGGAGCGACAGCATTGGAGCAGCACTGGAGGCATTTGTTGCCGCCGTGCGCGAGCGACGCTTTCCCGCCGCCGAACATGCCTACCGCTGATCGGGGCAGCTGATGCACGTTATCAGCAGTCTGGACCGGATGCGAGCCGTGCTCGGGCACTGGCGTGCGCGCAATGAGCGCATCGGCCTGGTGCCGACCATGGGTAATCTCCACGAGGGTCATCTCGACCTGGTCAGAGCCGCTGCCAGGCGCTGCGATCGGGTCGTGGTCAGCTTGTTCGTCAATCCGACCCAGTTCGGGCCAGGCGAAGACTATCAGCGCTACCCCCGAACCCGGGCTGCGGACCTTGAAAAGCTCGGCGCCGCCAGTTGCGATCTGGTCTGGACACCTGATGTGGAGACCATGTACCCGCTGAGTCCGGGTTTTTCCTTGCTGGCACCGCCGGCCCTGAGCTGTGTCCTTTGCGGTGAGCATCGCCCAGGCCACTTCGATGGTGTGGCCAATGTCGTGCTGCGCCTGTTTCAGCAGGTCCGACCGCAGCTGGCGGTGTTCGGTGAAAAGGATTTTCAGCAGTTGCTGATCATTAAGCGACTGGTGCAAGACCTGGCCCTGGCCATCGAGATACAAGCCTGGCCCACCCGGCGCGAAGCGGATGGTTTGGCAATGAGCTCGCGCAATCAGTATCTGAACGAGGAGCAGCGTGTGGCAGCGCCGCAGCTATACGCCAGTCTGATGGACATGTCTGCTGCGCTGGCCGCCGGGGAGGACTGGCCAGCGGTGCGGGACCGGGCCTGGCAGCGGCTGGAGCAGCATGGATTCACGCCCCAGTACCTGGCCTGGCGCAGCGCCGAGGATCTGGGAGCGCCGCAGCCCGGGCGACCACAGCGGCTGTTGGCTGCCGCTGTTCTGGGGCCCGCCCGTCTGATCGATAATCTCGCCCTGGACGGGGCACCTATTAACGCGGCAATCAAATAGATTGCCGCGTTAATGCCCGGCCGGAACGGCCGGGACCGCGCAGCGAAGGCTTTTGCGGACATGTGCCGCAAAAGCCGTGCAACGAATACCGCAGGTATTTCGTTGCCGGGTTAATAATGCTGGCAGCGATAACGACGATGGCGGCTGCGCCGAGCATTACCCGCAGGGGGGCGGCAGCCGGTTCGCGGGATGAGTTCATGAGCTGCTCGCAATGACCCGTATGCTTGATCGGCCAGGGAAATGTCGCAAGCATTCCCGGCCCTTCCGACCCGGCAGACTGTTTGCTTGCCGCTCAACAGCCGTGCCTGAGCCTGCAGGCCAAGGCGCTGCACTTGCGCAATACTGTCAGTCGGTGATGACGTGGAAGTTACCGAATGGTCTTGCCGCCGCGATCCCGAGCGTTTTGCTGTCAAGCGATCAGGCTTGGTGCTTGGTGGTCGAACCTGCCAGTCGGAACAGTGCGCCCGCCAACAGGTCCGTCAGGCCTTTCCCCGCGAGCGGCGGCTCCGGATCCAGGCCAGAATCGGCTCCCACTCTTCCCAGTCCTGCCAGGCCTGATAGGGCGGCAGGTCGGATACGGCCAGGCCGCGTTCAAAGGCGCGGACGTAGTTCATTGAGTCACGCAGCTGGCCAATGACCGGAAAGCGGAACTCGTTCAGGAAACCGGTCAGTTCACGGTAGATGATGGTGTGCGGGCGCACCCGGTTGGCGATCAAGCCGACCACGGTTTCCTTCTGCACAACCGGTTTGAGCTCGGCCAAGTGATTGAGCCAGCGCCAGGCCGCGCGCATGTCCACCGGCGATGGCAGTATCGGTACCAGTATGGTCTCGGCCCGGCGCAGCACATGGCCCAGCTCGGTACCGTGCAGGCCGGCCGGGGTGTCGAGGATCAGGGTATCGGCCTCGCTCGGTGCCCGCAGCGGCCCACCCTGGCGATTGACGGCGAGAATTTCGGGTGCATCTTCGCCGCGCAAGCCCAGCCAGTCATTGGTCGATTGCTGGGGGTCCATATCACCGAGCGCAACGCTGTGACCTTCCCAGGCCAGCGCGGCTGCAAGGCTGGTGGCAATGGTCGACTTGCCACAGCCTCCTTTGGCGTTGATCACGGCGATGGTTCGCATTGGCTTGTCCTGTCTACATGTGGCGGTAAACGGATCCTGCTCAGTATCGGCGCGGGTCTGGCAAACCGGAGTGCAGCAGCCAGCGCTTCAGGTCTTCATCATAGCGCCAGACTTCGGTGTGGTCGATAATTCGCTCGCGCTGGGTATGAATGTTGACCATGCGAATCCGGGTGCGTCGGTCCAGCCCTTCGCCGTCAGGGTGCGCCAGGATCGCCCGTACCCGGTACTCGGTGATCCGGAACTGATGCAGGCGCTCCAGATCAAGCTCGCTGATCGGGTTTTCCTCCAGCCACTCGGGGTGAATGAAGTCGACCAGGGAGTCGTAGACACTCCAGCGCACCCGGTGCTCCCAGCCATCCAATGCTTCTTGCCGCTCGCGGCTGGTGCGATCCCCGCCACAGGCAGCCAGCATCAGCAGGGCCATGATGAAAATGCTGGAACGTACGATCATAGGGCGAACTCCTCAAGTGGACGTGGATTTGGCCAGGGCGGTATAACGCGCAGACAGTGTTGCCGCCTCGCGATCCTCATGCTCTACCCAGGGCGTCAGGTCGAGACGTCCGCGACCGTGACTGGTGAGTTCGACCAGAAACTGCTGGCATTGATCCGCTTCGGGCCAGTTGCAGTGGACCTGGAAGGCTGCCCCCACCGGCTCCAGAAAACGCAATTCACAACGGCCGATGACAAGGTCGGCCGAAATACCGGCTCGACGAAGCAACAAACGCGGCAGCGACCAGCCGGCCAGGATCATGGCGCTGGCCATGGCCCCGCCGAAGGCCGTGCCCTTGTCGTTGACATTCGGCGCCAGCGGCAAGCCAAGGCTGATTCCCGAGTCATCCAGGCGGGTGATTTCCAGGCCCATGGCCTGACCCAGCGGGATGGTCCCGGTCAACACGCTGCTGAGCCACTCACGTTCCATGCGTTGCTCTACCATCCGCGGATTCTATCGCAGCCAGCGGGCTGATCGGCCCTACAATTGATCCATGCCAACGCGCTCTTCCGATCTGCCCTACGTCGCCCGCACCCTGATGCCTCGGGAAATCAACGCCAACGCCACCATGGCGGTGGCGCTGGGCGCGCTGGAAGGCGGGGTCGTGGGCGTGGTGGTGAAGAACCAGTTCGATGCGGTCGCCGAGCCGGCCTGGGTCAATCTGTGCGTGGCCCTGGTTGCCGGCGCGCCGGCAGCGGCCAACATGGCCTCGCTGTGGTTGTCAGGCATGGCCGAGGGGCGCGACAAGACGGCATGGGTCTCGGGTTTGATGACGCTGACCGCGCTGTTTCTGATGCTGATGGCGCTGGCGCCGATGAATACCCTGGGCCTCGTGCTGATCACCATCGCCATGATCCTGGCGCGCCTGGCCTGGGCAGGTGTCATTACCTTGCGTGCTGCAATCTGGCGGGCCAACTTCCCGCGCCATGTCCGGGCTCGCATCACCGGACGGATCACGGTGATCTACTCGGTGATCATCGCCATTACCGCCGCCGGCATTGGCGTGGCCCTGTCCTGGTGGTCGGATTCCTGGCGACTGGTCTTTCCGCTCGCCGGGGCCCTGGGCCTGGTCGCTGCCTGGGCCTACCAGCGCACCCGGATACGCTATGGCGCGCGCCTGCGCCGCAGCGAACAAGTCCAGCGCATAGAGCGTCAGGGCGGTCAGCTGCGTGCCAGTCTCCGCATCCTTGTCAAGGATCGCTGGTACCGGCGCTACATGCTGACCATGTTCGCCTTCGGCTCCGGCAACCTGATGGTGATTGCCCTGCTCGTCATCCTGCTCAGCGAGCAGTTCGGCTTTTCGCGTTTCGAACAGGTGCTGATCACCACCACGCTGCCGCTGGTCACCCTGGCGATCTTCACCCCGATCTGGGCCCGGCGTCTGGATGCGGTGCACATCCTCGACTACCGTGCCCGCCAGGCCTGGATGTTCGTGCTGGCCCTGGGCCTGTTTACGGCCGCCTCGATCAGTGCCCTGAATGCCCTGTTCTGGATCGGTGCTCTGGCCATGGGTGTCGCCTTTGCCGGTGGCAAACTGGGCTGGAACCTTGGCCACAACGACTTTGCCAGCGACGATCAGTCGACCCTGTACATGGGCATCCACGTTACCCTGACCGGCATCCGCGGCCTGCTGGCGCCCCTGGCCGGTGTGCTGGTCTACCAATTGCTGGAAGCGCATTCAGCCGGCCTGGGGCGCTGGGTGCTGCTGTTTCCCTTCACGCTGACCTTGGGTGGCGCGGTTACCTTTGTCGTCCTTGCGCGCCTGCGCCGACTCGAACAAACTCCTTGATTTAGACCATGCTTGATGCCCTGATCGCCCTGGCCGTGCTCGCCCAGTCCGAAGACCTGCCCAGGATTGAAGTGCGCGCACGCGATATCGACCCTGCCCAGCCCCAGGCCACGGCCGAGCTCGTCGCGCAGGAAATCGAAACGATCCGGCCTTCCCATCCATCCGAGTTGTTTGCCCGCCTGCCCGGATCCTGGGTGACGCGCGGCTCCGGCCAGGAGCACTTGAGCGCGGTGCGCTCGCCGCTGCTGGCCGGTGCCGGTGGTTGCGGTGCCTTGCTGGTGCTGGAAGACGGCGTGCCGGTGCGCCCGCCGGGCTTTTGCAATGTCAACGGCTTTTTCGAGATCAACCTGCTGCAGGCCGACTCGGTCAGTGTGCTGCGCGGGCCCGGCGGCCTGGGCCACGCCTCCGGCGGTCTGCACGGTGTGATCGATGTACGCACCCGCTCCCCGCTTTATGCGCCGGCCAACCAGGCCCGGCTGGAAGTCGGCAGCGATGATTACCGACGCCTGGATCTGGCCCTGACCACCGAACTGGGCGAAGGCGCACTGGGCATTGATGTCAACCTGGTCGATGCCGGCAGTTTCCGCATCGATGAGGGCTACGACCATCAGTTCATCACCTTGAATCATGTCCAGCCCACCGCGCGTGGACAGTGGCGTACGACCCTGGCTGCCGCCCGGCTGGATCAGGATACGGCCGGCTTCATTGTCGGTGAAAACAGCTATCGCAATGCCGAGGCGCGCCGGGCCAACGTCAATCCTGAGGCGTTTCGAACAGGTACGGCACTTCGTCTGCACAGTCGTGGCGACTGGCTGGATGGCCACGGTGCCGAAAACCGCCTGAGCTTTTTTGTCCGTCGCTCGCGGATGAGCTTCCTGCAGCACTTCCTGCCCGGCCAGCCGCTGGAGCGCAATGGCCAGGTCTCGCTGGGCATGCAGTTTGATCGCAGCCTGCCGCTGGCCAGCATGGAGTTGGACTGGGGCCTGGATGCCGAGCTGTTCCGTGGATTTCTGTTCCAGGAGCAGGACGGCGTGGCTTCGGCACCGCCGCCGGTGGCCGGCATCCGCCCGCCAGGACGACACTACGACTACGAGGTTGACGGCCAGCGCCTGGGTGGCTACCTGGCCGGCACCTGGCAGCTGGGCAATGACTGGGAACTGCGCGCCGGCGCTCACCTGGACTGGATTCGCTACGACTACGACAACGCCCTGGCCCCCGGCAACCTGGCCGAAGACGGCAGCGAATGTGGCTTCGGGGGTTGCCTGTACACTCGGCCTGAAGACCGAAGTGACACTTTCTTCAACCTGGCCCCCGAGCTGACCTTGAGCCGCCAGTTCGATAACTGGCAGGGCTGGCTGCGCATTGCCCGCGGTTTCCGTGCCCCGCAGGCCACCGAGCTGTATCGTCTGCAAAGCGGGCAGACCGTGGCCGACCTGGATTCGGAAGTGCTGGACGCCATCGAGCTGGGCCTGCGCGGTGGCCAGCGCCTGGCCTGGGAACTGGTCGCCTTCGCCCAGCGCAAGGACAACTTCATCTTCCGCGATGCCGAAGGCTTCAACGTCTCTGATGGCAAGACCGACCATCGCGGCATCGAGGCATTGATGCGCTATCGACTGGGACAAGGCTTCAGCGTGGGCGCGCGCGGCACTTATGCGATTCATCGCTATCGTTTTGACCGGGTGCTTGGCGGCGAGACCATCATCAATGGTCGCGATATTTCCTCGGCCCCGCGCCGACTGTACTCGGCTGACCTGACCTGGCGCCCGCAGCAGCGCTGGCTGGCCCAGCTGGCCTTCGAATCCACCGGCAGCTACTGGCTCGATGCAGCCAACACCCGAAGCTACGGCGGCCACCGTTTGTGGCACGGCCATGTCGAATACCACTGGCCCGGCGGCTGGCAAAGCGCCGTGCGCGTGCGCAACATCCTCGACCGCCGCTACGCCGAGCGCGCCGACTTCGCCTTCGGCAACAACCGCTACTTCCCCGGCCCCGGCCGCAGTGTTTTCGTACAAGTGGGCCGGGCCTGGTAAAAACCCTCTGAAACCACCGAAGACACCGAAAGCGAATCGAAGGTACTTCGGTGATTTCGGTGGTTCAGATTGGTTTTCTCTTTGGACCGTAGCCCGGCCCAACGCGGCCGGGGTCCATTTTGGATGCTTCTCCGGATAAATGCCTTTGCTATGTGATCCCGGAAGCCTCAAAGCCCATTCCGTCCGATTGTCGACCTAATGGATATGCTCCCCAGGGACACGCGCGGCCGTTTTGCGGACAGGCGCTTGTCCTGCGGCAAACCGCACCGGCCCTTCAACCTGCGCTGCTCCGGGCTAGAACTTTGGCGAACCCCGCCATCCTGGAAATCCCCCGGCCTATCCTCGGTGTTCGTCGACCCCGCTGGTCTTTGCGTGCTTTGCGCGCTAAAGTGCCGGCTTGTTTCCAAGGGCCGGCTGGATCGTCGTCATCGCCATGTCGCTGGATCAGATCGTTTTGGGCAAGGGCTTGCTGGTGGTCAAGGTGGGGTCGTCGCTGCTGGTCGATGACCGATATCGCCTGCGCGATGCCTGGATGCAGCAACTGGTTGCGCGGCTAAGCCGGCGGCCGGGGCCGGTGGTGATCGTGTCTTCAGGCGCCATCGCCCTGGGGCGATCGGCGCTGGGCCTGGAGGGCAGACCACGCCTGCTGGCCCAGGCGCAAGCCGCTGCCGCTGTGGGCCAGATTCACCTGGCCGGCGCCTGGGCCAGCGCCTGGTCAGCACAGGGCCGGCAGGCAGCGCAGATTCTGCTTACCCTGGGTGACCTGGAGCAGCGCCCGCGCTACCTGAATGCCCGGGCCACGCTGGAAACCCTGCTCGAGCGCGCCATCGTGCCGGTGGTCAACGAGAACGATACCGTTGCCACCGAGGAAATCCGTTTTGGCGACAACGATCGCCTGGCCGCCCGGGTCAGCGCGCTGCTGGGTGCTGATCATTTGCTGCTGCTCAGCGATGTCGACGGGCTCTATTCGGCTGACCCCACGGTCAACGCAAATGCCCGGCACATCGAGACGGTTGATGGAATCACGCCGGAGATCCAGGCCCTGGCCGGCACTGCCCGTTCCGATGGCGTTGGCACCGGTGGTATGGCCAGCAAGCTTCAGGCCGCACGCATTGCCACGGAAGCTGGCGTGGAAGTGATACTGGCGGCCGGCACCGGCGATGACCCGGTGGGTGAGCTGGCCAACGGTGCCAGACACACCACCTTCCACGCCGCGCGCCAGCCGATGGCCGCGCGCAAGCAGTGGCTGAAAAGCCTGCAGCAGCCGCAGGGGTGGATCGAAATCGACAGCGGTGCGCTGGCCGCCCTTGGTCGCGGCTCCAGCCTGCTGGCCGCGGGTGTGCGTGCCGTTCACGGTGAATTCGCCCGCGGCGACTTAGTCCGCATCCACGGCCCCGACGGCCCGGCCGGCCAGGGCTTGAGCGCCTACGGCGCCGACCAGGCCCGTCAGATCGTCGGCTTGAGCAGCGCTGAAATCTCCAAGGTGCTGGGCGAAGCCAGCCGCGGCCCCCTCATGCACCGCGACGACCTTGTCCTCTCGATCAGTGAGTAATGGTCCGAAAGCGTCAGGCCGCTCCTGATGGCAGGGCCGGATGATCAGGTCTATACTCGGAATCAGGTCTTGGAGTCAGGAGGCAGGCAATGAGCGAAACGAAGAGCAATTCCCCTCAAGCCCTCGAACAGCCCCAGCAGCGCGGAACTGGCCGGCCGCTGCCAGAACAGACGCGCAAGAAAATGGAGCGCTTTTTCAAGCAGGACTTTTCCGAGGTGCGGGTGCACACCTCTTCGCCAGTGCCCGGCGCCATGGGCGCAGAAGCATTCGCGATCGGCAACCATGTTTATTTCAAGGCTGAAAGCCCCGATCAGAATCTGGTTGTCCATGAGCTGGCGCACGTTGTCCAACAGGCCAAGAGTCCGTTGAATACGCCGACCAAACAGGGCAGGCAGCGCGCCCAGTGCGAAGTTGACCGATCCATGAAGAAGTTCGAAAAAGAACAGTAACGGCCAGCCGACTTTGGGGTTCGGTCGCAGTCCTCGGGTGGCTATTATTAACCCGGCAGGTATGTAGATCACATTCAGGGTGCCAAGCAGGCCCCGAATCAAGGCGTCGCTCGCAGGCAATGGTAATTCCATTGGCAAGAGCGAGAACGAAGAGGCGGGGCCTGCTTGGCGCCCCTAACTAATTGACTTTAAGATGACAGGCCGCAGTGTGGCTTTCGTCAGACTGCGTTATCGAAACTTGCTGTAGAACGACTACAGCGGCATTTCGCTGCCTTGCTGACGAAAGCC
>REEQ01000138.1 GCA_007695005.1 Wenzhouxiangellaceae bacterium | reverse complement strand
CCGCGCTGGGTGTGCTGTAGCTGTAGAAGCGGGCAAAGTACTCGCGCACCAGCAGGGCGCCACCGGCCACCAGTGGTGCGGCCATGCTGGTCCCTCCGATATAGTGGTAGTAGGCATTGTGTGGCCCCCAGGAGCCTTCCTGATGGCTTTCGTTGCGTGCGGACAGGACATTGGTGCCGGGAGCGACGATGTCCGGCTTGAGTCGATTGCTCAAGGTGGGGCCGCGGCCGGAAAAAGGGGCCATGCCGTTGATGTTGTTCGAAATCCGATCGCTGCTGATCGGATTGGCCGGAAAGCCGAAGCAGTCGCCCCAGGTCGAGCAGCCGGCACCGGGATTCAGTCCGCCGCTCATCCGCAGGTTTTCCGACGCGCCCACGGCGATGACGTTCTTGGCGGTTGAGCCGGGCAGCACGGTGCCGAGATCAGAGACCCCGTCCTGATTGGCATCCCGACCTTCATTCATGGCGGAAAATACCCCGACCATATCGGGAAAGTCAAAAATGAAGCGGTCGGTTTCACGGGCAAAGATGTTGTAGGTGCCAAACGCCGACGGGTCGGTAATGCCCCAGGAATTGTTGTTGACTCTGAGGTTGGGGCTGAAGCTGTGCAGCGCTCCCCAGAAGGCCTGGTAGGGGCTGTCCGGGATGCCGGAGAAGTCATTGCACGAGCTCCAGACCACCAGTTGTGCGCGCGGCGCGGTCCCGGCCTCGGTCCCGGCATAGCTGGCCTGGCCGGGATTCGCTCCGCTGCGTACCCCGCTGCCAAGCACGGAACCGGCCACATGCGTGCCGTGGGCGTTCTGGTCGGCCCAGGTGCCGCAACTGCCCTGACCCCAGCCGGCACCGATTACCCGGCCCTGGAAATCTTGATGCAAGGTGCTGGTGTTGCCTGTGCTCAGACCCGAATCGGTAACCGCGGCCACCTGGCCCTCGCCAAACAGACCCAGCTCCGCGCCCACCCGGTCGGCACCGAGGATGCCGTTGCCGCGGGCCACCGCGTTGGCGAATGCCATCTCATGCACTGGCTCGATCCAGGCCAGGCCGCGGATGTGGGCGAGCTCGATCAGACGGTCCGCGGGAATCTGCAGACGCATGATGGCCCCGCCGCCGCTGTCTGCCGAACTGTGGTGCAACCGGGCTCCGGTAGCGCCCAGCGCATTGATCAGATCGGACAGTGGCTCACCGGGAAATCCTCTCACCCGGACTTCTTCAAGCGCTCGATGACCGGGATGGATTGCGATCTCGGCCAATTCGTTGGAAAGGCGATAGGCGGGTGCAAAAGGGCCCACCCAGCGCACCATGTCGAACTGGTCAAGTGAGTGCGAGGCGTGTGCCGGGGAGCGAACCAGCAAGGCGAAGTCGGGAACATAGTCAAGCACCTCATGGCCGGCTGAGGCCAGCGCCCGGCGCCACTCAGGCAGGATCGGCCCGTGGAACTGGACGATGAAGTAGTCATGCGTGCTGCTGCCGCGGCTGGTGCCGGCAAGTGCAGCCGGTAGAGGCGGCGTTTCCTGAAGCGGATCGAACCAGGCCTGCTGCAGCCGGATTTCCAGGCGACCGGCGGCCCGCTGCTGCTCTCGGGTCGACACGGCGCGGTCGTAGTGGGCGATGATGGGGCTTTGCTCGGTCCGGCGCGGCTGCGAGCTGTCGCGAAGCTGCCATGTAAAATCGCCGCGGTTGGACCAGTTCACAGACGCCGGCAGGGCGAGATAGGCGGGTGGCTGCGGCGCGGGCAGTTGATCCTGTTCCGGCCCACCGGCCAGGGCAAGCCCGGCAAGCAACAAGGGCAGGGCGGGTGTCAGACGGGTGATGTGTATCAGCATGCTGGCGTCGGGTGGGCGATGGTCTTGCCGGTTAACGCGCCGAAAGAAGCGCTATCGGCTCATCAAACTGCAACGATTGCCGCTGGCCGCGACGTGCATAATCAAGCGCTGACTTACATACTCAGGACGACAAGGTGAGCAAGGACGAGTATCTGGAAAACCATACCTTCGATGAGCTCAAGGTCGGCCAGCAGGCCGGGCTGTCCAGAACCCTGTCGAAGGAAGACATCGACCTGTTCGCGGTCATGTCCGGCGATGTCAATCCGGCCCATCTTGACGAGGTCTATGCCAACAACACCATTTTTCAGGGCATCATCGGCCATGGCATGTGGCCGGGCGCCCTGATTTCCACGGTGCTGGGGACGGTGTTGCCGGGGCCGGGCACGATCTATCTGAGCCAGAGCCTGCGCTTCGAGAAGCCGGTGCGGATTGGCGATACGGTGCACGTCAGCGTGACCGTGCGCGAAAAGCGCGACGACAAGCCGATCGTGACCATGGACTGCGAGTGCCGCAATGATCTGGGTGAGATGCTGGTCAGCGGCAAGGCCGTGGTCCTGGCGCCTACCGAAAAAGTGCGCAAAAGGCGCGCTGAATTACCAGAGGTGCACTTCCGCTACCACGATCGCTATCGCGAGCTGATCGACTCCTGCGCCAGCCTTGATCCGCTGCGCACGGCCGTGGTTCACCCGGTTCAGGCTCACGGCATCAAGGCAATTGCCCAGGCCATGGAGGAAAATCTGATCAGCCCCGTGCTGGTTGGCCCCAAGGCACGCATTCGCGCCGCAGCCGAGGAGGCTGGTGTGGATATTTCCGGCTGCGAGCTGATCGATGCCGAACACTCGCACGCTGCGGCCGAGGAGGCAGTGCGACTGGCGGCCAGCGGGCGTGTCCAGGCGCTGATGAAGGGCGCGCTGCACACCGACGAGCTGCTCTCGGCGCTGGTGGCATCGGCCGGTGGCTTGCGCACGGAACGGCGCATCAGCCATGCCTACGTGATGGATGTGCCGAATTACCACAAGCCGCTGATCATTACCGATGCAGCGATCAACATCGCACCGACGCTGGACATCAAGGCCGATATCTGCCGCAATGCGATCGGGCTGTGGCGGATCATGGCCGGCAACGAGGGCATGCGCCCGCGGGTGGCGGTACTGTCGGCAGTGGAAACGGTCAATGCCCGGATGCAGTCGACCCTGGATGCCGCCGCCCTGTGCAAGATGGCCGATCGCGGCCAGATCGAGCATGCTGTGATCGACGGGCCATTGGGCCTGGATGCCGCGATCAGTCGTCAGTCGGCTGACAACAAGGGCATCACCTCCGAGGTGGCCGGCGATGCCGATATTCTGATCGCGCCCGATATCGAAGCCGGCAACATGATTGCCAAGCAGCTGACCTTTCTTGGCAACAGCGATGCGGCCGGCCTTGTGCTGGGCGCGCGTGTGCCGGTCATTCTGACCAGCCGTTCGGACAATCTGCGCACGCGCTTGATGTCCATCGCCCTGGCCGTGCAAGTCGCCGAGGCGCGCAAGACGGGTGCACTCGTTTGAGCCTGACGCCCGCCATCCTGGTCCTGAACGTGGGTTCGTCCAGCGTGAAGTTCCGGGTGTTCGCGGCCCGGGATGATCTGCAGCTGCTCGCCGACGGGCGAGTGACCGGCATTGGTGCAGCCCCGGTCTTCCGGCTTGCCGGTCAAGACCCCAAGGCGCTGGAGGAAGGCACCACCCAGACCGAGGCCATTGCACAGGTGCTTGATTTCGTGACCGCGTCTGATCACCACTGGCAGCTGGTTGCAGCCGGCCATCGGATTGTCCACGGCGGCGAGGAGTTTCGTGCCGCGGTTTTGCTGGATGAGGAAGTGCTTGCCCGCCTGGATCGTTATACGCCGCTGGCGCCGCTGCACCAGCATCATAATCTCGCTGCGGTTCGGGCCGTCGCCGAGCTGAATCCGGCCTTGCCGCAGGTCGGTTGTTTCGATACCGCCTTCCATGCCGACCATGATCCGGTCACTTCCAGCTATGCCTTGCCGGCCAGCGTGCGCAAGCAGGGTGTGCGTCGCTACGGCTTTCATGGACTGTCCTACGAGTGGACTGCAAAAGTGCTTGCCGGGCAGCCGGGCGGCATGCCGAAGCATGTAGTCGTTGCCCATCTCGGCAACGGCGCCAGCCTGTGTGCCCTGAAGGATGGGAACAGCATCGACACCACCATGGGCATGACTGCGCTGGAAGGCTTGCCCATGGGCACCCGCTGCGGTGCCCTGGACCCTGGCGTGGTGCTGTACCTGCAGAGAAGCCTGGGGCTGAGTCTGGAGGATGTTGAGCGGTTACTGCATGATGAGTCCGGGCTGAAGGGCCTGTCTGGCGGTGTTTCGGACATGGCCGAGCTGCTGCATTCCGCTCGCCCGGAGCACGCATTTGCCGTCGATTATTTCATTCTCCGGGTCGCCCAGAAAATTGGCGAAATGGTGGTGTCACTGGGCGGCATGGACCTGCTGGTGTTCACCGGCGGGATTGGTGAAAACGCCCTGTCGGTGCGCGAACGCATCGTCAGCCGGCTGGCTTTCCTGCCCCGGTTCAAGGTTCAGGTTATTGCCGCTGATGAGGAGCGGATGATTGCATCCCATGCGCTTGCTCTCATCAGTCTTTCATCAGGGTAGCCTGCTCGGCTTCCGCGATCAGCTCAAGAGTGCTGCCAACGGCTGGGTGATCGGCGCCGAAGTTGTCAACCAATATATCCAATGCTTCGCGCAGCCGTTGCTCGGCGCGATCATGCTGATCCATCTGCGAATTGATTTCGGCGAGCTTGATCAGGATGTTGGCCGTACGCGATGAGTCGCCAAACCCGCTGCGTCGCTGCGCCAGCGCGCGTTCAATCATGGTCTCGGCCTCGGCCAGCTGGCCGCGAAGCTGGTGGATCAAGCCCAGCCGGTAAACCAGGCTGGCATTGCGGTGATGGTCCGGGCCGACCCGGAGTTCATAGAGCGCCAGCACCTCACGAGTCAGCGCTTCGGCCTCATCCAGCTCCCCTCTGTCCATCAGTGTTGCGGCGTAGTTGCCCATGCTGGTCAAGGTCAGAGGGTCATCCTTGCCGAGGTGTTCAAGGCGATATTCCATCACCTGACCGAACAGTTCATGCGCTTCCTGATGGCGACCAATGTGTCGATACAGGTAGGCCAGATTGTTCCGGACGCCTGCCAGCTGGTTGCCCTCAGGTTCCACCCGCTGGGCAGTCTCGATTGCCGTCAACAAGGCCTGCTCGCTCTCGTCGTACTGGCCCAATCCGCCAAATGCGAGGCCCAGCTCGTTGAACGCTTCGACCAGCTCCGGGCTGTCTACCCGTCCAGTCGCATTGATGGCATGCCGGGCGGCCGCAAGGGACTTGTCATGTTGCGAAACCCGCCTTGCCATGCCGGCGACCTCGATCCAGAGACGCGCAAGCAACGCAGGCGGAGCGGCATCGGTTGATAGTGCGCGCTCAAGTGCCCGGTCTGTCAGCGCACTGGCCGCCTCATGATCGGCCGTGTTTCTCAAGACCTGGGACAGCGTGGACAGCAGCTCGGCCTGCAGCAGCGGCTCGCTGTCGAGTCGGTCAATTCGCTCAAGTCCGCGTTGCAGGATGTCGAGCACGGACACTGAACCGGCGCTTTGCATTGGGTCAGCCGCATCGAACAGATCAACCAGAAAGTCGCTGACGGCACGGCTCTTGGCAGCCTCGCGATCGGCAGTCACCGCCGCCGCCTCAGCCCGATCGCGCTCGTTGGCCAGCCGGTCGACATGCCAGCCTGTTGCAATGGCAGTAACAAGCGGAAGGGTCAGGGCCAGGCTGACGCCAAAGCGATGACGGGCGACAAAGCGACCGGCCCGGTAGCGCCAGCGATCCGGGCGAGCCCGCACGGGCAGCTTGCGCTGGTGTCGATCAAGGTCGTCGGCCAGTTCTGCCACGGTGCTGTAGCGACGCTGCGGGTCTTTGTTCAGACAGCTTAGAACGATATTGTCCAGATCGCCACGCAGCCGGCGTCGCAGGCGCTCAGGCCGGCTGCTCATTGCTTTCGCCGCATTGGGGGCCGCGGCAATGCTGGCAGAGGGCGAAGCCGGTGATTCGGTCTGGATGGCTTGGCTCAGCTCGCCTGCTGTCCGGCCTGAGAATGGTAGTTGGCCGGTCAGCAGCTTGTAGAGCAGCAGCCCCAGGGTGTAGACATCGGTGGCCGTGGTAATGGCTGAGCCCGTGATCTGCTCCGGGCTGGACCAGGCCAGGGTCATTGGCCGGCCACCGAGGCGTGTCAGTTCGGTAGCCTGACCCGAGGCCAGCTCTTCGTCCAGCACCTTGGCAATGCCGAAGTCCAGCAGCTTGACCTGCCCGCGGGCCGTGACCAGGATGTTGGAAGGCTTCAGATCGCGATGGACGACCAGGTTCTGATGAGCGTATTGAACCACTTGAAGCACCTGGACGAACAGACCGAGGCGATCATCCACGGACAGCTTGTACTGATCGCAGTATTGGTCGATCGGCATGCCTTCGACCAACTCCATGACCAGGTAAGGCAAGCCGTCCTGCGTCATCCCGCCATCAAGCAGCCTGGCCAGGTTGGGGTGGTCGAGGCGCGCGAGGATGCTGCGTTCGACGCGAAAGCGCTGGACCATGGCATCGGCCAGGGGGCCGGATGGCAGCAGCTTCAGCGCTGCAGCCTGTTCGAATTCGCCGTCATCACGCTCGACCCGGTAAACAACGCTCATGCCGCCGTGACCCAGCAAGCCGGTCAGTCGCCACGGTCCTGCGTGTGAAAAGGGCAGGACCGCGTTCGGGTTTTCGCCAAGCGCCTCAATTTGAGCGCCGACCATGCCGAGTTCGGCATCGGCCTGCGCATGCGCTTCTAGCAACGCCTTGACCTGTGCCTTCAAGGCGGGGTTATCGGTGGCAGCTTCCAGAAAATCGGGGCGCGCTTCGGGGGGCAGGGTAAGCGCTTCGAACAGCAGCGCTTCAACCTCTGAAGAGAGATTGAAAAAGGTGGGGCCGGCGCCGGGCGGGGCTTTATCCACGATGACTGCCGGCCGGCGTGGGCATCAGGGTCAGGGCCCAGAACGATCGCATGCGCTGCCCTCAGGTAATCCGCCTCAGGTCCAGTTTAGGCGCGCCTGAGGCCAATGACAATCCCGGCTGCGAGCAGGTTCCCTAATCAATCGGGCCTTGCCTGCGGTCGACGGTTTGAACTCGGTCGGGTGATTCGAAGCGGTCGCGGAACAGCTCATCCGGCAAGGGCTGAACTGCCGCAGCCCAGAAGCCACTCCGGATGGCGTAATCGCCGCCGGCAATCAATGACGGCGAGGAAGTTTCCGATTGGCCGATGGTTCCGACGACTTCGTAGCCTGATCCGGTGCTGAAGGTGCTTCCGCCTGACGCGACCCGATACCAATTGCTTTGGTAGCCAGCCTCGCCCTGCAAAACATCTGCCCAGGCCAGGCTGGCTGCGAGCAACCAAATTGCAGCCAGGCAAATCGACCAGGCTTGGCGCTTTCTTGCGGTACTCATGGGGCGGCCTCAAATCGCAGAAGCATCGGTCGCAGTCGCAGGGTATAGAACTGCTGAGCAATGACAACATGCAAGCGAATGAAAAGGGCGCCATCAATCTGAGAGCTGGCAATCGCTGACACCGTTTCGCAAACACGCGCTTGCGTTGGCGCACCTGTGCCTGGATTGGTTTGATTGACCAGGACGGAGGAGGAGTAACTGGTTGTGTTCGCACGTGCGCGGCGCACATTCCATTCTGCGATCGAGGCGCGTAGTCCCAAGCTGGGGTCACTGGCCCACTCGACTTCGTAGCAGAGTCGCGCATCAACCAGGCGTAAGCGACGTCCGGCAAAGTGACCCGGAATCTGGACCGGGATATAGATGAAGCGGTTCGAAACTGCCGTCGAATTGGTGATTTCCAGGGTGCCGCTCGCCCTGGCGATCAGATTAAGCCCGCCTAGCCCATCAGATTCGATGGCATTGAAGGGCATCACCCAGAGTTCGATTTCATCATTGGCTAGTTCCGATGCTGCCGGGGCGGGCGTAATGCGTTGGCGCGGCGACAAGGTGGTCCAGGCCGGTGGGTTGGCTATCGAAAACGGCCGAACGTCCAGCTCCAGCCAGCGCTCGGCTCCAGCGAAGTGAGCGCCGAAGTCCAATTGAAGGGTGAACAGTCCGTTTCCTTCCGGCAGGAGATTGCCGCTCGCCTGGGGTCCGATCTGACTGCCACCACTGGCTTGATCGTAGAGCCTTGCCCGGTACTCATGCAGGCCGGATGCAGGCTCGCCGTGCAGTGTCAGCCGACCCTGATAGGTAAACAGGTGACCGATGTTGGCCCGAAGGGCTGCTTCCTGATCATCCTGAAGATTGTCCTGACTGACCTCGATTTCCGGGGCGTCCTGCAGAGCCAGCCAGGCTTCAGACGCTTCATCTGCCCCGACAGATGACAGCCCGAGTGCAAGCAGCCAGGCGATCATGAACTTGAACGTTTTCACGGTTTCGATCCTCCGATACGATGTCCACTGCATTCCCCTACTCTGATCCACGAAAACGCGGCTCAGAATCGTTCATCGGATTTGAAAAGGGTCTGTGCTTACTCGCGACCGAGCTCGCGATGCAGCCAGAGCTTGCTCAGCTCCCAGTCGCGGCGGACCGTGCTTATCGAGATGTTCAAGGCCTGACTCGTCTCCTCGACCTTCAGGCCGCCGAAGAAGCGACATTCGATGACCTTGACCTGGCGGGGATGCGTGCGGCTGAGGCGATTGAGCGCTTCGTGTACCTGCAGGATGTCTTCCGCCAGGTCGTCAGAAAGGGCGTGCTGGTCGCCAGTGCCGGATTCATCGAATTCGACGAGTACCGCGTCACCGCCGCGCTTCAGTGCGCGTCTTTGCCGGGACCGGTCGACCAGCAACTGCCGCATGACGGTGGAAGCCACAGCCAGAAAATGTCCTCGTGATTGCCAGCGCGGCCGCTGACCTTCGGCAAGCTTCAGCCATGCTTCATTGACCAGGGCCGTGGTGTTAAGGGTTTCGTCCCCGTACCAGCCCAATCGTTGCCGGAGTGCTGCTTCGCGTAGTTGCTCGTAAACGACGGCATAAACCTGCTCTCCGGCGTCCCGGTCACCATCGGCGGCGGCTTGCAGCAGTTCTGTTATGTCCATTGGGAGCAGTAGGCAACGGTTGTGATCAGTTCGCTTCAGGACTGATGCTACTCGACTATCAGCTGTCCGGAAAGCTGCGACCTGGATGTTTCATGTTGCACATGGTTGATAGTCTGGTATCTTGGCGCCAGCTCGAGACTGGACAACGCGATTATGCCTTTGATGTTCGATTTCCGTCCCCTTCCAGCGCTTGTTCTGGCGATGGTGATTTCGGGCCCGCTGGCGGCCGGCGACAGCTGCCAGATTCCGGATCTATCCGGCATTGAGCCGGTAGACATGATGCTGGCTGCCGTTGTGCCGGCAGGCAAGGGCGGTGACATTCCCGGCGGGCGCTGGGAGCTGGTGCGGCTTGGTTACAGCACGAGTCCCTTGACGATTCCGTTGACTGGCCAGGCGACAGGTGCGCTGGAGCTGGAAGCAGATGATCCGTTTTCCGGCACGGCGGGGCTGGCGCTGGCGGTGTCAATCACCTCACCAGTCAACGAGTCGATTGACGAGGCGGCTTCCGGACCTTACCTGGCCAGCGGCAATCAATTGAGCTTCGAGAACGATTGTGGAGAGGCAACCGTCCTGGGCGATGTTGTATACGACATCGACGAATCAGGCAGCGCGCCGATCATGACCCTGTGGGGTAGCACCTCGTTTGAAAGTACCGTCACCATCACGGTCTTGCTGCAGGCAGAATTCG
>REEQ01000134.1 GCA_007695005.1 Wenzhouxiangellaceae bacterium | reverse complement strand
GTCCTGCGCTCGCGCGCCTTGCCCACAACGCTTGTGCGACGGCTGAGCGTTACCTGATTTGCCGCGTGGACCACTAGTACCGTGACCCATTACTAACGAGATCAATGATCAGCAGACTGCTGATCATTGATCTCGTTAGTAAGGTCTGCCAGATAGCGGGATATCTCCGATTGCCAGAGCCTGCGTTTGATGAAGCCGGAGATATCTCGCTCCAGCTGGTCTTCCAGGTAGCTGACCGCGGCTTCGAGCTGGCCCAGTTGCGCCATCTGAAAAGCAATCAGGATCACGGTGTCTGCCTGCGGATTAATTTCCTGGGCGCCCTCCAGGTATCCTATCGCCTGCTCGAACATCCCCTGGTCCTGGGCCTGCAGGGCTTTGGCGTAGAGAATCCGGTGGCTGGTTTGTGGGCTCTGGGGAACCACCTCCGGTCGGCTGGCAGCGGCTAGAAAATCAGCGATGTGGGCGGGAGACAAATGACCGCAGTGGGCTTGTGTTGATCGCAGGCTCAGAGAATAAAGGGCGGCCGATTCGGCGAATCGGAGGGTTGATGCCTGCTCCAACATTTGCTGCAGGCGGGTCACTCGACGTTCATGATCATCATGTTCAGCGCTACAGGGGATCAAGGTCTGTGATGCCAGAAAGATGTCCGAGGGGTTCAGTGCCAAAGTATTTTCCAGTGTTTCAAGCGCGGCTTCTGGCTGACCGGATTCGAGCTGGTAGCCGGCAAGGAACTGAGCGGCCCTGATCGAGTCAGGAGCCTGTGCGTACCAGATGACCGCAGCCGACCGGGGATCGCCCCATAGCGTCGTTGTATTCACCAGGGCCGCCAGGCTCAATATGGCGTATCCTGCGGCTCCCAGCCGGACGGGGCGAATCAGTTTTGTCGACAAGGGGGCCAGGATTACCAACCAGCCCAGACAAAGAAACAGGCCAAAAGCCGGCACGTAATTGCGGTGTGCAAAGTACAGTTCCAGCGGCAGAACGGTAGACTCCATCAGATGCCCGGTCATGAACCAGGCGATTCCAAAAACGAGGATCAGGGCACGTTTTTTCAGCCAGGGCAGACAGGCGATGACAGCCAGCAGTGCCAGCCAGGACAACACGGTGGCCGGCGGCTGCCAAAGCCCGCGGGAAACCGGGAAGTTGTCGGTAAATGGCAGCGTGGATGCCGCGTTGGGCAACAATAGATGAGTGATGTACCCGACAATGACTCTGCCCTGGGTCAGGAGACGCTCCAGCCAGGTAAAGTCCCTGAATTGATAGGCACTGGTCGCCAAGCCCCGGCTAATGACGAATGCGACCAGCAGCAAAGTCGCAACGGTCAAGAACCAGACCGTAGTCCGCTCCGCGCGGCGGCTTCCCCATTGGTACCGTGACCGCAGAAGCAAACGCTCTGTCAGCAGCAGAAGTGGTAGTAGCAGAGCGCCGTTCTCCTTGGCCAGAACGGCCAACGGCGTGCACAGAAAAATGGCTGCTGCAATCGCAATCAAGGCTTTGCGCGACTGCTGCGGCATGATGCTGCGGCCATGCAGATAGAGCCAGAGCCCCGCGAAAACGAAAAGTGCCGAAAGCGTGGTCATGCGCTGTACAACCATCAGCGATGCGCTCGCCAGGAAGGGTGCAAAAGACCAGCAGGCGCTGACGAATACGGCAAACCAGAGGGCACGTTCCCGCGCATGGCCAGTCAAGCTGGCAATTGCGCGAGCACAAGCGAAAACCAGCAGTGTATTGAGCAGGTGAATCAGGGTGTTGACGGCAAGAAACGGCTGGATCGAGTCTGGCCACGCGCCGGACTGCAGCGCAAAGCTCGCAAGCGCCAGTGGACGACCGCTTGGTCCGGCAACGCCGCCAAACACGTAGTGCATCCAGGACCAAAGGTCACTGATATACCGCATGTCGCCGAGATTGCCCTCATCATCAAAGTACCAGGCGCCGGAAAAGGCCAGTGAGTAAACCAGCCCCGTGGCCGCAATGACAATGGCGAGGAGGAACCCGGCCAGCAGTCGGCTGTCACGATGGGTATTTGCTGGCTGTGCATCAAGGCTTGACATCTCTTTTCTTCATTTCCGCTTCAAGGTCCGGCAAGCGCTCTGCCGGAACGATGCAACTGATTGATTTACAGTTCGAAACCTGCACGTAACTTGTCGACTTCCCGCTGCCACAGTCTGCGGCCCAGGCTACCAGATGGGGAAATCAGTGCGAGCTGTTCCACAAACTGCAGCCCCTGTTGAGCGGGCAGCTGATCTACCAGGTGCTGTCCGGAGGCGATCAGCAAGAAGGGCGATGGATCGGCTGCAAGCGCCGCAATACTGAACTTCATGGCATCGTCCATGCGGTCCTCGTTCAGAGCCAGAGTCGCCAGAGCGAAGTAGCGCTGACGTGTTGCCAGGCGGGTTGTTCGCGCCATTCCCGTGTCGGGCTGGCTGGCTTCGAGCAGGGACTTGATCATTTCAGGCTGGAGATGGTCGCAGTAATCGCTGACACTGAGGCTGGCCAGATACGCCAACCCGGCCATGCCACCCAGGCCAATCTCGGGATCTGATCGGATCTGCCGATCCACGCTGTCGTAGCGTTCCCTGAAGTGCTCTTCTCCGGATGTGCAGAAACTCAGTCTTTGCAACTTGATTTCAATATTGTCCGGGTGGTGCTCCAGGGTCCGCGCCATGATCCGATCTGCAACCCGATCGTCGTTCTCTTGCACGTGCGCATTGGCGACGAACTGGGCCGCCCGGATAGAGGTTTCTCGCTGGATGTGCCACATCTCTGAAGCAAGCCGTGGGTTACCCCAGAGGCTTGCTGCACTGAGCAAGATCAGCGCAATAACGCCGAGATAGACCCAGCCGCCAATGCTGGTCCACTTGCGAAGATCCTTGCGCGCTACCGCCATGCATGCCAGCCATGCAACAAGGAACCACGGGCCGATCGACGGCAGGTAGTTGCGGTGGCCGAAGCGCATCTCCAGTGCGATCGTGCTGGACTCCAGACTGTGAGCGACCAGAAACCAGGCAAGCGCGAACAGTGGCACCCATGACCAGCGACGCAGCCAGATGGCTGTGATCAGCGCGGCAAGCCACCCGAGCAAGGAGATCAGGGAAGACACCGGGTTCAGCAGTCCTCGCGAAACAGGATAATCGTCCGTGAAGGGTGTTGCGTGCTCCGTGGCTGGAGCAAGCAGGGCGAACAGGTAGTCCCAGAGGACACGGCCCTGGGTCAAAAGACGTTCCATTACGGTAAAGTCGCGATGTGCATAGCCCAGGGAAAGGAGCCCGGCGATCAGAAGGTATATCAGAATGGCGAGGCTGGGAATCGCGAGGGCCAGGTATACAGGTCGAGCGGCACCGCCTTCAAGCCTGGCGCGGCTGGGTCTGAGAAGCAGTAATTCCACGCACAGTATCAGCGCTGGGAGCAGGGCACCGTTTTCTTTGGCCAGCGCAGCCAGGCCGGTGCCAAAGCATGCCCCGCAAAACATCAGCAGATAGGCCCTCGCAGGTCGGGCTGGCAGCTGAAGGCGACCCCACAGGTAAATCAGAAGACCACCGAGCACAAGGCTGGCCGATAGCAGCGTCATTCGTTGCACTGTCACCAGGGTGGCGGGCATGATCAGTGGACTGAAAGCCCACAAGGCACTGGCAAGCAGAGCCATCCATCGGGCTTGCTTTTCGTCCGGCCAGAGCAATCGACACAGCAGGGTCAAAACAAGGTAGACCAGGAGGAAATTGAGGGCATGCAGGGCAATGTTGACTCGAAGAAACAGCTCTGGATGCTCTGGGTACCCGTTGGCTTGCAGGGCAAAACTCAGCAGTGCCAGCGGTCTGCCCAAGGGGCCGGCTTCGCCGGATAAGGTGAAATAGGCAATAGTGAGCCAATCATTCACATAGGCCAAACCCCAGAGATTCGGCGAATCGTCGAACTGCCATCCGCCGGTTACTCCCAAGGCATAGATGCCGACTAGAGAAACCAGAAGAATTGCGAAAGCGAAATGATGCAAGGGAATCTGTTGCCGTATATCCTCGGATTGCATTGGTTTCTCTCTTGAAAATCAGATGCTGCAGTAAAGTCAGCCGGTCGGCAGAGTTTGGCAGATCAAAGGAGCAAGGCCCCAGCTGTCATTCTGATATTTGCAGTTAGGTTTGAGTGCTAGAATCTAGTCGCATTCAGCCAAAATGTACAGGTCGTGTCCAGTGAGCGGCAGTCAGGAAGACGGCGAATTTGTCGGCAAGTATGAATCCAGCGGCCGTATTGGCCAGATCCTCATCAATCGTTTTTTCGATGCGGTAACTGGTTTGGTGCGTCCGTGTCTGGGAGAGGTCAGAGGTATACTCGAGGTTGGCTGCGGGCCTGGGTACTCGACCCAGCGCCTGGCCGCACTGGCCGGGGAGCGGCGTTTGATTGCTAGTGACATTTCGCCGGGTCTATTGGCGCGCGCCCGAATGCTTAATCCTGATATTCCTCTGATTTCTCAATCAGTCTTTGATTTGGCTCATCCCAACAAATCATTCGATCTGGTAGTCATGCTGGAGGTTCTGGAGCATCTGGATCGGCCAGCGGTCGCTCTGCAAGAGTTGCACCGCGTTTGCTCCCGGTTTCTTGTGCTGTCGACACCGCGCGAGCCGATCTGGCGCATGCTGAATTGCGCACGAGGAAAATATCTGAAAGACCTGGGAAATACCCCTGGGCATGTGCAGCACTGGTCGTCTCGTGGCCTAGTCGCGGAGGTTTCGCCTTATTTCGAAGTGATCGCCGTAGCGAGGCCATTGCCATGGACGGTTTTGCTGCTGGCGCCCCGCGAATGAGCCATTCAGGCAGCGCTTATGTGCTTGCCAGAATGGTTTTTCTGGGTCTGGTCGGTCTTGCTTTCGTGTGGGCCCTGATTCATGCAGACTTCTCGATTGTGCCAGGCAGCGGCATCTGGTTCAGATACGAGCTTTGGGTTTTTCTGCTTGCCTGGACGTTGTTACCTTTCGGTCTTGGCCTGCTTTGGCGCTGGAATCTGCTTTTCAGCGTCGGGTGGCGCCTCCCGTGGACCGACTGGCTCGCAACCCAGTCCGTGGCCTGGGCGGGTCGTTATCTGCCGGGAAAAGCGGGTTTATGGATTGCAAAGATCGGCGCGTTCGGATTCAAGGAGGGGACAAAGCGCCGTGTAAGCCATTCTGTAATCGTCGAACAGGTCTTGTTTTTGCTTTCTGGACTGCTCTTCGCTTTGCTGCTGCTGCCCTGGGCAAGGCTGCTGAGCCTGACCCAGTTTTCCGATGCTGTTCCAGCAGCAGTCCTGACACATGCCGGGTCAGCGTTGGGACTGGGTATGCGGGTTCTTGTTGCACTGACTCTGGTCTGCTCGACGCTGCTCTTTCTTTCATACCTTGGCACCAAGCTGGGCGCAGGCATGCGTCGTACAGATGCTTTCCGATGGTTGGGTTTGCTGACAGCCCACGCTTCGATACATTTGGCGCTTGGTTTAAGCCTGTACCCATTGATTAGCCTGATGTTGCCGGATGCCGCCCTCATGCTGGGGCCGCTGGGTGTCGCGGCTGTCCTCGCGCTGGCCAACAGCCTGGGTATCATGGCAGTTTTTGCTCCCGCCGGGCTTGGGGTACGCGAGGCTGTCCTTGCTCTTTGTCTGTCTGTTGATGTAGCGTTTGCGGCGGCGCTTTCGGTGGCGCTGTTCCTTCGACTAGTCACAATGCTGGCCGACGGATTGTTTTCTGTTTTGGGCGGCGCTGCTGCATTAGTGATGAGACGGCTCTGCCAGGCGCCAGTCAGTCGCCATTAACCCGGTGTTAGTAAGTCACAGAGTGTTAGGCTAGCGCCTCGAGCTTCAAGAGCTGAGCACCGCGTCAAGAGCCGCTCTCCTTGTAATTCAGGGCAGTGATTTGCTCTGAAATGAGGCCAATCAGGAAAATTATCACTGCTGCACTCATAAGCAGCAGGGTCATGTTGGTGAAGCGGCCTTGCGTGGAAAAGGTGTAAGCGTAGTAGGCGATTCCGGTGAGCAGAAACAGTGCACTGGCAGGCAGGAACAGTTTCAACGGCGCGTACAGGGTCGCAATCTTGAATATGATCAGGAGGAAGCGAAAGCCGTCCCGGAGGGGCTTGATATGGCTTTTGCCCTTTCTCTTGCTGGCCTGGATGTCCACAAAGTCGACGGGGTGACCGGCTCGCATCAGCGCCATGGTGATGGTGGTCGGGTAGGAGAAGCCGTTTGGTAGCAGGTAGAGGTACTTGCGGAAAATGTCTGCGCGAACGGCACGATAGCCGGATGTGAGATCCGGGATTGTCTGTCCCGTGATGGCCGAAGCGATCACGTTGTAGGCACCATTGGCCATCATTCTTGCAATGTTGGCGTGGGATCCGCTCGAGCGGGCTCCGACAGCCATGTCAAACCCCTGGTCGAGCCGCGCCAGCAGACGTGTGGCGTCGGCGGGGTCGTGTTGGCCGTCTGCGTCAAGGAAAACGAAGATTTCGCCTTTTGCCGAGCGGGCGCCGGCCTTCACGGCCGCACCGTTTCCCAGACTGGTCGGGTGCTGATGAACACGGGCTCCGGCCCGCTTTGCAAGGGCGGCAGTATCATCAGTGGAGCCGTCGTCCACGACGACGATTTCTGCTGTCGGGTGAAGCTCCTGAACCCTTCCAACCACCTGGGCGATGGTCGCCGACTCATTCTTGGCAGGGATGATGAAAGAGACGATGGGATCAGACATGTTGGGCCAGCGGATCTTCCGGCTTGGTTTGTACCAACAGGAGTATGACAGAAGAGCGCATGAGGGAGTAGGGGCTCGGTACGGAAAGGCCGATCTCAGGCCAGGCGCGTTGGGTGAGCCTGCCAGCAAGACAATGCTTTACACAGCCGCATTGCTCTCGTCTGGGCGAGTAAAGGCTGCCTGGTGTTTTCGGCACGCCTTGTTCATGGTGCCTGTCCGTTCAACCAGCCTATTTCCGCCGCCGTTCGACGACCAATGGTCACCTCATTCAGGCCATGCGCCTCGCGCGCCTGGCTGGGGCCCAATGGGAGGCGGCCAGCCATCAACTCGACCTTCTGTTGTGGGTAGCGCGGATATTGGCCTGGCTCGGCGTAGCCATGCGGAAAGTGCGGCAAAGCGGTGACTGGATGGTAGAGATCGCTGGCGCCCACGGTGTGGAGCAGTTCGTGGGCCAGGACAACCTTGTTTTGGGCGTCAAGCGCCTCATGTGCGATCAGATTGGCAAGAACAATGCGTGGTGTGAGCATGCCAACTGAGTGGAGATACCTGGTCTGATTGTCTGGAGCGTGGTAGTGCACCACCATGATGATGTCTGGCTCGATACCTTGGCGATCAAAACGCCAACGCCAAAGGCGCAGGTGCGTGGCCCAGCGCAGTTCTGCTGCCAGGCTGCCCTCGGGCGGGGGCGTGGGCGGAGCAGGCCGCCTGGATGGGTTGGCAAGGTGTATATTGAATGGCGATTCCAGCTCCAGGCCGTGGCCATGCGCCTCTCTGGCCATGAATTTCGAGATGGCATCGAAGTGGTCAGTTCCAAGACCTTCGAGGAAGTCCTCGACAGTCTGGCTTGCATCCGCGTTGTACGGGTATATGCCGACGACCAGCGGCCGGTCCCAGTTTGGGATACGCTCGGGCTCGATCTGGTGGGCGAATACCGCCGCCGTCAATGCCGCCAGCAATATCAGCGTGCGCAGCTGTCTTACCATGCTCCATCGGGCCGGGCCGGCTGTTTTCCTGCTCACCTGTTGAATCGAATCTTCTCGCAATTGAAGGTCGAGCGTAGCACTTCCTCGGATACTTCGTGTGAGCTTGAGTCAGTTCCTCTCCGTGCCGCAAATCTCTCCATCAACAACCATGTGTGATTGGATTCCGCGACGGGCGCCGCCGACCCGCGGGACGATTTGAATGCAGGCGCGCTCCGATCGGGTTAAGGCACGCGAACAAAGCGGTGGAGATGGGTTTTGGCATCGACGGTCGGCCACATTCGCGGCCGGTTTCCGAAAGGGGCTCCTTTCCCGCGGCAAACCGCACCCTTCCTCCCGCTTGCGCTGCCCCTACCTACGGCTGCCACAGGCGGATATGGCTTAGTGGCATCATCAGGCGGTCGTACCCATCCGAGCCTGACCGGGCCAGGGTGCGGAAATAGAGTTCCATGCCTTCGGCATAGAGCAGGCTTTCCAGGTTCTCCCCGGCGGTCTGGGGCAGGTAGCTGCCGCCGTCGCGCTGCGCAGTGCCATGCCTGGTCAGCACTTCCGGCCACAAATCGCCCAGGCGACTGCCGCGGTGGGTGCTGCCTTGCCACCAGGCCGAACGCAGGCCGCTGGTAATGACAATGCTGCTCAACCTCAGATCGCGGCAGGCCGGGTAGCGGGCCAGGAATTCGCTGGCCTGATACATCTCGCGGATGAGGCGGGGGCCGAGCTGCCGGGTGGTACGAGCGCATTCGCCGTCCACGGGAAACAGAAAGTGCAGGCCAACGCTGCTGTAGATCAGTTCGATGCCATTGTCTTCGTCCGAGAACCAGCCGGCTACGCGCTCGACGCCGAACTGGTCGACCAGGTTGCCGAGGCGCTGGCTGCCCAGACGCAGGTCGCCCAAGCCCTGACCGGCGACGGCTTCGGCCTGCTGATAGGGCTGCCAGGCAGGTGGCGTTTTGCTGCCGCAGGCTGTCAGGGCCAGCGACAGCGCCAGAATCAGGACGGGAGTGCAGCGCATGATTGGGATCACTGGTCAACTGCTGTCCAATCATACTCGGCTGGCGAGTGTTGGCCAAGCGGCTCGGCACCTGGTCGCAGGCCCGGGATCGAGGTTGCCGCTGAAATTCATGGTTGGGGCTGATAGGCTGTTGCGGCTGGAGACCATTCAGATAGCGCCAGGTGTAGACATCAAGGAACCGCGTCCCAAAAGCATCCGCGACTTGCTCGCTGTAGTGTCGGATCTGCTGTTCAGCCTGGACTCGAAACTTTGGCGGACCTTGATCGGACTGGTCCGCCATCCGATCCGGACCAATCGGGCCTACCTGGCCGATGCTGATGATCTGCTGCACCCGCTGAAGCTGCTGATCGGGCTGTGCTCGCTGTCGGTGGTGGTCTGGACACTGGTGCCGGCCACACCGGCCTTCATGGAGATGCTAGAGGACACCTATCCCGAGGTTGTCGAGGTGCTCAGGCCGCATATCGAGTCCGGCGGCGTCGACTGGCATCATTTCAGCGACGCCGTGAATCACCGGGTAAACCTGTTGAATGCGCCCTTCGTGATCCTGGTGTCATTGCCAATCATGCTCTACTTCAAGCTAATCAGGCGTGACATCCCGGTACTTGACCATGCCCGTCTGACCTTGAGCGCGTTCAATGTCTACCTGCTGTTTTTCATTCTCAGCGTGCCGCTGTACTTCCTGCCGCTGAATCTGATGCTTTTAAGCGGCCTGCCGCTGCTGCTCGTGCTCGTTCCCTACCTGGTGATGCTGCTGCTGGGTTTTCATGCCCGCAGCTTTCTTCACGCTGCTGCCGGCACGGTCGGACTTTTGCTGGTTCTGTTGATCAGTTATCTGTTTGCTTCCAATGCGGTCGTGCTTGGTGCGATCTGGTGGGCCAGTCATTCGCTGGGGGTGAGGTGATGTCTGGCTCTCCCGACCGGCGATTCAACGCCGTCGCGAGGGCTGTGGTTCAAGCCTTGTCCTTCCAGCTGCGGATGACGCCGAAGACGGCGG
>REEQ01000079.1 GCA_007695005.1 Wenzhouxiangellaceae bacterium | reverse complement strand
AGGTGATGCCACGGTAGTCGCCGACGAAAGCCTGGTGGACATGGCCGAAGCCTATTGTCTTGATCCTCTCAGGCGTCAGGCGTTGCCACAGCAGTTCGCCATCGATCATGCCGTACTTGTCGATCCAGGGCGCGTTGACCGGGATCGGCTGGTGGTGGATGAAGGCCATGGCGGGGGCGCGGCCGCTGAGACGTTCGAGTGGTGCCAGGCGGGCCTCGTCGAGGTGGCCGCGCGGGTCGTCCGGGCGCGAGGAATCCAGCAGCACGATTTCCCAGCCGCCCCAGTTCAGCATCGGGCCGGCGTCGTAGTCGCGGCCCAAGTGTTGGGCCATGAGGTCGCGCTCGTCATGGTTACCGGGCAGCCAGGCTCTCCTCGGCGCGAGATCGCGCAGCAGCTTGGCAATGCGACGGTAGGACTCGGGCGAAGCGTCTTCGGATACATCGCCGCTCAGGACTAATCCGTCAGGGGCCAGGGCCCGGCAGGCCGGCAACAGGCGTTTCAGATTGTTATCCGGGTTTTCGCCGCGGTAGCTGGCATCGGGGTCGGCCGAAAAATGGCAGTCGGACAACTGCAAAAGGGTAAACATGGACAGCGCTCAATTGCCGGGCTGAGGTAGGTTGCCGACGGTGACTTCATCGCCCGGCGCCAGCCCCAGGCGCTGGGCATGGCCGGCGTTGACTTCCAGCACGTAGCGGGCCGGGCCGGTGCTGGGATAGCTGGGGCATTGACGGGTGCGGCAGGGGCGTGCGTTGTGGACGATGCTGACCACCCGCCAGTCGCTGTCGATGTAGATGATGTCCAGAGGAATGCGGGTGTTGCGCATCCAGAACGACCTGGGCTCGTCGCGGCTGAAGATGAACAGCATGCCGCGATTGTTGGCCAGTTCGTCGCGAAACATCAGGCCGCGGGTTCGGGTCTCGTCGGTGTCGGCGATTTCGACGTAATAACGTTCCCCCTTGACCTCGACCCAAGGCTCGGTCGCTTCGCAACCGGACAGCAGGACCAGCAGGAGTGCGAGGAGCAAAAGGTGGGCGTTGCGGACCATCAGGTAATGATAAGTGGTTTCGTGGAAGGGGATGTGGTGTGGAGAAGGTTTCAGCATGGTCCGACGGACGCCGCAGGCCACAGGCCGCCTACCCCTCCAACATCGCCTTCAAGGCCGCAATATTCGCCTGCGCGTCTTCTTTGGTGGTTTCGATGCGGCCGTGGCGGGCCGGCCAATCGATGGTGGACTCGGGGAGTTCGTCGAGGAAGCGGCTGGGGGTGCAGGACTGGCTGTCGCGCTGGCGCTTGCGGCTGCGGCAGTAGCTGATGGTCAAGGTCCGCTGGGCGCGGGTGATGCCGACGTACATCAGGCGGCGTTCTTCTTCAACCTGGCCGTCATCGATGGAGCGCTGGTGAGGCAGCAGACCTTCTTCACAGCCGGCCAGCCAGACGCGCGGGAATTCCAGGCCCTTGGCGGCGTGCAAGGTCATCAGCCGGACCAGGTCGGCACCGTCATTGCGGTCGTCGTCGGGGCCGGCGACCAGGGCGACCCGGGCCAGCAGTTCATCGGGCGACTTGACATCGGCTTCCAGGCGTTCGATCCAGCCGGTCAGGTCATTGAGGTTGCGGGCGCGGCGCTCGGTCCGGCGCGGTTCGTCGTCCTGCTCGCCCAGCCAGGCAATGTAGCCGATGTGATCAAGCAGTTCGCGGTAGCTTTGGCCGATGCCGTCGCGGCTGGCGCGATCGGTGAAATCCACCAGCAGGTTGGTAAAACTGCGCAGGGCGCGGGCGCTGGCCTGGGGCAGTTCGTTCTGGAACATGGGGTCGAGGCCGGCCTCGAACAGGCTCTTGCCGGTGGCTTCGGCGTAACGGGCCAGGCGCGCCATGGCGGTTGACCCCAGGCCGCGGCGCGGGGTGTTGGCCACGCGCATGAAGGCCGGATTGTCGTCCGGGTTGACCAGTACCCGCAGGTAGGACAGCCCGTCGCGGATTTCGCGGGCGTCGAACCAGCTCGGGCCGCCGGAGACCAGGTAGGGAATGCCATGCTCTCTGAGCTGCAGCTCGATGGCCCGGGCCTGCTGGTTGGAGCGGTAAAGCACCGCGCAGTCGCCCCAGCGGGCGCGGCCGCCGTGGTAGGCGCCGAGGATGTCGCGGGCGATGGCTTCGGCCTCGTCGCTGTCGTCGTTGTGTTCGGCAACCGATATCCGGTCGCCCGGGCCCAGGTCACTCCACAAGGCCTTTTCGTATTCGTGCGGGTTGCAGGCGATGACGGCATTGGCCGCGGTGAGGATCATGCCGGTGGAGCGATAGTTCTGCTCCAGCTTGATCACCGTCAGGCCGGGATAGTCGACTTTCAAGCCGTTGATGTTTTCCGGACGGGCACCGCGCCAGCCGTAGATCGACTGATCATCATCACCCACTGCGGTCATGGCGCCAACATCACCGATCAGCTCGCGCAGCAGGCGGTACTGGGCGGCACTGGTGTCCTGGTACTCATCGACCAGCAGGTAGGCCAGGCGCCGGCGCCAGCGGGTGCGGATCACCGGGTCTTTGAGCATCTGCGCCGGCAACGCGATCAGGTCGTCGAAGTCGACGGCATTGAGCGCAGCCAGGCGGTCGCTGTAGTCGCGGTAGATGTCGGCCGCCTTGGCCATGTTCTCGTCGGTGGCCTGGGCCAGCGCCTGGGCCGGGTCGAGACCTGCGTCCTTGAACCGGCCGATGGCGGCCTGGATGGCGTAGATCAGGTCGTTCTTGGCCCCGGTCGGCAGCAGCTCGCGGACCAGATCCGAGGAGGTGTGCTGGTCGATGATGCTCAAGCCCTTGCGGCGCTGGCAGGCATCCGGGTCTTCACGCAGGATCTGCCAGCCCAGCGAGTGGAAGGTGCAGATGGTCAGGCCTTCGGCATTGCGCTTTTTCAGACGCGCACTGACGCGCTTGCGCATTTCTTTCGCCGCCTTGTTGGTGAAGGTGATGGCGGCAATTTCCCTGGCCGGGTAGTGACCGCGGTCGATCAACCAGGCGATTTTTTCGGTGATGACCCGGGTCTTGCCGGAGCCCGCGCCTGCCAGCACCAGCAGGGGCGAGTCGATGTGGGTGACAGCGGCGCGCTGCTGGTCGTTGAGTCCGGACATGGGGGCGGCATTCTACTTGAATTCGGCGCGCTCGGTCCGGTCCAAACCTCGACATGCGAGGCGATATACTCCGGCTCATGAGAAAAATTTTCGTACTGACAAGCCTGTTTGTCCTTTACCTCGGCCTGAGCCTTGGGCCGGTCGCCCTGGCCGAAGAAAGGCTCAAGCTGTACCAGAAAAACGAAGTCCAGGTGCAGCACCAGCGACTGGTTGGCAATGTGCGCGCCCAGGCCCGGCGCGAGGGCGTGGTTGTCAACGTGCCACAGCTCTACGTGTTCCTGTCCGACCAGTCCTCGGCCTACCACATGGACGGCTATCGGCCTGGCTTCGAACGCGAGCTCAATCTGATCGTCGACCGCTCGCGCACGGCCCGCTCCATGGTTCGGCTGGACCGTCTGCTGGAAAGGGTAAAGGCCGCCGACGGCTCAGCGTTCAGTCCCGCTGACCTGCCGCCGGCCGATGTCTATATTGCCCTGTATCGACGAGCCGACTGCCCGACCTGCGATCGGGTCGCCGAGGCGCTGGCCGCCTGGCGGGAAAGTCGACCCGGGTTGACGGTGGTTTGGTTGGACGTGTCCCTGGACATGCCGCCGCGTCAGCATTGATCACGTGGCCAAGCTGTACTTTTACTACTCGACCATGAACGCCGGCAAGACCACCGTCTTGCTGCAGTCGGCTTACAACTATTCCGAGCGCGGCATGCGCGCAGTTCTGCTGTCACCGGCGCTGGACACGCGTGTTGGTCGCGGTCTCATTGCCTCCCGGGTCGGTTTGTCGGCCCCTGCGCTGGCCGTGGGGCCGGACGACAATCTATTCGAGCTGATCCAGGCCGAGCTTGACACCGGGCAGATCCACTGCGTACTGACCGACGAAAGCCAGTTTTTCTCGCGCCAGCAAATTTACGAGCTGAGCGAGGTTGTCGACCGCCTGAAAATCCCGGTACTGGCCTTTGGTCTTCGTACCGACTTTCGGGGCGAGTTGTTCGAGGGCAGCCAATACCTGCTGGCCTGGGCCGATGAGCTCAAGGAGCTCAAGACCATCTGCCATACCGGGTCCAAGGCGACCATGGTGGTGCGTGTCGACGCGCACGGCTTTGCCATGACCGAAGGTGCCCAGGTCGAGATCGGCGGCAATGACCGCTACGTGCCGGTCAGCCGGGCCGAGTTCAAGCTGGTATTCTTCGGGGGCAAGCGAGTGCGCCTGTTTGAGGCTGAAAGCCATGTCGAACAGGCCTCGCTGCTGGCCGAAACGACCGCCGAACCAAAGGAGACAACGTGAGACGCATCATCTCCCTGCTCGTCATCGCCCGCCTCATCCAGCGCCTGATCAACGGCTCACGCCGTCCGGGCGGTTTTCAGCAAGGCGGCCAGCGACGGCCGAGCGAACCACCCCAGGGCAGGCCTGCTCAGGCTCGGCAGTCGTCTGTCACTGACCAACCGGCACAGGGTTCAAGGCCGTCACCGTCCGATACAGCCTCAGCAGAGGCTGCACCGTCCAGCACGGGGTCGAAGCAAGACAACAGCTGAGTCTTTTCGAATCATTCTTGATCATCGCTGCAAACCCGGTTTCGACCTAGTTGCTTGGCACGGTAGAGGGACCGGTCTGCAGCCTCGACCAGGGCCGTGACCGATCCGGCCGCTGAGGGTCGGCCGCTGGCCACACCCAGCGACAGGGTCACGCCCAGATCACTGGTCTCGAGCTTGCTGCGCATGCGCTCTGCGGCCTCGACCGCCTGGGTGCGACTGGCCGATGGCATCACCACCATGAATTCTTCGCCACCATAACGGGCAACCACGTCTTCGCCACGACGCAGACAGCCGGTGAGCAGGTTGGCGACCTCCTTGAGTACGTGGTCTCCGGCCTGGTGTCCATGGCGGTCGTTGAATTGCTTGAAGTGATCAACATCGATCAGGATCACGGCCAGGTCGCTGTTGCGATCAATACAGCGCGTCCATGCCTCTTCAAGGAATTGATCCAGTCGGCGCCGGTTGGCAACGCCGGTAAGGCCGTCAACGTTGGCCATATTGCGCAGTTTGCGGTTGGCCACGGCCAGCTCGAGGGTGCGCTCCCTGACCATGTCGGCCAAGCGCTGGCGATCACTTTCTACCCGCTGCAAGCGCCAGCGCACGGTCCCGCCTAGCAGTAGCAGCAAGGCTGAAAGGGCCAGCAACAACCACAGCACCATGGCCGCGCCCGTCCGGTACCAGGGAGGCAGGATGGTGAACTCCAGCGGCCGTATCTCACTGACCCGGCCATGACTGTCTCGGGCCATGACCTCGAAGCGCTTCGGTCCGGGACTGAACACCGAGTAGGTGATTCGTGTGGTTTCACGCCAGTCGCCGAAATCCTCCTCGTAACCGATCATGCGGGCCCGGTAGCGGCGCTGTTCCGGCCGGCGGTAACTGGGCAGTGCATACTCAAACACGATGCTGCGGATATCGTGCGGCAAGCGTATCGGCGTGCCGTCCAGCGGCAGCCGCCTGACCCTGCCCATGGCATCGGTCAGCTCGGCCCGGCGCAATACGACACCGACCGGAGATTCTTCCAGCGCCTCTATCCGATCGTCAAACAACAGAACGGCGGCGTGGTCGCCGAGCATGATCGGGTGGTCTGGAAGCCAGGTCAGAGAACCCAGCGAAATGGGCCGCAGCGCCGACAGGTCTTCTTGGCGCCAGGGGCCGCCGGGCGGGCGTCGCCAAAGCTCCCTGTCGGTCCAGGCCCACCAGCTGCCATCGGCGGTGGCCTTGATTCGACGCGTCGTTCCCCTTTCCAGACGCGGATCCAGACCCAGCAGGGGCGTGGCCTGGAACTGATCTTCGCGCCATTCGAACAGTCCGGCGGCCGTGCTGGCCACGATCAGGTCCGAATCCAGTCGGGCCAGGTAGACTTCGCGCCGAGTCGCATAATCTATGCCGTCACTCTGCTCCAGTATCCGCCACTCCTCAATGCCATCGAGCGCTGCGGTCAGGCGGACGCGGACAATGCCTAGATCGGCAATGGCCAGCAACAGCTCCTGATCCGACAGCTCGACAATGCTCAAGACCCTTCCGGTAAAGCCATCTTGCGCAAACAATGGTTGCCATGCTGCCTGCTCGTCCTGGCGCAGCAGGACCAGGCCCAATTCGGTCCCGACGAGGATCAGGCCAGGGTGCCGGGCGCTGGGCAATAACAGGCGCGGGTAGATGTCGTCGCTGACTGCTCGCGGTTCCTGATCGGCAAGGACTTCATAGATGCGAAAAGAGTCAGCCAACAGCGCACGCTCATCGTCGAGCCTGAGCCAGTCCCAGGTCTCGAAGGCAGTCCAGTCCAGGCGGTGGAACCGGTATCCATCGCTGCGAAAGACACCGGAGTTGGTCAGGACGATCCAGTGATCTCGCCAGGGAGCAATGCGCTCGACCCGGCCCATGAGGCCAGTTTCGGATCCAATCCGCGTCCATTGCGATGGCCAGAACAGATGCGTGGTCCCGAGGTCTGTCTGCACCAGAATGCCGCCTTCAACCGATGGCGCCAGGTCAGTGATGAAGCCGGAGGCAACCTGGAAGCCCGTGGTGCGTCTGGTGACCGGGTCCAGCAGATGCACTTGACCATCGCTGCTGCCGAGGGCAAAGCTGCCGTCGGCAAGCACCAGCCAGGCATCGAAATGCTCCGAGCCGGGAAGCTCGGGCGGCGAGTCCCAGGGCTCGACACGGCCCTGGTAGAAACGCCGCCACTGCCCGTCCCGGGCGACCGTCAACAGGCCACCTTCAGGCAAGGGCAACAAGCCTGGCATATGGGTGCTCAATGGCTCGCTGCCCGCGACTGGCTGCCAGCGATCACCATCCAGCCTGCGCAAGCCCTCACCACGAAACTGCAGCAAGACCTCGTTCTGGTACTCAACGATCGCACCGAAGCGGCCCGGGTAATGCCAGTAATCGACGACGCCGTTGCCGCGCTTGTAGCGGAATACATGAAACAGGGCGCGGAAAAACACCGCATCGTCGGTAATCAGGATGTCCCAGACATCAGCGAAGTTGGTAGCATCGCTGACCTGGTTCAGATCCGGTGTCAGATCGGTCAATTGTGGCTCGCCGTTCGCGTCCAGCTCGACAAAGCCGAACATGCCGTAACCGCCGACATACAGGCGTTGATCTCCGTCATGTCGCAGCGTTCTGACCAGGTGGCGATTGGGAGTGGGCGTGGCTTCCCAGCGCCGTCCGTCGTAGCTGTAGACCCCATCCTGGCCGCCAACGAACAACAAACCATCGGGCGCCTGGGCAACGCTGTGAAAGCGAAACTCGAATTCGGGAGCCGGCGGTGTCAGGTGATGGGGCGGCATACCGATCGGAAAGGGTGGCAGATCGGATACAGAGGCACCCGGTTCGGGCAGGCATAGCAGAGCAACGAGAAACACCATGACTGGAAGGCGCTCAATGGCTCGGCATGGGCGCATGGCTCAGGCCCCTCTGAGCGGGCCCGAAAACGATGCCGGCACAGCAGGCACCAAACGCTGGCGCAGCCTGCAATACATGTTCCCTCCTTTGCACAAGGACTCGCCAACCAGGGCGACAAGGCAAAGCTTAGCGGCGCCGGGCCCTGCTGTCGACCGTCACGATGAGGGAATGCGGGTCGTCAGACCGCCGGCAGCCGGGTTCGATCATGCTGGCGATGAAAATCGAGGGCGGGCCCCAGTGGCACGATGTAGTGTGGATTGATGGTGTCATGACTGCCGTAGTAGTGCAGCTTGATGGCGCGGAACTCGACGGTTTCGCTGATCCCCGGCATCTGGTAAAGCTCGCGGATGTAGTTCGACAGGTTGTGATAGTCCTCGACGCGACGCAGATTGCACTTGAAGTGGCCGACGTAGACCGGATCAAATCGGATCAGGGTGGTAAACAGGCGCCAGTCGGCTTCGGTCAGGCGTTCTCCGCACAGGTAGCGGTGCTCGTCCAGGTGCGCTTCCAGTCGGTCCAGGGTCTCGAACAGGGGAATCACGGCCTCCTCGTAGGCCTCCTGGGTGGTGGCAAAACCGGCCTTGTAGACACCGTTGTTGACCTTGTCGTAGATTTCGGCATTGAACTGATCGATGCGATCACGCAGCGCCGGCGGGTAGAAGTCGCCCGGCTTGGCGCCGACATCGTCGAAGGCACTGTTGAACATGCGAATGATATCGGCCGACTCGTTGCTGACAATGGTGCTCTGCGCTCGATCCCAGATCACCGGGACGGTGACCCGACCGGAATAGTCAGACATGGCGGCGGTGTAGACCTGGTGCATGAATTCAGCTCCATGAACAATATCCGCCTGGACCTTGTAACCGGGTCGGAAGGTCCAGCCATGCTCGCGCATGATCGGATTGACGACCGACAGGCTGATCATCTTTTCCAGACCCTTGAGCTTGCGGAAGATCAGCGTGCGATGCGCCCATGGGCAGGCATAGGCCACGTAGAGATGGTAGCGGCCCGGTTCGGCCTTGAAACCGCCCTTGCCGTCGGGGCCGGCTTCCCCATTGGCGGTGATCCAGTTCCGGAACGCTGCCTGGGAACGCTTGAATCGACCTCCGGTTGAATCGGTGTCGTACCACTCGTCTCTCCATTGCCCGTCAACCAGCAGTCCCATGGCCATGTCTCCTGTGCAAGATAAGGGAATCAGTGAATGTGCACTGATAATGGTTTCCATTGTAACTATCAAGCGGGCAAGGAACTGTGTTGCCGATTCAGTCTCGGATCAGCCGCTGGATCAGGCCGGCGGCACGTTCCAGATAGGCGCCACCAAACAGGTTGGCATGGTTGAGCAGGTGGTAAAGCTGGT
Organism: Wenzhouxiangellaceae bacterium; assembly: GCA_007695005.1. Lineage (GTDB taxonomy): Bacteria > Pseudomonadota > Gammaproteobacteria > Xanthomonadales > Wenzhouxiangellaceae > Wenzhouxiangella. The sequence goes on along the minus strand of REEQ01000079.1, from coordinate 794 downwards.
ACCACGACTGGCGCTGTTGATAATCGGCCGGCAGCGGCCAGGTTGCTTCATAGGCCTGGTAGAAGGCTTCGCTGAAACCACCAAAAAGACGGCTCATGGCAAGGTCGCACTCGCGGTCGGCATAATGGACGGCCGGGTCAAAGATCACCGGTTCGGCCTCGTCTGCCATGGCCGCGTTGCCTGACCAGAGATCGCCATGAATCAAGGCAGGCTCAGGACGATGATGGGCAAAACGCTTCAGCCAGGTTTCAAACAAAGGGCGCTGGTATCTGCCCCAACGACCGTCCGGATCCTTACTCTCCAGCATGTCCAGCTGCGGCGCCAGCCGGTGCCAGAGAAAGAACGTGGCCCAATCGTCTTCGACCGTATTCTGCTGCCGGCTCAAGCCGATGAAATTATCACGCGCCCAGCCGTATCGCTCGCCGACATGGCGGTGCTGGCGGGCCAGGCTGCGACCAAGACGAACATCGGCTTCCCGGCTGCGACGGTTCAGCGGCAGATACTCCAGCGCCAGCCAGCTGAACTCGGTTTCGGTGCCACGTCCCCGAACTCGTGGCACCCGGACTGCCGCAGCTTGTGCCAGTGCGGCCAGTCCGTCGGCCTCGGCGGATAGAACGCTGCCGTGACGGGTCGGCATGGTCTTGACAAACAGCTGCTGGTCATTGGTATCGATCAGCCAGCTGCCGGCGATGTCACCACCGGCGATCGCCTGGCAGCGCAGACCGCGCTCGTTCAGTCCCAGCTGCCGGGCAATCTGGCTGGCTTGTTCCAGGTCCAGCCTTATAGACATGGCA
>REEQ01000127.1 GCA_007695005.1 Wenzhouxiangellaceae bacterium | reverse complement strand
GACGAAAGCCACACTGCGGCTGAATGCGATCTACATACCTGCCGGGTTAATATTGCACCCTTGGCAGGGTTGCACACTGGGTCTGGATGGCAATGCGTGACGATGGGAACAAGCGGTGAAAGAAGCTCCGATACTGATCGGCGATATCGGTGGCACCAAGGCCCGCTTTGCGCTGGCCGAGCCCGGACCCGGCCGCCCGCTGATTCGGGATATCGTGCGCCTGCCGACAGCAGATTTTGATAGCTTGCAAGAAGCCGCTGGCCATTACCTGGCCGGGCTGGACACACGACCGCGAAAGGCCGCCATCGCCGTGGCCAGCCCGGTGCGGGGCGACGATATCCGCCTGACCAACCTGCCCTGGTCATTCAAGCGCGGCGAGCTGGCCGAGGCGCTGGGGCTTGAGCAGGTGCACCTGCTGAATGATTTCGGCGCTACGGCGCTTGCCGTGGCAGTACTCGAAAAGAGCGAATATGAGTCTTTGAGCGGTCCGGTGCGGACACCGCTGGCTGCGCCGATCAGCGTCATCGGGGCCGGAACGGGTTTCGGTATGGCCCTGTTGCTTGATTGCCCGGCTCATCGATGGCGGGTGGTGGAAACCGAGGGTGGTCATATCAGCTATGCGCCGCTGGGCGGCGAAGAGCAGCACATTCATCAGTGGCTGTCAGCGCGCCATGGTCGGGTCTCGGTCGAGCGGGTTCTGTCCGGCTCGGGCCTGGCCAAACTGCATGCGGCACTGACGGGCAATTCGCCAGGCATGCGCGACTTGCCGGATGACAAGCTGCGAGATCCGGCCGATATTGTCGCGGCAGCCATGGCCGACCAGGATCGCCTGGCGCGACAAGCCTTGGACCGTTTCTGTGCCATTCTGGGCAGCGTGGCCGGCGATGCAGCTCTGATCCATGGCGCGTCCACCCTGGCCATTGCCGGCGGCATCGTACCGCGCTTCATCCCGTTTCTGAAATCCAGCGCCTTCCGCGAGCGATTTCTCGACAAGGGCCGTTACGCCGCCTATCTCGATCAGGTACAAGTCGTTGTGGTTACTTATCCCGAGCCAGGTCTGCTCGGCGCTGCGCTAAGCCTTGTCGGCCCCGAACTACTGTGAGATACCCGGAAAAGCATGGTTGAGACATCTACACTGAAAAGAAATCAGCTGTTCGTGGAGCATCATTGTTGAGAGGCTCCTTATTAACCCGGCCGAAACGGCCGGGGCCGCGAAGCGAAGGCCTACACGGACATGTGCCGCAAATGCCGCGCAACGAATTCCGCAGGTATCTCGTTGCCGGGTAAATAGCGCCAGAGTTCAGTTCTGAAAGCGGTCATGGAACAGTCCATCCGATAGGGTGACGCACTCGACCAGCACGTCGGTGACATCGGCTCCGCTGATCACGCCCTGCCCACCTTCAACCGCGCAATTTTGTGGCGGGCTGCCTGGCTGGTTCAGCACCGTGACCTCATAGCTGCTGTCGTCGACCAGCGGCGGAAAGGTGAAACTGCCGTTGTCGATGATGGCCAGATCATTGCCTCCGTTGATCTGGAGCACCAGTCCGCTGCCAGCCAGGCCCGTTACCTGGCCGCCGACGGTGAAGCCGGCCAGGCCGAAGGATTCATAGGGTCCCAGGTCAATCAGCGCGATGCCGCTGCCATCGCCATCGAGAATCCTCGGGTTGCCGTCCAGGTCAACCAGGATGTTGCCAATGATCGGGATTGCCGGAACGGTAATCGAGCCATAAGGTTTTCGGTTGATACGAGCCGTGTTGTCGCCGCCGTCGATAAACGGGTTTTCTTCAGGCAAGCGGAAGTTGCCGGCCGTGGTGGGTGCGTTGGCTGGGTCAGTCGGGGACAGGAATTCGGGCGCGTTGTCGGGATCGGTGCCGGAGAAATTGCTTTCGTCGGCAAAGTCCCAGCCCTGGAGCAGGCTATGGCTGGCCAGCAGGAACTGGCCGGTGCCGTTGTTGCCGGCGTGGGTGGCGGTGACCGTGCCAGTGCCGCTGCTGTCGCTGTTGTTCCAGACGATCGAGTTGCGCAACTGGGTATCCCCGCCACCGCTGGGGAACGCATGATTCCGGTAAATGGCGCCGCCAAGATCGCCGGCATGGTTACCGCTGATGGTGACGTTGGTCAGGACCAGTGCGCCGCTTGTGGTATCCGTATCGCGCTGGTAAATGGCACCGCCCTGGTCGCTGGCGAAGTTGCCCGTAATCAGGGAGTTGGCAACGGCTGTTTGGGGGCTCCAGGAGTAGATCGCCCCGCCTCTGACTGCCTGGTTGCCAGCAAAGACACTGTTCCGGAACTCGGCGCTGCCACGGATGAAGGGGTCGACACCAAAGGTATGAAGTCCACCACCCTCGGCGAGGGCCCGGTTGCCCAGGAAGGAGAGGTTGTGGCCGAGCAAGAAGCCCCCTGAGGTGTCCATGCCGCCGCCTCGCTCAGCGAGATTGTTCTTGAACGTGACATCGTCAAGACTCAGCGTGCTGAAGTTGTCTGTGAAGTGAAAGATCCCTCCGCCTGCGGATCCTGCGGCCGCGCCTTCGGCGAAAGCCAGGTTACCCTGAAGACGCAAGTGGCGCAGGGTGACGTTCGCGTTGCGCAGGCTGATGCCGCCGCCGTTGTTGGCCCGACCACCGGCCAGGACGAATGACCCGTCGGCCCGGCCGCCAGTGATGATGAAGCCGTCCAGCACGGCGTGCGCGAGACCGGCTCCTCGAACGACGTTGTAGGCGTTGTCACCGACGATGTCTTCCCAGCGTTCCGTGACGCCGATGTCATTGACAACATCATCGTTGCCAATGTTGCCGCTCAGGACGGTCGGATTGCTCAGCCAGTCCCGTTCCTCCAGGCTGGACTCAGTGCCATCGAAGCCGCCGTAGATTTCAACATGGTTGACCAGCGTGAAGGCATTTTGTCTCGGAACATTCGCAGGGCCGCCAAGATGGGGGTAATAAACCCCGCCGGCCACCCAGATCTCGCTGCGTATATTGGGCAGGAGTTCTCGTGCAGCAGCCAGCGCATGCTGCAAATGCCGGAAGGCGTTGTCCCAGTCCGAACCGTCGCCGCCGGCAGCCGCGGCATTCACATACAGCCGAGTGTTGCCGAGAGTGAGGCTGGCCACGTTGTCGGTGAGATCAAGATCCAGAAAGGTCCCTGGTGTGATGGTGGCGGTATACGTGAACAGACTGGGCAGGGTCTCTTCCAGGCGGGCGATCACGGTATAGACCACGCTCTGGCCGGTGGGCAGGTCGATGATGTCCATGACCTCGTTCGTGCCCCATGGCGTGCAGGTGGCTCCGGTGCCCGGCGTGCAGGTCCAAATGGCGCTGGCGAACGCGTCCGGCATCAGCGCTTCCAGCGTGATGCCTTGCGTGTTCATGGGGCCGGTGTTGGTGACCGTGATTTCGTACAGTTTTGTTCCGCCTGCGGTCGGATGCTGGCCGTCATGACTCATGCTGACGCTGACGTTGGCGACCTGGTCATTCAACAGGAAGAGCTTGGGCGGCAGGGCGGCGCGTGTCACCCGGGCGCTTTGAACGGCACCTTCAAGTCGCTGGGTGCCGTTGTTGAACGCGCCCACGCTGATGTTGGTGTTGGGCGGGGTGAAGATATTCCCGACCGGGCCAGTTGAAACACTGGCATCCAGCTGATAATCGACATAGAGTTTCAAGGTCTCGGTGCTGGCATCCCGAATCAGGGCCACGTGGTGCCAGGTGCCGGTGTTGACCCTGGCGTTTCCCTCCACCAGGTAGTTGGTGCCGTCACTGATCAGGCCGCGTAGCCGGCCGTTCTGAACCCGAAACCACCAGGAGCGCTGGCCGGGGCCGACATCCTTGGCCAGGATGGCGCCGATGCCGGTGAAATTTTCGGGAACCTGGATGATGGCCTCCAGGGTAAAGCTGTCACCACCGGCAAAATCGAACTCGTCACCAGCGACAGACCCGCCATCGCCGAAGTCATAGCCCGGCTCGAACACCACGGCATGGGTCGTTGTGGCACTGAAGGCCAGGGCGCTGCGGCCTGGGGTGATACCGCCAACGACCTCGAGCTGACCGTTGGCCCGGGCGTCCCGGTTCTGGCAACTGTCCTCGACCCGGCTGCCGTCGGCAAGGCTGGTGCCGGCAGGCAGGTGGGCAAAATCCCAGCAAGCCAAGGCCGGGATGGACGCATAGAACAGTTGTTGGGCCTGGTTGTTGGCCAGGTCGATATCGAACAGCTCTCCCGGGTCGATGGTGGCCGTCAACGTACCCGGGTTGGGCATGCTGTCGGATGCGGTCGCTGTCAGGGTGTAGGTCACGCTTTGGCCGGCGGGCAGATCGACCAGATCGATGACATCACCGGTGCCGGACGCTGAGCAACTGGCACCAGCGCTTGCTGTGCAAGTCCAGCTGGCGCTGTCGATCCAGTCTGGCATTTCGACGGCCACCGCATTGCCTGCCGCATCCGTCTGCCCGATATTGCCAAAGCTGATCTCGACGCTGAAGGGGTTGCCCGGATCCAGTGGCTGGTTATCGTAGTCAATGCGGGCGATCAAGTCGATTGCCTGGTCGTACAGCTCAAACTCGGTGGGGGGAAGCGCCATGCGGGAAATGCGAGCAAGGTGCATATCGCCCTGCAGCCGTCGCTGCGCGGTGCCAACGTTGAAGCCACCGAGCGTGATTGGCGTGCCTTCCGGTGTGTTGATGTCGGTGACAGGCTGGGTGTTGACAATGGCGTCCAGCCGGTAGTCCACGTAGAGCCTCATGGTGTTCGTCTCGGCGTCGCGAACCATGGCCACGTGATGCCAGCGGCCTGTGTTGATGGTCCGGCTGCCGGTGATGCCTTGCGTGAGGTCGCCATCGCTGATCAAACCGCGCAGCTGCCCCTGCTCGATACGGAGCCACCAGGAGGCTCCGGCGCCGACATCCTTGGCCACGATGCCACCAATGCTGGTAAAGCTTTCCGGCACGCGGACAATGGCCTCGATGGTGAAACTGTCGTCACCGGCGAAATCGAATTCGGTGCCGGCCAGCGGGCTGCCGTCGCCGAAGTCGAAACCAGGCTGGAAGCTCAGCGCGTTGGCCGAGTCCCTGCTGAAGGCAACCGCGCTGCTGCCGGGAATGGGGCCCTCGATGACCGGCAGTTCTTCAATGACCCGGGCGTCTCGCCCCCCGCAGCTATCGGCGATGCGCTGATCGGCAAAAAGGGTGATACCGGGTGTCAGGTCACCCAGGTTCCAGCAGGGCAGCGTGGGCGCGTCAGGCGGTATGAACGCCACCGCGCGAGTAGCCTGGTTGTTGCTCGGGTCCAGATCAAACAGTCCGCCCGGATCGATGCTGCCGATCAGCGTCGCCGTTCCGGGCGTGTTCAGCGCTATGTCGACATCCAGGGTATAGACGACACTGCCCCCGGCCGGCAGGCTGACCAGGTCGATCAGATCGCCGCTGCCAGAGGCCGAGCAGCTGGCGTTGCCAGTGGCCGTGCAGGTCCAGCTGGCGCTGGCAATCCATTCCGGGAGTTCCAGTTCGACGTCAATGTCGACCGCATCCGATGGGCCGGCGTTGCTGAAGCCGATCTCGAAGCTGGCCGTGCCACCCGGGGTGAGCTCTTGTCCGTCATGGTCGATGCTCGCGGCCAGGTCGACGGCTATGTCGAACCACTGGAATTCGGCAGGGGCCAACGCCGCGCCGGAGATGCGGGCCAGTTGGATGTCGCCCTGCAACTGCCGAGCGTCATTATTGAACGCACCCAGAGTGACCGCGGTGCTTTCCGGGGTAGCAATGTCGCCAACCGGATCAATGCTGCGACTGGCATCCAGTTGGTAGTTGATGTAGACGCGCAGCGTGTTGGTATCGGCATCGTTGACCATGGCGACATGCGTCCATTGACCGTTGTTGATCGTCTGGTTGCCATTCAGCAGCTGCTCGTTGCCGTCGCTGACCAGGGCCTGGAGCCGGCCGTTGCTGACCCTGAACCACCACGAGGGCTGGCCCGGTCCGACATCCTTGGCAATCAGCGAGCCGACGCCGGTGAAGCTCGCGGGGATTCGCACGATGGCCTCTACGGTGAAGCTTTCGCCCGCGGCAAAGTCGAATTCTTCGCCGGCCACCGGGCCGCCATCACCGAAATCGAAGCCGGGGACAAAACGGACGGCATCGGCGTTGGTACTGCTGAAGCGTAGTGCGCCACTGCCCGAAATCGCGCCCGGAATGGCCTCCAGCCCCAGCAGGACCTGGCCATCATGGTCATTGCAGCTGTCGGGCAGGCGCGCCCCATTGGACAAGCTGGTCCCTGCGGTTTGATCACTGAAATCCCAGCAGGCAATGGCGTTGCCGGCGGAGCGATCGGACGAGGTGGTTTGGGCAAAGCCGTATGCGCTCAGCCCCAGAAGGACGATGACCAGCAGGCTGGTGGAAATCTTCAACAAATTCATTGCACCCTCGGTATTTTTTTCGCAGGAACGGTCACGAAACGTGACCGCCTACTTCAAGAAGGCGCAAAAAAACCATGGTTCGATCAAGCAACGCTGTTTTTTTTGCTCGCCTGGTTCCTGCCGATTTCGCTTAAGGGAGCCTCAGAGTGAATCGAGCAGCGCCAGCGAGGGCGCTGGCTCCTGCAGGTGTTCGAGCAGAATCGGCCGTGCCTGATCGATCAAGTGCTGGCGCCCAGGGTCATCGGCGGGGGCCAGCAGGGCGGCGCGCAACAGCGCTCGGCCGCGCCTTGGGTGGTGGTCGCGGCCGGCGTCGCGATACTCGGCAGCGGTTGCCAGGAAGCTGGCCTGGGCCGCTTCGGTGTCGCCCAAGGCTTCCTGGGCCAGGGCAGTCAGCCAGGTCCAGCGCGCACGCTCGGCAATCACGGCATGGGGTAGCTCCGGCCTCAGCACCTGCGCTTCATGAAGCGCCGCCCGGGCCTGGTCTGGCTGCTGTTGCTCGGCCGCCAGACGGGCGGCCAGCAGCAGTGCAGGAATGCGCTGGTTCGGACTGTCGCTGTTGTCGACCAGCGCCAGCGTTTCGCTCAGGTCGGTGTCTGGACGTCCTGCCTCGATCCGGGCCTGGATCAGGTTCAGACGCAGGCTGGACGGAAGCCGGTGTTCCGGCGCCAGCAGTTCATCGGCAATTGCCAGGGCCTGCTCGAGCCAGTCGAGCGCCTCGTCGAAGCGCTCAGTGTCCATGGTCAAGAGCGCCATGGCCGCCAATTCCACGGCATGGCTGGGCGTCTGGGTGATGCCGGCTTCTGCCGCCAGGGCGTAGGCGCGCAGAAACAGCGGCTCGGCCTCGGCCGGCCGCCCGCGTGAGAGCAGGAAACGACCGAGATTGACGTAGGTGCCGGTCAATTGCACGGTCGGCTGCGGAAACAGATGTCTGGCCAGGGTGTTCGCTTCGACCAGGTACTGCTCGGCCTCCGGCTGATCCAGCGCCATCTTGGTGATTCCAATCCAGCCGAGCAGGGCCAGCTCTTCGAAGCTGCGCTCATGGCCCTGGCTTCGATGTGCGTGCAGGGCGGCCTTGAAAGTCTCCAGCGCGCCGTCGTAGTCGCGCCTGGAGGACTGCCTGGCACCCAGCGTTACCAGCATGAAGGTATCGTCCAGGTCCGGTTCGCCGGCAGCCTGCAGTGTTGGCGTGGTCGCCAGCGCCAGCCGGGTCAGGCGCTCGGCCTCATCGTGCTGCCCGCGGCGCTGCTCGCTGGCGCCCCAGTTGGCATAAAGGAATCGGGCAGCCCGGGCACGATCCAGCGGATCGGGCAAGCGGTCGAGCGCGGCCTCTCCACTGGCAAACAACTCGACGGCGCGGTCATGCAGCCCGTCTTCTGAAAGGTTGCCGGCCAGCTCCGAGGTCAGGCCGATCCATTCCAGGCTGTGCCGCCTGCCTTGGTCCTCAAGCAAGGCCCGGGCCTGTTCAAAGGCGCGATTGCTGAGTTCCCGACGCCCCAGGTGACGGGCCAGGTCGCCAAAGGTTTCCAGCAGATCGATGCGCGCCTCCGGTCCCAGCTCCGTGGCACTTTCAAGCAGCTCGAGTTGGCCGATGACCAGGTCGGACAGCCGCGGTTCCTCACCCTGGTTCAGCCTCGGGTTGCTGCTGTTGAAGGCGTTGAGCAGAAAGTCGCGCATCAAGGCGGCCCGGTCGCGCTCGCTTTCGGCCTGCACCAGGGCCTGTTCTGCCACTTGGCGGAGCTCGGTTTCGCGAAGCAGCCAGATCGAGGCGGCGATCACGATGACGATGCCGGCCGCCACTGCCCAGCCATTGCGCTGCAGGGCTCGGCCGAGGACGTGCATTCTTCGCTGCCGAAACAGCGAGATCGGTTCCAGGCGCTGCATGCGAACCAGGTCTTCAGCCATCGCGGCCACGCCTGCGTAGCGCCGCTCCGGGTCGGGCTGGCTGGCGTGCTCGCCAATCGCGATCAGCTCGGCTCGGTCCCTGCCTTTGAGCGGCGATGTGCAGTCCAGGATCAGCTTGCCCAGCGAATAGATGTCGGCGGCTGTGGTGCTGGCGCGTTCGTCCAGCACTTCCGGGGCGGTGTAGCCCGGACTGTGCCAGCCGCTGGCCTGGGTCAAAGCCTCCTCATCGCCCTCAAGTTCGAAGCCCGCATCGAGCTGGGCGGCAATGCCGAAATCCAGCAGCTTGACGGTCAGGCCGGTCGGGGTCTGGCACAGCAGCACATTCTCCGGCTTGATGTCGCGGTGAATCACCAGCTGGCCGTGCAGGTAGCCGAGCGCGGCGCACAGGTCGCCCAAGTGGCCGAGAAGGGCCGATCGGTCCAGGCCATGCTGCTCAAGTGCCGCCGGTAGCGGTTGGCCATCGAGCAGTTCCATGACGAAATAAGCCTCGCCCTGGGCGGTCGTGCCGCCATCGTAGATTTGGGTGATATGCGGGTGGTTGAGGCTGGCCATCAGCGCGCGTTCAGCGGCAAAAAGCTGGTTGAGGGCCGGGCGCACGCGGTCGCTTCGAACCACCTTCAGGGCCACTTCGTGGTCGAACTGGCCGTCATCCCGGGCCGCGCGGTAGACCTCGGCCATGCCCCCGTAGCGAATTCTCGACAGCAGCCGGTAGCGGTCGATTTTCTCCCCGGAGCGATCCCGTGGCCCGGAAGCGTCGCGCCTGAAATCCTCGACTGCCCCGGTCAGTCCGGCAGTCTCGGCCTCGTCGTGAAGCAGCATGTCCTTGAGCAGGGCGGCCTGGGCGGGTTCATCAGCCAGCTGCTCATCGACCCAGGCCAGTCGCTGTTCGGGCGGCAGGGTGAGGGCCTCATGAAACAGCGCTTCCAGCCTGGCCAGCTGCTCTGCCGAGGGCGGGCGAGCAGGTCCTGACTTTGGGCTCACGCTTCGTCCTCGGCAAGTTGGGCGCGAATCCAGCTTCGTACAAAGCGCAGCTCGCGGCCAATGGTGGCGGTGGAAAGGCCGGTGACCTCGGCCATCTCTTCCCGCGTCAGGCCGCCGAAATAGTGCAGATCGGCGAGCCTGGCCTTGCGTGGATCAGCCTGGGCAAGGCTTGCGAGAATGGCGTCAAGTTCAATCAGCACGACAGCCTGGGCGTTGCTTCGATCGGCTTCCCGGCTGAGCAGGGTCACTCGCACCGGGCGCTGCCCGCGTTTGACCGCTTGCTTGCGGCGGGCATGATCGACCAGCACTCGGCGCATGGCAGTGGAAACCATGCTGAGGAAATGCTTCTGATCGGTGAACGGCATTTCCAGGTCATTCAGGCGCAGCCAGGCCTCCTGGACCAGGTCTGAGGCCTCAAGCGTGATCGAGTCGCGCTCGCCCATCAAGTGTCTTGCCGCGATCTGTTCCAGCACCGGCAGCAGGGTCTGGTCCCACGAGTCTGCGGCATTGGGGTCGCTGCCAGGCTGGGCTGGATTTGTATCGGAGGTCGCTGTCATTACGCCCGCGCCTTGATCCTTACCGAAGCATAGGTATATCCACTCCACGTTCTTTCGCCGTGTCGATGGCTTCGTCGTAGCCGGCATCGACATGGCGGAACACGCCCATGCCGGGGTCGGC
>REEQ01000067.1 GCA_007695005.1 Wenzhouxiangellaceae bacterium | reverse complement strand
TCGCAAGGCTTCATTCGCTTCGCGAATACCGCCATGCGGCTTCGCCTGCCCTGCCCACGGCGCTTGTGCGGCGGCCCTTCGGGAGCCACTGTGCCGGCGCGACTCGGCGTTGCGTTTCTTGGCAAGGGCGCGCCATTCCCGGCGAAACGCGCCTTGATTCGCACCGGCACAGTGGCTCTGAGTGTTACCTAATTTTCCGCGTGGACCACTAGCTGTCCTGCAGATCCCAGTCTCCTGAAGGATTGCCGGCGCCGGCATGGAGACGGATATTCAGCCCCAGGTCATTGCGCGAATCGGCATGTTCAAGCGCATCCTCGGCAGTGATCTTGCCAGCCTTGTAGAGCTCGAACAGTGACTGATCAAAGGTCTGCATGCCGTGCTGGCTACCCTCTTTCATCGCATCTTTCAGACCGCTGATTTCGGATTTCAGAATCAGGTCGGCGACAAAGGGGGTTCGAACCAGCAGCTCTACTGCGGGCACGCGCAGGCCGTCGACGCTGGGCACCAGGCGCTGGCTGATGATCGACTGCAAATGCAGTGACAGGTCCACGAACAGTTGCTGGTGAGCGGATTCCGGGAAGAAATTGATGATCCGGTCCAGCGCCTGATTGGCATTGTTGGCATGCAGCGTTGACAGGCAGAGATGGCCGGTTTCGGCATAGGCGATGGCATGCTGCATGGTGTCGCGGTCCCGTATTTCACCGATCAGAATGACGTCCGGCGCCTCACGCATCGCGTTCTTCAAGGCGCTGGCGTAACTATGAGTATCCAGGCCCACTTCGCGCTGGTCGACAATGCATTTCTTGTGACTATGGAGAAACTCGATCGGATCCTCTATGGTCAGGATGTGGCCGCTCCGACACTCGTTTCGATAATCGATCATCGAGGCCAAGGTGGTTGACTTGCCCGAGCCCGTCGAGCCGACAACCAGCACCAGGCCGCGCGGTGCCATGACCAGCTCCTTGAGCTTGATCGGTAGATTGAGTGCTTCTATGGAAGGAATGTCGGCCTTGATATGCCGCACCACCATCGCCACCGACCCGCGCTGGCGAAACACATTGACCCGAAAGCGGCCAATGCCATCCATCGCCAGGGCCAGGTTCAATTCCATTTCGCGCTCGAATTCGGCGCTTTGCTTGTCGGTCAGCACTGAAAATGCGAGCTGCCTGGACTCGGCCGAGCTCAACCGGTGCTCGCCAAGAAACCGCGTCTTGCCATGAATCTTGATACCGACCGGGGCACCGGCACTGAAAAACAGGTCGGAGGCTTCATGCTTGACCATGACCTGAAGATACTTGTGGAGGTCCATCGACTAAGAATCCACCCTTGCAGGAACCAGCCCCAGTCTATCCGATCACGGCAGCCAGCCCGTGCCCAGGTTGTCCATCTGGCGAAGTATCCAGCCTTGCCGCTCCAGCATGGCCTGGTCAGGATTGGCCGGATCCCGCCGCTTCGGCGCCGGCAGACTTGCTGCCAGCAGGGCTGACTCTTGCCGACTCAGACTGCTGGCAGGCTTGCCGAAATGGTGTTGAGCAGCGGCCTCTGCGCCATAAACGCCGGGACCGAGTTCAGCCACGTTCAGATAAATCAGCAACAAGCGATCTTTGGGCAGGAACAGCTCCAGGGGAACCGTGAGCCAGGCTTCAAGCCCCTTGCGCAGCCAGCTGCGCTGCGGCCACAGATACAGGTTTCGGGCCAGCTGTTGGGACAAGGTGCTTGCACCACGCAAGCTCCCACCCTGGCGGTGACCTTCAAGCGCGGCACGAATCTGGGCTGTATCGAAGCCTCGGTGATGGGGGAAGTTCTGATCCTCGGCAGCAATCACGGCCAGCCGCAGTCCATCCGGCAACTGCTCGGCCGGGACCCACTGGTGCTGAGGCCACTGCCCGGTCTGCCAGCGCTCCAACAGCATGAACATGGTAGTCGGTGGATCAAGCCAGCGCAGCGGCAGGGTCAGGGCTACAGTGAGCAACAGCACGACCATCACAGCGCGCAGCAGCCAGCGCACCAGAAAACGCCGGAATCTATTCACTGCAGCCCACCCCGGCGCAAATGCACACTCAATCGCCGAAAGTGATCGAAGGCCATCTGCTCACGAAACAGCCCCAACATCCTGGCACCCCGCCCCGCGCCAATAAACCACGGACAGACGAAGCAGCTGGATACAGGTATGGTATTGGCGCGCTTGCCAGCGGCATCGAAAAGACCCAACCCGTCGGGCTCGAGGCTGACGAATCGAATGGGGGGACGCAGCAGCCTGCGGGTCGACAAGCAGCCGTAAAGTAGCACGGCCATAGCAGCCGTCAATCGCGCGGCCAAAATCAGACCGCTGCCCAGGACAGCCACCGTCGCCATTGCCATCAGCAATATCACGATAATGGCAGCCCGTGGCGCTGGGCCGACGGGCAGCCACTCACTCGGTTGCGTCGGAACCCGATGCACTTGAGCGCTGAATCGCCTGGACCAGCGCTTGCAGCTGGGCAGGCGGAACCTCCCGGTCCAGCAGCCAGTCCCAGATTTGATCGTCTTCACAGCCCAGCAATTCGACAAAGGCCTGCTGCAACTCGGGACTGGCTGTCGCGTGGTGCTGGTCCAACCAGCGACTCAGCAAAACGTCCAATTCCCGCATTCCACGCCGGCAGCGCCAGCGCAAAGCCGAGATTGACTGCTGATCCCGCACGGTCTTGGCCTTAGAGGCTGCGTCGTGAGAGCATCATCTTCTTGATTTCGGCAATGGCCTTGGCCGGGTTCAGACCCTTTGGACAGGTCCGCGTGCAATTCATGATCGTATGGCAACGATACAGCCGGAACGGATCTTCGAGATCGTCAAGGCGTTCACCGGTGGCTTCATCGCGCGAGTCGACCAGCCAGCGATAGGCCTGCAGAAGAATGGCCGGACCCAGGTAACGATCACCATTCCACCAGTAGCTGGGACAGGAAGTCGAACAACAGGCACAGAGGATGCACTCGTAGAGGCCATCCATGCGCTTGCGATCCTCCGGCGACTGCAAGCGCTCCTTGTCCGGCGGCGCCGGGCTCTGGGTGCGAATCCAGGGCTTGATAGAGGCGTACTGGGCATAAAAGTGGGTCAGATCCGGAACAAGATCCTTGATTACCGGCATGTGCGGCAGGGGATAAATCTTGACATCGCCCTTGATGTCATCAATGGCCTTGGTGCAGGCCAGTGTATTCGTGCCATCGATATTGAAAGCACAGGACCCGCAGATGCCTTCTCGGCAGGAGCGGCGAAAGGTAAGCGTGGGATCGAGTTCATTCTTGATCTTGACAACCGCGTCAAGAACCATTGGGCCGCACTGATCCAGATCGACTTCGTAGGAGTCGATCCGTGGATTTTCGCCACTGTCTGGGTCGAAGCGATATATCCGGAAAGTCTTGGTTCGCCTGGCGCCCTTGGCGGCTGGAAAATGCCTGCCCTTGCCGATCCTGGAATTCTTGGGGAGTCTGAACTGTGCCATGGTCTTAGTGCTGCTGTCCTGTCCTGCTTATTTGTTTTCAACTCGGCAAAGAAATACCTACGGTATTCGTTGCACGGCATTTGCGGCACATGTCCGCAAACGCCTTCGCTGCGCGGTCCCGGCCGTTCAGGCCGGACATTAACGCGGCAATCGATTTGATTGCCGCGTTAATGTTGACGAGGGGAAGCTCAGTAAGTCCGCGCCTTCAGCGGAATGACTTCGACATCGTCACTCAAGGTAAACATGTGAACCGGCCGGTAATCGATCCGGGTCCTGCCGGTCTCGTCCATCCAGATCAAACTGTGCTTGTGCCAGTTCTCATCGTCGCGGTCGGGGAAATCTTCATGCGCGTGGGCGCCACGACTTTCCTTGCGGTTTTCGGCCGAGACCATGGTTGTGACGGCATTGCCGAGCAGGTTGCGCAGTTCCAGGGTTTCGACCAGGTCTGAGTTCCATACCATGGAGCGGTCGCTGACCGATACCGTTTCGAAACCCTCATTGACCTTGGCAATGCGCTCGCAACCCTTCTTCAATGAGTCGGAGGTGCGGAACACGGCCGCGTCTTCCTGCATCACCTGTTGCATCTGATCACGTATGGTCGAGGTTGGCGTATCGCCAGAAGCATGGCGAATTCGATCGAACTCTCCGACCAGCCCATCGACAATATCCGGCGACAGCGTCTTGTGCGACTGTCCGGGCTTGATGGTTTCACCACAGCGCTTCGCCACCGCTCTACCAAAAACGATCAGGTCAAGCAGCGAGTTCGACCCGAGTCGGTTGGCACCGTGAACGGATACACAGGCGGCTTCGCCGATGGCGTACAGACCTGGCACGACGGAATCCGGATCGCCATCCTTCAGCGTCACGACCTCGCCGTGGTAGTTGGTCGGTATACCGCCCATGTTGTAGTGCACGGTCGGCAACACCGGAATCGGCTCCTTGGTGACATCGACGCCGGCGAAAATCTTGGCCGTTTCAGCAATGCCCGGCAGGCGCTCGTGGATCACCTCCCCTCCCAGGTGCTGCAGGTTCAGGTGGATGTGATCATTTTTGGAGCCGACACCGCGACCCTCGCGAATTTCAATCGTCATCGAGCGCGATACCACGTCGCGCGAAGCCAGATCCTTGGCATTCGGTGCGTAGCGTTCCATGAAGCGCTCACCTTCGGAATTGGTGAGATAGCCGCCTTCTCCACGCACACCTTCGGTGATCAGGCAGCCGGCGCCGTAGACCCCGGTGGGATGGAACTGGACAAACTCCATGTCCTGCAGCGGCAAGCCGGCCCGCAGCACCATGCCGTTGCCGTCACCGGTGCAGGTATGAGCCGAGGTACAGGAGAAGTAGGCTCGCCCATAGCCCCCGGTTGCAAGAATGACGGCGTGGGCGCGGAATTCGTGCAGACTTCCAGTCGCCAGATCCCAGGCCAGAACACCTCGGCACACACCATCGTCCATGATCAGATCAAGGGCAAAATACTCAATGAAGAACTGCGCATCGTGCTTCAGCGACTGCTGGTACAGCGTGTGCAGGATGGCGTGTCCGGTACGGTCGGCCGCGGCACAAGTTCGTTGCGCCGTGCCTTCACCGAAACGCGTGGTCATGCCGCCGAAGGGACGTTGGTAAATCTTGCCATCCTCGGTGCGCGAAAACGGCACACCGAAATGTTCCAGCTCGATGACCGAGGGGATGGCCTCACGACACATGTACTCGATCGCATCCTGGTCGCCCAACCAGTCCGACCCCTTGATGGTGTCGTACATGTGCCAGCGCCAGTCATCCTCACCCATGTTGCCGAGCGCGGCACTCATGCCGCCCTGCGCCGCAACGGTATGCGAACGCGTTGGGAAGACTTTGGTAATGCAGGCCGTGGTCAGGCCGGTAGCAGCCAGCCCCATGGTGGCACGCAAGCCGGCACCGCCAGCGCCGATGACCAGAACATCGTACTCATGCTTGGTGATCTTGTAGGAATTACTCAAGGTTCAAACCCCCAAAGCCACTTTCAGAATGGCCAGCACGGCCAGCAGGCCGCCTACAATGGCCAGAATCTTGACCGCAATCTGCAGACTCACTTCGAGGAACCGGCCCTTGACGTAATCTTCGATAACGACCTGCAAGCCCAGCTTGCCGTGGTAGAGAGAGGTAACAACAAACAGGATCGCCATGGCTGCGTTGAAGGGTCGGGCCAGCCAAGCGCTGGCCGTTGAATGGTCGGCACCGACCACCGAAGCCAGGGCATAGACCAACCATATCGACAAAAACGCCAACAGGATCGCACTGAAGCGCTGAGCCCACCAATGACCAACGCCGTCACCAGCGGCTCCATGGTTGTGAGCATTCGCAATCGGATGACGAAGATTCATAGCAGTCCTCCCCAGATGGCTGCCGTGACAAGCAATGACAAGGCAACCACGGTCCAGCCGGATGCGTAGGCGCCGCGCAGATCAAGCAGCCAGCCCGCATCCCACAGCAGGTGGCGGATGCCGTTGAAGAGGTGATAGAAGAGACTG
Organism: Wenzhouxiangellaceae bacterium; assembly: GCA_007695005.1. Lineage (GTDB taxonomy): Bacteria > Pseudomonadota > Gammaproteobacteria > Xanthomonadales > Wenzhouxiangellaceae > Wenzhouxiangella. The sequence goes on along the minus strand of REEQ01000067.1, from coordinate 3,981 downwards.
AAGCTCCAGATGGCAAGAAAAATAAGGCCCACGGGATGTCCCAGCCACTCCAGCAGACCGCCGTAGGTTTCGGGTCCGGCTGCCAGAGCCAGCAGCCAGACCACGACAATGGCAGAACCGGCACTGAGCACAATGCCGGAAATGCGGTGAGATATCGATAACACCGAGGTTAGCTGTGGTCGGTAAACCTGCAGGTGCGGTGAAAGCGGTCGGTTGTCCGTCGCCATGTCTGTCTCGCTATGTCTGTGCGTTTGATTCAGAAATCGATGCAGCGCCCGTTTTTTTCCCAGTCGCCGTAACGGGTCGGGTCCAGGCCGTCCGTTCTCCCACCATATTCGCGGGGAGGCTGATCGGCGGCTTGAGGCTCGACTGTGGATGCCGGTTCGGAGGGCTTCGTCTCCGGACGGGTTGTTTTTTCAGGCATATTAGAATTGTAACCTTTGCTGAACCAGTGTCATAGTTGAAATGAACGGATATTTTCGGCTTCCCCATTTTTTCGGTCTGCGTCTGGACGGCTCTGGCGCGAGGCAATTCTGCCAATCGCAGCTGACGGCCGACCTTTTCGACCTCGCCACGGACCGTTGGCAACCTGCGGCGTGGTGCGACAACAAGGGACGCTGTTTGATGATTATTCTCGCAGGGATGGATGAAGAGGCTGTAGAACTCATCCTGCCGGCAAGCCAGTCGGCGCTTGTCGACAAACTGAAGTTGTATGCCATCGGTCACCGCGTTCAGTTTGCGCCGCTGTCGCCAGTCGCGGGCCTGTTCGCGAGCGACGATCAGGCGCGGTCGGTGCCCGGCCCGGAGCCGAGAGCACTGAAGCTGGCCGATGCAGTTGCCGCAGCAGCGCATGAACCGGTGCTGCGCTGGCAGCACATGGACATGGCCGCATCGCTGGCATGGTTACGACCGGAGACGGCCGGTCGCCACCTGCCCCAGTTCCTGGGCCTGGAAGAAAACCTGGGTTTGAGCTACCGCAAGGGATGCTACCCCGGCCAGGAGGTCATAGCGCGGGTTCACTATCTGGGCTCGGTCAAGCACAAACTGCTCGGCTTTGCCGGCACGCGGCCCACCCCAGCGGCCATCGCTGCCGGCTCAGGCTTGTGCGACGCAGCCGGCGAGCTGGTTGGAGAGGTGCTGAACTGCCTGCTCATCGAAGACCGGCTGACCGGCCTCGCCGTATGCAAGACCAGAATCGAACCAGGTGCGATTCTGCACTGCCCGGACGGCGCTGACGCCGAAACCGTCAGGATGGTACTTCCCAGCGGCCTGTGCTAGTATCGGGAAAATCCCGCCGCAGCCAAATCGTCCAAACAATCAGGATGTTAAAGGGGTAACTTCAATGAAAATCTTGCACTCAAGCCTGATATCCATCGCTTTTGTGATGCTTGTCTCAGTGGTGAACGCCCAGGCACCCGAGGAAGGGGAGCTGGACGAAGCCTTGATCGAAGCGCTTGAGGTCGAGCAGGAAGTCATCGAAGACGCGTTGCTGATCGATGAGTCCGATCAGCCGGCGGAATCGGACCCTGAAGCGGAACCCACGCAAGTCATTGAGGCGGGCGCAGCGAACCCGGAAACAGCGCTGACGGAGATCATCAACGAGCGTCCGGAAACGACGACTGGCGAGGCTGGCGCCGAGCTGGGTTCCAGAGTCTTCAGAATCCAGGCACACCCGATTTATACCCCTGATCAGGCAGAGAGCGTCTACCAACCGCTGATCAACTACCTGAATGCCGCGACTGAGTTTCAGTTCGAGCTTCAGATCGCGCGTGATTTCCATCGCTACTGGCTGGACATTCGCCGCGGCTTGCAGCCGGATCTGGTGCTGGAGGATGCGCACATCATTGCCATGCGGATGATTCGTGATGGCTATGTGCCCCTGGTCCGGGCCGACAGTCCCGGCAGCTTTTCCCTGCTCACCTCCGGCATGAACATGGATGCAGAGCTGGCTGATTTTGTCGGCCGACCGGTTTCCAGTATGCCCGCCCCCAGCCTGGGCTACCTGATTCTGGCCAGCTGGTACGACAATCCGATGCAGCAGCCGGTGATCCAGTCCAACGCCAGCTCCTGGCTGGACGCCGTGGAAATCGTGTTTTCCATGGAGGCCGAGGCCGCCATCGTTCCCCACAACCTGGTGGCCCGTTACGTCAACATGGAAATCGTGCAAACCTCGGACAGCTTCCCGCACTCGACCATCGCCGCCAGCCCACAGGTGCCTGCCATCGTGCAACGCGCCATTATTGACGCTTTGACAGTGTTGCATGAAGACAATGAGTTCTTCCCTGCCCTGCACGAGCTTGACATTGATGCCTTCGTGCCCGCCACTGCGGAGGAATACCAGGGCATGGAGCGCTGGCTGGACGAGGTTTTCACGTTTCGCTAAGCAGTTGCCGGACTGACCGTCGAGCGAAAATCCATCCGAGCTTATCGACGCGCAACCAGGTAACAGATCCAGCCGGCATCGGCGTCGCCGGTTTCAGCGGGCGTGTAGTTGCCATCTCCCTCGCCGGTCTCCTCGTCGGTGCCTTCCCAGTAGACAGTGACTGAGGCAAAGCCAGCCTCGAGCAGCAACTCGCGAATTTCGGGCAGGGTCCACAAGCGCCAGTGATACTCGAAGGCGTTCTCGATCCGCGAGCCATCGGGAAACTCGAAATGAATCAGGCAGGTCATGTCGTGGTTGATGGGATCAAAGCTGGCCTGATCCCAGACATAGGTGAAATCGTCGTACTCGGTGCGCTCCTCGAGCTCGCGATGCGCGTCATAACCGCCAAAGGCATCGAGAAACAAGGCGCCGTCCTCGACAAGTGCCGAGCGCGCCCGCTCGAAATAGGCGCGCAGCGTCTGCCGCGACGTGAACAGGTAGTAACTGAAATTCATTGCCAGCACCGCGTCAACGGGCTCGGTTTCCACCGTCAACACATCAGCTTCCAGCATGTTCAGGCGAGCACGCTGCCGATCATCCATTGCTGACAGGTGGCGATGGCGCCCCCATGCCAGCACTTCTCGATCGAGATCAACCGCAATCGCTTCGTGATCCGCACCCTGCCTGACCCAGGCGCAAGCGGTGTTCGCTGTTCCGCAAAAGTCCTCACGAATGCGCCGCAAGGCTCTTCCGCTCAGCGCCTGAAACGTGTCAGAAACGAACTCCAGCTCAGTTTCCGGATCCTGCACGCTGGCTTCGTACAGCTCGTGGCGATCGGCCTGATCGGCCATGGTGGGGCGTTTGCGGGAACGGGGCATGATTTGAATGGAAGATGTCAGTGTGAAGTAGGGAGACTGCTCAGCCGCGCAGGCGTATCGCCGGCCAGGCAGAGCGCAAGTAGGTAACCATCGAAACAATGGTAAGGACCGCGGCAGCGACCAACAACCAGCGCCCGATTTCCAGCACCGGCAGCCAGCCCAATGGTTCTCCGTAGAGCAAGAAACCGATCGCCAGCATTTGCGCAATGGTCTTGAGCTTGCCGGTCCAGGCAACCTTGACCCGGGCACCCTCCCCCAGCGCCGCCATCCATTCGCGCAGCGCCGAGATGGTGATCTCGCGCCCGATGATAGTGGCAGCGGCAAGCGCCAGCACAATCTCCGGCTGCGCCTGCACGATGATGATCAAGGCAACGCCCACCATCAGCTTGTCGGCAACCGGGTCGAGAAATGCGCCGAAGGTGCTGGTCATGCCGAAGCGTCGCGCTACCCAGCCGTCCAGCCAGTCGGTCAGACCGGCCAGCACGAAGATGATCACCGCAGCAACATTCGACCAGGCTGCCGGCAGGTAGAACACCACTACCAACACCGGGATCAGCGCGATGCGCAGCAGGGTCAGCAGTGTCGGGATGGTCAGGGACAAGAAGACAACTCTTGGGGAATCTGAACTTGCATTATCCCGCAATCAGACTGGCAATGGGCGTTACTGTCTTAGGGAACCTCTGAACAACTCTGCGCGGAGCGCGTTTTAGTCGGAGAGGCCGCAGATCGGTCACGCGCTTG
>REEQ01000133.1 GCA_007695005.1 Wenzhouxiangellaceae bacterium | reverse complement strand
CCCCGCTGACGGAGTCAGAGTCCGTAGTCCTACCACTAGACGATCCCCCAATGGATCGTTGGCGGTACCCCGAATTAGCGCTTGGAGTACTGGGTCGCCTTGCGGGCCTTGTGCAGACCGACCTTCTTGCGTTCGACGGCGCGAGCATCGCGGGTAACGAAGCCGGCGCGACGCAGCGGCGAGCGCAGGCTTTCGTCATATTCCATCAGGGCGCGCGCCAGCCCCAGGCGAATGGCGCCGGCCTGACCGGTAGTGCCGCCGCCCTTGACGGTGACGTTGACGTCAAACTTGTCGCCCAACTCAACCAGCTCGAGCGGCTGACGGACGATCATCTGGGCGGTCTTGCGGCCGAAAAACTCGTCCAGGGGCTTGCGGTTGACGGTGATCTGACCGTTGCCCTTGCGCAGGAACACGCGAGCGGTCGAGGTCTTGCGACGGCCGGTGCCGTAAAACTGTTCAATTGCCATGCTGAATCCTGTCTCTGCTTGCTATCAATTCAATTCCAGCGGCTGCGGCTGCTGGGCGGCATGCGGGTGCTCAGGACCAGCATAGATCTTAAGCTTGCCCAGCATTGCCCGGCCCAGCGGGCCTTTCGGCATCATGCCTTTGACCGCGTGCTGGATGACACGCTCGGGCCGACGGGCAAGCAACTTCTCCAGCGTGATCGACTTGAGGTTTCCGATGTAGCCAGTGTGGCGGTGGTAGACCTTGTCGCTCATCTTGCGGCCGGTCACGCCGATCTTCTCGGCATTGACGATGACCACATAGTCCCCGGTATCAATGTGCGGGGTATATTCGGGCTTGTGCTTGCCGCGCAGCCGACGAGCCACTTCCGTGGCCAGACGACCCAGGGTCTTGCCCTCGGCATCGATCAAGTGCCACTGGCGACGTACATCCTGCGGACGGGCGCTATAGGTTTTCATGAATTAAGGCTCGCTTTACGAAATGACTGCGCGAAAGAGCGGGAATTCTACAGCAGTCAGCCTGCGTGTGCAAGTCCCGTCACTCAGCACCCAATCGGGGCATCCGGCAAGCGCAGCCGCTCGACGACCCGATTCTCGACCAGGTGCGACTGAATGATCTCGTCGAGGTCATCTTCGTCAACAAAGGTGTACCAGATGCCATCGGGATAAACCACCAGACAGGGACCCTGCTCACAGCGATCGAGACAGCCAGCGGTATTGACCCGAACCTGACCTGCCCCCGCCAGTCCGAGCTCCTTTACCCTGGCCTTTACGTAGGCGCGCATTTGCGCTGAATCGCAGGAACCGCAGGACGGGCGATCCGCGCCATCCGGGCGCTGATTGGTGCAGAAAAACAGGTGCTGACGATAAAAGCTCACGACCTCAGTCGCCACCGAAGTTGTACACAAGGTTCACCGTGGTCAAGGTATCGGTCTTTTTCCGGCCAGGATCCACCTCGGTATTGTGCCGAACGGAGAAGCCGGTCTTCAAGGAAACCCTGGAATTCACCGCAACGGAAAGCCCCAGCGTGTTCTCGAGGAAGGTGTTGTCAGAACCGGACTCAACCAGAAACCGATTGGTCAGCTGCGTGGTATCGGACACCTGCCAGCGGTAGTTGAGAAAGCCGCGCAGAATCGCCTCATTTTCGCTCTCATCGGTCTCGCGCAGGCGAGCAAAGCGAAAACCGGGACCGATTTCTGCTTTCAGGCGATGGCGTTCAGTCCGAATCAGGCGGTGACCGTAGCCGACGGCAACTGTTGACTGGTAGGTAAAGGACGAGAAACGATCGCGATCGTAGCGTAGTGCGCCCACCAGGTAGCTGATCTCGCTGAGATCATAGTTGGTGTTGTTGGACAAAACCCAGCGGCTGTTGTTGGTTTGCCCGCTGTCACGCCCATAAACGGCGGTAATGATGCTTTCGTTACTCCATCGCTCACGCTCATAATTGAGCTCGAAGCGCACATTGCCGGTTTCAGTCTCACTGTTGCCCCGGGCCACAACCAGGCCCAGTTCGCCCTTGCCGGATACACCGGCCAGCACAGGAGCGGACATTGCGACCAGGATGAGGCCGATCAGAATTCTTGTTGCCATGCCAATATCTTGCTCGGTTCAAAGCCATCCCGGCATTATAACGATCACAAGCCCCGGCGTCAGCCTCCAACGCCTTGTCACCCCGGCCACCGCAGAAGCGCTAATATCTAGCCTTGCTTACGCGATTGGTAGCTGCACATTCATGCGTCAATTCGGGTTGACAGATCATTGGCTGAAGCAGGCAGATCAGGCGCTGCGAGTAAGCCTGGGGCCGGCTCCGGCAAGTGTCCAGGACTCGCCGGCGCGGGGAGTCGTGGCCAGCGCGCTGAGTGACACGCAGCGGCGACATGCTGCCGGACTGATGCGCATCAACCATACCGGGGAGGTGTGCGCACAGGCGCTGTATGCCGGTCAGGCAGCTACCGCACGATCAGACCGGGTACGTCGTGAGATGGCGGAAGCCGCACGCGAGGAAGAGGACCACCTGGCCTGGTGCGCCGAACGCCTGTGTGAGCTGGACAGCCGGCCAAGCCTGCTGAACCCGCTGTGGTACGCGGGTTCGTTCTCGATTGGAGCACTGGCCGGCCTGGCCGGTGACGAATGGAGCCTGGGCTTTGTCGAAGCGACTGAACGCCAGGTCGAATCGCACCTCGATGACCATCTGGACCGCCTGCCGGCCCCGGATCAGCGCTCGCGCGCCATCGTTGCCCGGATGAAGGAGGACGAAGCCCGCCACGCCGACATGGCCGTTGCCCAAGGCGCCCGCACCCTTCCCGCCCCGGTTCAAGGCTTGATGGCCCTGACCGCAGGGATCATGAAGGCGGTCGCTTACCGACTGTGAGATTTCCCCCTTCCCGCTCACTTCTAGCCGGCACGGCCAAGCCGCGCTTCAGCCTCGAATGATTCGGTGCCGGATCTCGCCTGAAATCATATCGATAGCGAGGACCACGATGATCGTCAGTACCAATACCGCAGCGGCCTTGTCGAAGTGGCCATAGCGCAGGGTATTGAGCAGCACCCCGCCGACCCCGCCGGCACCAACCACACCGAGCACCGCCGAGGCTCGGATATTGAGCTCGAAGCGGAACAACCAGTGCGCCGCCAGCTCGGGCAGAACCTGGGGAAAAACGGCGTAGCGCAGTGCCAGCAGACGCGAGCCACCGCTGGCCTCGACCGCCTCGACCGGCCCGAAATCAATCGACTCCACCACCTCTGCACCGAGCTTGGTCAGCATGCCAACTGATGAAATACCAATGGCCAGGGCACCGGCGAAAGCACCCAGGCCGACGATGGGTACGAAGTAGATCGCCAGCAGAATTTCCGGGAAGGCCCGCGCAGTGGCCGAGATCAGCTTGACGAAGCGGGAAATGCGCGGGAACAGCGTTCTGGCGCCCAGCAAGGCCAACGGCAAGGACAGGATCGCGGCGATGATGGTGCCTATCCAGGCGATCTGGATCGACTCGACGATGGCCGGCAGCACGGTTTCCCAGCCATAGGCCATATCGGCAGGATAGAAGAAAGACAGCTGCTGCAGGACCTGGCCCGGCACCTGGATCATGCGGCTGGGTGAAAACTCTATCGCCCACAGGGAGAAGATGAACAGGGCGGCGATGATGAAGGTCAGCCAGGTGGCCCAGCCCACCCGATGCTTCGGCATGGCCGGATGAGTCCTGCTCATGTCAGTCGCTTCCGGATCGATTCGGAGATCTGCTCGATGATCAGCACCGCGACCAGTACAGCCAGAATGATCATGGTGACTCGCTCGTATTCAAAATTGGCGCGCTGCGTTTCCAGGATCATGCCAATACCGCCGGCACCGACCAGGCCGAGCACCATGGAAGCCCGCACGTTCAGTTCGAAGGCATACAGAACATAGGAGACATAATGCGGCAAAGCCTGCGGCAAGGCCCCGAACTGGACCATCTGCAGCCAGCTGCCGCCGGCCGAGCGCACCGCCTCGGGCAGGCCCATGTTGACCGCCTCCAGCGACTCTGACCAAAGTTTTGAGACCACGGCGATGGTGAACACGGACAGGGCCAAAGCGCCCGCCACCGGACCAAAGCCCACGGCCGCGGCAAACAACATCGCCCAGAACAGGTCTGGCAGCGTACGCAGGATATTCATGAAGTTGCGATCAGCAAACCAGATCAGCTTGCCCGGGCTCAGGTTACGGGCGGCGAGAACGGCAATCGGAATGGCCAGAATACCGCCAACGACCGTACCGATGATGGCGATGTAGATCGTTTCAAGAAACGGTTGATAGAGGCGCGGCAGAAATGCGAAATCCGGTGGCCAGGACTCCTGCAACAGGCGCGAACCGCTGCCAAGATTGCAGAACAACTCCGAAAAGGAAAACCCGATGCCCTGTGCCGACCACAGGGTCATGGCCAGCAGGAAGCCACCGGCCCCGGCCCACAGCCACCAGTTGCGGGCCGGCTTGAGGGGTACGCCCATCAGGCCACCTCGTCCTCGTCGAGGACATCATCCTCGGTAAAGTCGCGGCCATAGATCTCGCGGAAGTCGTCATCGGTGACCGTAGCGGCCGAGCCATCGTATACCAGCTCGCCAAAGCGCAAACCAATGATGCGCTGCCCATACTGACGGGCCAGGTCCAGAAAATGCAGATTGACCAGGGTAGTGATGCCGAGCTCGCGATTGATCCGCACCAGGTCTTTCATGATCTGGTGCGTGGTGACCGGATCCAGCGAGGCAACCGGTTCATCTGCCAGGATGATCGCCGGCTCCTGGGCCAGCGCCCTGGCAATGCCCACGCGCTGCTGCTGGCCACCGGACAGATCCGAAGCACGCACCCAGGCCTTGTCGGGAATCCCGACCCGCTCGAGGGCCTTGATGGCAATGGCGCGGTCATGGGCCGGCCACAGGTTCAACATGGCTCGCCAGCCGGGCACGTGAGCCAGGCGCCCGATCAGCACATTCGACATCACCGATAACCTTCTGACCAGGCGAAAGTCCTGAAAAATCATGCCGACGCGCTTGCGCAGCCGACGCAATTCCCGACCATCACGCTGCGGAACCTGAACGCCGTCGATTTCGACCTTGCCCGAGCTCAGGCGGTTCAGTCCGTTGACCGCGCGCAGCAGGGTGGACTTGCCGGCCCCGGAAGAGCCGACCACGACAACAAACTCTCCAGGCTTGATCTCCAGGTCCAGATCCCTCATCCCGACCGCCCCGTTGGGATAGACGATATTGGCACTTGAGAAACGGATCGATCCTTGTGCTTTCTGGCTCATATCATGTTCTTTAAGGCGGTTAGCGGCGCATCAGCTCGTAGGCTTCACGAACCGGGTCATACAGGCCTACGGTCAGCGGCACGAAGCCATCAATTTCATAGAGCACCCAAAGTACCTTCTGCTCATCAGGCAAATGGGCCTGCGATTCGGCCAGATCAACGAAGGCATCCTTTATCGCCTGGCGCAGATCAGGCGGCAAGCCCGGACGAACCTGAACGCCGTCGTTGGGAAGCATCGGTGCGAATTCGAACACGATCACGCGCTCACCAACATCAGCATGGCGGCCACAAACCATGTTGCGGGCATCGTCATAGCTGACGCCGAAGCGGGTATCGCCAGCGAAAACTGCCAGCACGGCAGCATCGTGGCGTCCCACAAAGATACTGTTCAAATCGCGCTCCACATCGATACCCATTTCCATCAACTGCACAGCCGGAAACAGGAAACCCGAGGTCGAGTTCGGGTCGACGAAGGCCACGCTCTGGCCGCGCAGAGACTCGAGACTGCCCTGACACTGGGCAAAGCGCTGCAGCTCGGGCTGCCGCCCTTGCTGGCGCGGCTCGCACAGACGCTCGATGTACTCGACCTCGCCATCGCAGACCGAGGCATCGTTGGTAAACCATTGCGATCTATAGCCGGTCTCACCCTTGCGCACCGAGATCAGGATGGTCTCAATGTCGTAGCGGCGGGCACCCAGCATGGCCGCGAAGGGCGGCAGCATGCCGATATCGGCACGGCCCGAGCCCAGCGCCTCAACCAGCCCGGTATAGTCTTGCGGCACGAAGGACCTCACCGGCATACCCAGCGCCTCGGCCAGATGCTCGGTCAGCGGGTCAAGGTTGTCGACCAGTGCCTCGGCCTCCAGCGCGGGAACCAGGCCAAGCACCAGCTCTTTGGGCCAGCCGCGCTCGTCCAGCTGCTCGCCCGGACAGCAGGCTGCAAGCAAGGCGACAAGCGCCAGCAAGGCGATTGGACGGTGATAGGGGTGCACGAGCGGTCGCTTGATCAAAACCCTGATCGTAACCGAATCTGACGACAGCGACATGACAACGTCTTGCCCTTGGAAGTGATCAGCTGGAAAAAGACACCAGCTCGCGGATGAGGCGCTGCTCGATCCAGGCCTCCATGCGCCAGTTGGCAATGAAACCGCAGTGACCGCCGCTGGCCAGCATTTCAATATCGAGAGCCGGCTCGACCGGCAAAGCGCGGAAGTCATCAATCGGGATGATCGGGTCATCGGCTGCCGTGATGATGCTTGTCGGCGTCTCCAGCCCGGTCAGGTAGTCATCGGCGACAGAATAGCCTTCCAGGTAGGTGGCCAGGTCGGGGAAACTGGTGTAGTGCTCGACCAGCCACTCTGTTTGCGCGCGCAGGGTCTTGAGCCTGAACCAATCTTGCAGATTGAACTGATCCGGATACAAGGCCTGCTTGATGCGCAGCGATCGACGCCACTTGCGCACAAAGTAGGTCTGGTAAACCGACAAGCCGCCCTCCAGTGCATCCAGAACATGGCGCGGGCGAATGACCGGGCTTACCGCAATGGCGCGATCCAGACCATAGCCTGCCCCGGGGGCCTGCCGGGCAACGCGCAGGGTAAAGTTGCCGCCAAGTGAAAAACCAACCAGGAAAACCGGGCCTTCACGGTAGTCCTGTCGCAGTTGACCAACGACATCGAGGACCTCGGCCAGCCGGCAGGAATGAAACAGATCAATATTCAGGTGGTGCGACGGCCCATGATCCCGAAGATTCAGCCGAAAAGTGTCGAAACCTGCAGCATCCAGCGCCACGGCAGCCGACAACAGGTAGTTTGACTCCGAGCTGCCCTCCCAGCCATGCAACAGGATGACCAGGGCATGGCGACGAGCCTGCACCTGGCTGAGATTGCGAAACCCGAGCAGGCGCGCGCCATCGGCTGCGACCAGCACTTCGCGCAGACTGCGCCGCAGGTAATCCGCCGCCTTCCTCTGAACCAGGCGTCGCCGCCATGGTCCGGAGGTGAGTATGGACTGGACATGCGCATTGCCGAGCAGACCGCGCGGCATGAAGCTCGTTTCCTCTGTCATCTTCCTGCCTATTGTTGCTCGTAAGCGGCGCTGACGACCGCCTGAGCCCGGCGCGCCAGCTCGCTGCGCCCACCCGCCCCCGCGGTCAGTGGCTCGGACACGGTCAGGCGACCCGTGCAGGGGGGGTGTGCGAGCAGCCGCAAGAGATTGGTAAAGAAATTCTGGCCAGGTCCGAACACCATGATGTCATGCAGATCGCCGCCGCGATCATACCGGATCGCGATCGGAATGACCGGTACGCCCACGCGAAGCGCAGGCGCAAACAAGCGTGCATGAAACCGACCAACGCCGCGTTCGGGTCGGATGCCGCCTTCGGGGAAAATACCGACCCGATAGCCCCGGCGCAACAGGGCGGCCATGCGACGGTTGACGCGCTGGCGAGACGCCTCGCTGCCGCGCTGGATGAACAGGGTGCCGGCCAGCTCTGCGAGCACCCCGATCAGTGGCCAGCCCCGGATTTCGGCCTTGGCCACCAGCCACATCGGCCACAGCGCATGCAGCATCACGATATCCATCCAGCTGATGTGATTGGCCACAATCAGGCCCGGGCCATCGGGCAACCTGCCGCGAATATCGAGACGGATACCAAAAATGCGCAGCATCAGCCCGGACCAGGTCAGGTGACCATGTTCATGCAGGCGGCGTGTGCCCAGCGGCAGATTGCGCAGGCCCGGCAGAAAGGTGAACAAGACAAGCGGAACGCCAATCAGCACGTGGATGGTCAGCAAGGGCAAGCGCCACAGCAGGCGCCAGGAGACCAGGGTAGACGAGGTACCACGCTCAGTCATCAGCTGATCCCGCACGGCCGCAGCGCCAGCAGGCAGTAAACTGGCCTTCGAGGCGTTCGCCGCAACCGGAACAGATCCAGTCGGGAGCCGAGCCCCGACGATCAGCTTGAGCAAGCACTTTGCGGGCCCGATCGAGATCGGCATCGCGAACCCAGACCGACGGGCGCGCACCTTCCGCGAAGTAAATCTCCACGGCCGCAGCCCAGAGCTCCATGCTGCGCACCCGCGTCTCGATATCTTCTGCTTCGAGCAGACCGCGCACAAAACCGATCTCGGTCGGATTGTCGGCGGTGTGCAGGCAACTCCAGTCTTTCACGCAAAAAGGCACTGATCTGGTCCAATATGACGCCGCGCAGGTTAGCATAGCGGGCAGCCTGGCGGCCTCCGGGCCGTTGATTCCTGACAGAAAGACAGCAAATTTCCGTGACCGAAGCTCAGACTCCAGCAAACATCCAGCTACAACCCAGTGGCCGCCGTTTTCTCGCTCGCCCTGGCGAAACCGTGCTTGCCGCCGCCTTGCGTCACGGCATCGTGCTGCCATACAGCTGCAAGAACGGCAGTTGCGCAAGCTGCCGATGCCGCCTGGTAACCGGGCGCGTCAGCTATCCATTCAACCCCCCAGAAGCGCTGAGCGTCGACGAAATCGCCGGCGGAGACATACTGGCCTGCCAGGCGGTGCCGGTTGACGATGTCGAACTACAGGCACGGGAAATCGAACAGATCGCCGACATTCCGGTACGGACGCTGCCGGCTCGAGTCGAGGCCATGGAGCGATTCACACCGCAAGTCATGGGTTTGCGTCTCAAGCTGCCTCGGTCCGCGCGACTGCAATTCCTCGCCGGGCAATATATCGATATTCTGTTGCCCGGCGGCAAACGCAGGGCGTTCTCGATCGCCTCGCCTCCCTCGCAGAGTGATTTCCTCGAACTTCACATCAAGCATATCGATGGCGGCGGTTTTACTGGCCACGTCTTCGAGAACATGCAGCTTAAGGAAATCCTGCGCCTGCAAGGCCCGCTGGGCACCTTTTTTGTCCGTCGTCACTCCAACCGCCCGATCATCATGATGGGCGGCGGCACGGGATTTGCACCGCTGAAATCAATGATCGAGGAACTGATTGAAGCCGGCGACAAGCGTCCAATCGAGCTATTCTGGGGCGTCAGCCAGCGGCAGGATCTGTATGCCAGCGACCTGATTCGGCACTGGCAGCAAGAGCTTGAACACTTGCGCTTCCATCCGGCGCTGACCGAACCAGGTCCCGATTGGAGCGGGTTTACCGGCCTGGTTCACGAGGCGGTGCTGAATACCTTTGCCGATTTGTCGGAATTCGACATCTACATGAGCGGACCACCGGCCATGGTCCATGCAGCCCGCCTGGCCTTTCTGGACGCCGGTGCTCAGGCCGAACACCTGTTTTACGATTCCTTTGATTTCGCCCCGGATGTCTCGATCAAGACCGAACCCGCCAGGGTATGAGCGCGATCCGAAGCGGCAAACTGCCGGTTTGAAGCCTGCCGCGCCACGCGGCAGGCCTGGAAGGTCACCCGGTTCCGAACGATCAGTCCTGTTCGAATCGATCCTGCAATAGCTCCAGCGGCAGGACCGCAAAGGCCTCCGAATCCCCGGCATCGAGCGCATCAGCCTGATCGCTGGCGCGGAGCACGTAGCCGTTGCCCAATTGGTCAATGCTCAAATCCGGAAAAACGGCAACACCACCGGAAACCGTCACCGATGTTGTTCCAGACAGGCTCGCGATACCGCTGGGATCGGCACTGAAAGATATTTCAACCACGGTGCTGGAGTCGTCCGAGAAAAGATTGCCGTTGCTGTCGAGCACATGGACGACAACGCCACCAAAAAACGGTCCATCGATCACTGCGTAGTCTGG
>REEQ01000213.1 GCA_007695005.1 Wenzhouxiangellaceae bacterium | reverse complement strand
TCCAGGTGACAGTTGAACAGCACTGCCGGCTGACCGCGCCGGGCATAGAGATTGATATGGCCGTCGCCGTAGTCGCTGATCTCGACAGTGAAACCGGCCGCTTCCAGGCATTCGCGACAATGGCGAAACATCGAAGCCTCGCCATCAAACGCCCGCGGCGGATTCTGACTGTCACAGGCAATCAGCGCTGCGAGGTGTTGCACAAGCCGTTCGGTCATGTAGTCACGTTCCAGAAATTCAAAAGCCTTGAAACGCCAAGACGCGAAGACGCAAAGTGAAGAAACCAGGAAAAGTGAACTCAGATAATCTGCCCAATGATTGCAGACTGAGATTTGGCTTATGACTGAGCCACCTATGAGGCGCCCCAATCTTTGCGTCTTTGCGTCTTTGCGTTTGCAAGGTTTTTCGCCTTTTCGATTTCAGGACTTTCTGACCCTGGCGGCCAGGGTGGAGGACTGGCCGATGAGTTTGACGAATCCTTCGGCTTCTTCCGGGGTCCAGGAGGCAGACTGGGCATAGACCGCGCCGGGGTCCTTGAGCAGGAATTTCGAGCCTACCGCCACGGCGTGAACGCTGCCGCCCTCGGTGGCCAGGCGGACCACGCCGGTGACGTAGCGGTTGGCGCTTTCCAGGTAAGCCTCCAGGTCCATCTTGTGCGGCTCGAAGAAAAAGCCGGTGTAGACCAGCTCGGCCCAGCGGTTGGCGATGGTCTGCTGGAACTGGTTTTGCAGCCGCGTATTGACCGCTTCGCGCAGTGCACGCTGGGCCAGCATCAGGCCGTCGACGCCGGGGCACTCGAACACGATCCGGCCTTTCAGGCCAATCGAGACATCGCCGGTATAAATGTGGCGGCCGACGCCATAAGCGCCCAGGCGCCGGTTCAGCTCGGCCAGCAAGGCCGGGCCGGCCATTGGCTCTCCATCCAGGCTGACCGCGCGCCCTGCCTCGAAGCCCAGGGTCAGCTCCAGGCGCTGATCGGGCCATTCCGAGCGCGGCCGGCACCAGACGTGGGTATCTTCGCCCGGCACGCCGAACTCATCGATTTCCTGACCCGACAAGGTCACGCCGAGGAGATTTTCATTGATTGAATAGCGCGAGTTCGAACTCGGCACCTCGACACCGGCCTCGGCCATCAGCTTCAGCTCATGGGCGCGGACATTGCTGGTTTCGCGCTGCAGCTCGCGGATTGGTGCATGGATCTGGTAGTCGCCCAGAGAGCGCACTGACTGGTCGAAGCGCAGCTGGTCATTGCCCATGCCGGTACAGCCGTGGGCGAAGTGCTTCGTCCCCAGCCTGTCGGCCAGTGCCAGGCACTGCTGCACGATTACGTAACGATCCGAGCACAGCATCGGGTATTGCTCGAGCATGCGTGCGCCCGACCACAGCAGCGGCACCACGAACTGGTCCCACAGCGGCTGGGCCGCATCCAGCTGGTGATGCTCGGCCGCGCCCAGCGCGCGGGCGCGCTCGGCAATCCATTGCTTCTGCTCAGTACTGATACCGCCGGTATCGACAAAGGCCGTGTGGACAGCAAAGCCCTGCTGCTTCAGGGCCAGCACGCAATAACTGGTATCCAGGCCACCGGAAAAGGCCAGGACGATGGATGAATTGGATTGCATCTGTGAAAAAATTCCCGCTTGAAGCCAAGTTCATGATCATGTTGAATGCCCAGTTTACCGCGCCGTGGCAACGTCCAAGCGATTCAGGGCGCCAAAGGTAGATGTTCAGCAATGATCCATCGGGCTCTGGTCATCTACAGGCTTGCTGACAGCATAGCGCGCCAGACTCAACAGGCTGAAGTAAATGGCGCCAAAGGCCACGACAATATGCGGCGACTCCATCCAAAGCCCGGCTCCGGGCAAGCCGTAATCGGTATCGGTGATACCGAACCGGGGCATTGGCACGATAACGGTGACAAATGCCACCAGCAGGTAAATCACGACTGACAGTCCCCAGAACCCCTTGACCTGCTGTTCCTGCTCCTGCTGCGAAAGTGATGGATCCGTCCCTGTCTGCAGCTTGCCCACAACCAGCCAGGCAAAGGCAAGAAAAGGCCACCACTCCCGCCACATCAAGGCCCAGGCACCGACGAACAAACCATAGCCAAGCAACAGCGGCAGCATCAGACGCAGCTTGTCGACCAGGCCCAATTTTCTTTCAATGGCGATTCGCCCGATAAAGCCGGCGGCGTGGACGAGGACAAATTCGACCAGCATGATCAGTACGGCCGTGCGAACCGCATGGGGTCCCAGCGCCTGCGGAGCCCACCAGACGAGAAAGAAAAACCCCGCCGTTATCGCATCCGGCAGGGCGGCAAGCATCCCTGGCCACCGAACAGGCTTCATTCGCCAGCGCTCCTGTCATGATCTGGCGTCTGCATCTGCAGACACCCCAGACAATGAAACGGCAATCATGCTCCCGAAGGGTCGAGCGGAAAGGCAAGATTTTGAAGCTGCAGCGCTCAGGCTTCAGCGGTGACCAATCAATTGGCACATCAGGGCTTTTTGAACATGCAGGCGGTTTTCAGCCTCGTCCAGGGCAACACAGTAGCTGGCGTCCATGACCTCATCGGTGGCCTTGATATTGCGGCGCAGCGGCAGACAATGGCTGAACAAGGCGCTGTTGGTCATAGCCATCTTCTGGCCGTCGACGATGAAATGGCGGTAGGGCTCGCGCAAGCGCGCTTCCTCTTCGGGGCGGCCGTACAGGGGCAAGGCGCCCCAGCTTTTTGCGTAGACGAAATCAGCCCCCTGATAGGCTGATTCGATGTTGGTGCTGATTTCCATGCTGCCGCCGCTGGCATCAGCGTTGGCGTAGGCTGCGTCCATGAACTGCTCGTCGAGCAGGTAGTCATCATGCGGCACCAGCAGGGTCACATCCATGCCGAACTTGCTGGCGATCAGCAGCGCGGAATTGGCGACGGCGGTGTTGAGGGGGCGCGGATGCCAGGTCCAGGTCAGGACGAACTTCTTGCCGTCCGGCTGACCAAGATGGTCCTGGATGGTGCGCATCAGAGCCAGTTCCTGGCAGGGGTGGACGATGGTCTCCATGTTGATGACCGGCACGCTGGCATGCCTGGCCAGGGATTTGATGACCCCGTCCTGGCGGTCGCTGGACCAGTCCTTGAACAGGGGGAATGCGCGCAAGCCGATGGCATCGCAGTAGCGCGATAGCACGCCAGCAACCTCGGCGATGTGCTCCTCGGCCTCGCCATCCATGATCACGCCGGTCTCGAACTCGATCCCCCAGGCCGCCTTGCCCGGCTCAAGGACGATGGCGTGCGCGCCCAGTTCGAACGCCCCAATCTCGAAGGATGTCCGCGTGCGCATCGACGGATTCAGAAACAGCAGGGCAATGGTCTTGCCCCGGAGCCGATCGCTGAGACGGTGCTGGCGCAGCTCCGCAGCCTCATCAAGCAGCTCCTGGAGCGATTCCCGGCTCCAGTCCATGGTATTGAGAAAGTGGCGCATTGGACGGTCAGTTCCCGGGGGGTTACACAAGCGCTCAGCATACCTCATGCCGTGAACCAATCGATGCTGCAAGCCATCACCCCTCAAACCGGCGGCCAAGCGCAATTGATGATCGACTTCGGTCGCGCTTGTCGCTATGGTTGCAGGGTGACGCGGATGCTGCAGCCAGAGATAGCGCAGCGGCCCTGGTGGGTCGCAGTGCTGGTTGCGCTCCTGACGGTGCCGACCGGGCTGGCCGGTGCCACGCAGCCCGGCGTCGACGAGGTTCGATTCCGCTGGATAGGAATCAGCGAAGGCCTGTCCCAGGCCACGGCCCGAACCATGCTGCAGGACGAGCGCGGATTCATCTGGGTCGGCACCCAGGACGGACTCAATCGCTTCGACGGTCGCCGTTTCGAGGTGTTCCGGCATCACCCGGATGATGAATCCACGATCAGCGACAATCACATCGTTGACCTCGCTCTGGACCACTCCGGCGCGCTGTGGATTGCCAGCCAATCCACCGGACTGAATCGACTCGACCCCGAAAGCGGCCGTTTCCAGCGCTACCGCCAGCAGCCGGGGCAGACCGGCAGTCTCGCATCGGACGTGCTGGCACGGGTCAAGGTCGATGCCCTCGACCGGGTCTGGGTACAGAGCGAGGAAGGGGGCTTGCAATGGCTGGGGCCTGACCGGCAGCACTTCAATCCGCCCCCCTTCGAACTGCCAGCGCCGCCGTCTGGCCTGCGCCTGCTGGTTACCCTGGAAGGCGGCGATCTGCTAATGGCTGCCGGCCAGCAGCTGTATCGCTGGCACGAAAGTGCCGGGCAGCTCAGGCGCCATGGCGAGCCGCTGGCAAGTGGGGTGCTTCCCTACAAGGCCGTTGTCAGCGACTCGCAGGTATTCCTGGCCACCCGCGATCACGGTCTGATCGAGATGGACATCAACGGCCGACCCGCACGGCATTGGCGGCGAGGCGGCGAGCATAGGCTCGATGACGACCAGACGCGCAGCCTGATGATCGACAGCCGCGGCCAGGTCTGGGTCGGAACCATCACCGGGCTGAATCGGATCGACCCGAACAGCGGCAGCAGTCGGGCCTGGGGTCATGACCCGAACGACCCGCTGGGGCTGTCCGGGTCACGCATCATCAGCCTGCTGGAAGATGCCGAAGGCCTGATCTGGGCTGGCAGCTGGACGGCAGGCCTGAGTGCGCATGATCCAGACACCCAGGCCTTCCTGCTGGTCCGCAACCGCCCGGATCATCCGTCCAGCCTGCCTGGCAACGCGGCGGCCAGCATCCTGGAAAATCCCGACGGCAGCCTGTGGGTATCGCTGCTTGATGTCGGCGGCCTGGCCCTTTTCGACCTGGAGCGAGGCCTGCTGGAACGCGTCCGACCAGAACCGAATGCCGCCGATGGCTTGCCCCATCGCATGGTTGGCAGCCTGCTGCATGACGGTCCGGATCTGCTGGTCGGCACACTCGGTGGCGGTCTGGTCCGCCGGGAAGCGGTCAGCGGCAGCTTCCGCCGTCTGTTCGACGATCCGGTCGCTGATGTTCCTCATGACGCCCTGGTCGAGAACCTGCAGCGCGACTCGCGAGGCGGGCTGTGGGTGGCAACGATCGGCCAGGGTCTTTACCACCTCTGCCCGGGCTGCTCGCGTTTTCAGCAGTTCTACCCCGACCCGGACAAGCCCGGCAGCATCGCCGGCAACGAGGTCAACGGCATTCTCGAAGATGGCGACGGCAGGATCTGGGTCGCGCTGCGCCGCGACGGTCTCAATCGCCTGGACCCGGACACTGGATATTTCGAGCATTTCCGGTCCGGCATGAATGGCATGCGCCACAACTCGGTTACCGGCATGCACCGGGCCGGCGACGGCACGATCTGGTTCGGCACCCAGGGCGGCGGCGTCCATCGCCTGGAGACGACCGCCGACGGCCCGCGTTTCACTGCAATTGGCCGACCTGAAGGACTCAATGCCGACGCCATTGGCGAGCTCGGCGAGGACCGGCACGGCCGAATCTGGGTCAGCACCACCGCCGGCCTGGCCCGCATCAACCCCGATGATCTGAGTATCGAAAACTTCGCCTTCATTGACGGCCACAGCGGCGCCGGCTTCTTTATCGGCAGCATTGACCGGCATCCGCCCTCACACCTGTGGTTTGGCGGCTTGCGCGGCCTGGTCCGGGTCGACCTGGATCAGGTCGTGCAGCGCCGCACCGAGCCCCGACTGACTCTGACCGAGCTGCTGCTGTTCAACCGCCGCGTGCCCGTGCAGCCGGGTTCGACGCTGCCCCTGCCGCTGAACCAGATGCAGGCCCTGACCCTGGCCTATGACCAGTCCATGCTGTCGCTGGAGTTCGTTGCCCCCGGACAGCTTCGCCATGGCAGCCAGTTGCGCTATCGCTACCGGCTGCTGGGCCTGGACCGGGACTGGATCGAGACCGGACCCGACCGGGCCTTTGCCACCTATTCGATGCTGCCACCGGGTGACTACCAGTTCGAAGTGGCTGCCGGCATTCACTCCCAGCCCTGGGGTCCAACGCGCAGCCTGCCGATTACCGTGCTTTCGCCGCCCTGGCTAAGCACCCTGGCGATAGCAAGCTATCTGCTGACAGCGGCCCTGCTGCTGAGCGCAGTAGTCTGGCGTACCCGGCTGGGCCTGCGGCGACGTTTTCGTGCGCAACAGGAGATCGCCGCCAGTCGCGAGCGTCTGCGGATGGCGTTGTGGGGCAGCCGCGACGAGCTTTGGGAGGCCGACCTGGAAGCAGGGACCCTGGTCCGGGAAAACCGGCTTGATCGCAGCAGCGAAAGCGACGATGTGGCGGTAATGAGCCTGGATGCGTTCTGGGGCGGCGTTCATCGCGAGGATGTCGACGACCTCAAGCGTGCCTTCATTGCCCATGCGACCGGCAAGAGCGAACACTTCGAGGCCGAGTTCCGGGCCCGCGCGCCCGATACCGACTGGCGCTGGATGTTGTCGCGCGGTCGGGTGACGCGGCGCGATCAGCAGGAGCGCGCAACGGTGCTGTCGGGCACCACCCGTGATATCACCGAGCTGAAGCGCACCGAAGAGGCCCTGCGCCGCCTCAACGAAGAACTGGAAAGCCGGGTTGAACAACGCACCAGCGAGCTCGAAGCATCGAACCGAACGCTTAAGCAGGCGCTGGACGATCTGAAGCTGGCACAGCATCAGCTGGTCCAGACCGAAAAGCTGGCCGCGCTTGGCGGGCTGGTCGCCGGTATCGCGCATGAAATCAACACTCCGCTGGGGGTTGGCCTGACGGCGGCATCCCATCTCGACAACGAAGCGCGTCGATTCGAGCAACGCACGTCCGAGGCAGCCGAACTGGATCGCGACCAGGTGATGCGCTTTTCCACTACAGCCCGCAACAGCAGCCAGATGGTGCTGCGCAACCTGCGCCGGGCAAGCGAACTGGTCAGGAGTTTCAAGCAGGTGGCGGTGGATCAGTCAAGCGAGCAGCTTCGCTGCTTCGATCTGGCCGGTTACATGGACGAAATCATGCTCTCACTGCAACCGCAGCTGAAGCGCCAGCCGCACCAGATCGAGCTCGCGATCCGGCCCAGCATCGTCATGACCACCTATCCCGGCGCGCTGTATCAGGTTCTGGTCAACCTGATCATGAACTCCCTGATCCACGCCTTCGACACGGAGCAGGCCGGCCGTATCCGGATCGAGGCAACGCTGGTCGATGACACGGTCCATCTGGATTATTCGGACGACGGTCGCGGCATGGCAGCCGAGATTGCCGATCACATCTTCGAGCCGTTTTTTACTACCCGACGCGGTCAGGGCGGCAGCGGACTGGGCCTGCACATTGCCCACAACCTGGTCACCGGCGTCCTCGGCGGAACGATTCGGGTCAACACCGCGCCTGGCCAAGGCGCTCGTTTCGAGATACAGCTACCGAAAAACCGGCAGGACAAGCCTGGCCAGTGATCAGTCCGGCAAGCGCCCGCGCAAGTCAAGCACTTCGTCCCAGCGCGCCAGCAGCAAGTCGACCAGCTGTGGGTCGAACTTGATACCTCGCTGCTCGGCGAGAAATGTCTTGACCCGATCATCGGGCCAAGGCTCCTTGTAGCAGCGGCGACTGCCAAGCGCATCACAGACATCGGCCAAGGCAACAATGCGCCCTACCTTTGAAATCTGCTCACCAGACAGGCCGCGCGGATAACCGCTGCCGTCGAAGTTTTCGTGATGATCGCGCGCGATCTCGGCAGCCATGAGGAACAGCGGCCGTTTCGACGTAGACAGCATCTCGACCCCGATGTCGACGTGCTCGCGCATGATCCGGGTTTCTGCTGCAGTGTGCGGGCCGGGCTTGTTGAGTACGGCATCAGGGATACCGATCTTGCCAATGTCATGCAGCGGTGCTGCGAGACGCAGGATCTCGACCTGCTCTTCACCCATCCCGCAAGCCCTGCCCAGCATCGCCGACAGCTCAGCGACCCGGCGAACATGGTTGGCAGTTTCCAGGGAACGGGTTTCGGCCACACCGGCCAACAGGCACAGCATCTCGGCCTGACTCTCCGACAACTCCTGATGCAGAAGCAGGTTCTCGAACGCGATCGAGACGTTGGTGCAAAAGACTTCCAGCAGCTTGTGGTCGAGCTCGGTAAGCCGATAGGACTCGCCGACATAAAGCAGGCTTTGCGATTGGCGCGAGTCGGTGAAGTGCAGCACGTAGTGCTGATCGGCAAACACACTCCGACGATCGACCAGGGCTTGTCGCAGTGATTCGATCATCAGGCTGGGCAAGGCCCGTCCCAGCGGCTGCTCGACCAGATCGCGATAAGGCCCGGTGGCGGCCTGGATACGGAACTCCTCCAGCGCCACATCGGCATCAGGCACCTTGCAATACAGCGCTCCATGATCAACACCAAGCAGGCTGACGATCTGCTCCAGCACCGCTGATGCAAAGGCCGGGCTGGCCTGGTGCGAGTGAACCTGGGCCGAACAGGCGATGACCCGCTCCAGGCCGCGTTTGTTGGCCTCGATGATCATCACGTCGCGATAAGCGCGCAAAGTAGCGTAGAGCGTGGTGTAGAGCCGCTCTGAAGTCAGCTCGGTTTTTTCCTTGTAGTCATTGATATCGTAATTGGCAACAACCTCGCGCTCCGGCGCCTGCCCGGGCTGGCCGGTGCGCAGCACGATCCGGGTGAAGTGATTACCCAGCTCGCGGCGAATGAAATGAACCAGCTCCAGGCCGGCCTGCTCCGACTCCATCACCACATCCAGCAAAACCACGGCCAGGTCGGAGTGCTCAAGCAGCAAGCTACGCGCCTCCTTCGCCGAGTGTGCGTGCAGGAAGTGCAGGGCTCTGCCCTCGAACTCGAAATCGCCAAGCACCAGGGTCGTTACTTCATGGACCTCCTGCTCATCATCGATGATCAGGACTTTCCACGCTTCGCCTCGTGTGCTGCGCTGCACTGACATCGCATCGCTGCTTGGGTTTGACGCTGAAACCATGCTGCCCGCCTCCTTGCGGCCGGGGGCAGATGACGGGATTTCACCCCCATGGTCTGAGTGTACCGCATTCAAGCCATCAAGCCGTCGTCTGGCTTGCGGTATGATCCAACCCTGTCACCAACAACAAATATGGAGTCATCGATATGGGCATCGAAGTCGCTGGCATTCTTGGATTGATATGGCTGATCATTGTCATCTGGGCCATCATCAAGACCGCTCAAAGCTCTGCCGGACCGGTTGCCAAGATCCTTTGAATACTGATCCTGCTTTTCTTTCCCCTGGTCGGATTGATCGTCTGGCTCTTGCTCGGGCCAAAACGTTAGCCGGGCCAAGCGGGGTGACAGGCCCGCATTGACAAAAATGGGGCTGTCCGAGTCTTGCCGATCAGGGCGTGGCCGGGTTGCGAAGCCTGGCACGCAGCCGCCCATGTCAACAGCATCCAGCCAGCCACCCCGGACGACAAGCCGGCACCTGCCACAGCCGCATCGGATGGCAGAGTTCGGCCCGCTTCTCCGAATGCCTTGATGAGAACCGTCCATGAACGGACGCCATCATTGAATCGCATTTCGGAGAAGCAGCATGTGGGACTCGAATTCCGGCCCCGGTCGAACCTTCTTTCTGTCAGCACTGTTGGCCCTGCCCGGTCTGCTCGGATCGGCCAGCCTCCAGGGTCGAATGATCGAACAGGGGACCGCCGACGAGGCCAATCAGGCCGTACTGGCCAGCTTGCCGACTGGCGTTCGCGAGCTGGCAGGGAACCAGCGCGCGCGCCTGGCCGGTGAACCAGCAACCCGGGGCGGCACCACGGTCACCTTGCGAGTCGGCAGCGGCTGCACCTACTCATCCGTCCAGGCCGCCATTGATGCCGCCAGCAGCAGCGCCACCACGACCACCGTGATTCGATTGCGCACCGCGATCTACACCGAGGCCATCCAGATCGGCTCGAAAAACATCGACATCATCGGCGGCCACGCCAACTGCACCACAACCACGCCGAACGACACATCGACCATTCGCAATCCTTCCGGCAACAACGCCAGCACGATCCTTTTCGCACCCGGCACCGGGGGCGGCACCAACGAGCGCACGCTCAGGCTCAGCAACCTGCA
>REEQ01000124.1 GCA_007695005.1 Wenzhouxiangellaceae bacterium | reverse complement strand
TCACCGGCGTATCGGGCCCGCCAGGTGCCGAAGCCACGGGCACCCTCACCCGCGCCACCGTCGACGGCGTGGCCGTATTCGACGACCTGGTCCTGGAACAGCCCGACAGCGAGTACTCGCTGACATTCAGCCATGCCGAGCTCAGCGTGACCAGCGATGACTTCGCAGTGCTGGCCGATCGAATCTTCAACGACCGCTTCGAAGCAGAGGAATAGCCCGAACGTTTTGGAGGGTGAGAAAAGGGACTTGATCGCGCGGAGATGCAGAGAGAGGAATGGCTTCCGCTTGTTCTGAACTCGTTTCCCTCTGCGTCTCTGCGCGAGTCAGGTTTTTGTTTCAAGAATGAGGCCGACCCGGATCAGGGCAGCCCCGGACTAGTGGTCCCCCGCAATCTGTGGCCCACTCCGGCGATGGACCAAGCTTGAGCCATGATCGACGGAAATCTCGTTCTCCTTTGGCAAGACACCCGTATGGAAGCTTTGTTAATGTCCTTGCCCTCCGGCTCAGCAGATCAGCACCATGCCCATGCCCCGATCAGGCGCACCGATGGCCTGCTTCCGAAAGTCCTGCCAGAGTTCAGCACGCTGCTTGTCTTGGTGGCACTGTGGCTGGGAGCGATGCCGGCCTGGATCGACGTGCCCGTCGAAGACGCGGTCATCTGGTTGACCGCGATCGAGGCAGGAACGCTGATGATCATGGTGACCCTGGTCGATATCGCCAGCCGCCTGAAAAAGCCCCCTCCCTGGTGGCTGGGGACCCTGATGATCGGCGGGCTGCTGCTGCTTTATCCTGATCTCATCGGTTTGGGTTTGGCAGCCTGGCAGTTGGGGTCATGGGTGTTCCTGCCCCTGCTCTGGTCCCTGGCTGAACGCTTTCGCGAGTTATGGACGCTGCCCGGCGCAGACAGAATGGAGAAGATTCGACGCCGGGCGCTCAGTTGGGGAAGGGTGGGAAGTGCGATCGTCGTTGCCGCCGTGGGGGTCTTGATCCTGCTCGTCCATGGCATCGTCCAGGACAGCGAGACTTTCGATCCGGACGCCCTGCTCCAGCGCTTTGCGCTGCCCTTGCTTGCCCTTTACTTTTTGATCAATAGCTACGACAGCTGGCGGGTATATCGTCCAGGCTTCATGAACAAGCCCGGAAGTTTATGGCCATTTTTCGACGATGGCGCCACGGCCAGGCTTTGAGCAGTGCCTTTTCCAGGAAAACCGCCTGTCCGATGGACAGGCGGTTTGAAGCGCTCCGATCCGGTCTAGAAGTTGAACGCGACGCGGCCGTAGACGAAACGACCTGACCGCCCAAACGGAGAGTAATTGGAGAACGGCGTATTGCCGGTCGTGTTGTTGGCAATCGGACTGGCGTCGGGGTACTCGTCAAACAGGTTGTCCGCGCCCAGGGCAATCTGCCACTGGTCGGTCAGATTGTAGCGGGCCTCGACGTCGATCAGAATCTTGGAAGTCAGATTCACATCCAGATTGGGGTTGTTCGACGGCGACAGCACGCGACCGTAATGACGCGCCCGAAAAGTGGCACCAAGGCGATCCAGCGTCCAGTTGGTGTTGAAACTGAAGGTGGTTCGCGGATTGCCGCTTTCGAAGGTCAACACATTGACCCGTGCAAACAGCGGCGGCGGCGGGTCCAGCTGTGACAGCGGTCCGGTAGTCGGAATGCGACGGACGTCGGTCTTGTTGTAATTACCGGCCAGAATGAAATTGAACAGACCAAGGTTGTTGGCGTCTGCAGACCAGCTCAAAACCGCATCGATACCGCGAGTGCGCGTATCGACGCCATTGATGAAGAAGCGACCACCACCGATGCCGACAAAGCCCTGCTCTTCAAGAAATGCGCGAACGTTGGGCTGGGTGAGGTTTTCTGACAGCACGATGCGATCATCAACCTCGATCTGGTACCCGTCGATGGTCAAGGTCGCTCTGCCCAGGTTGATGACGGCACCGAGCGAGTAGTTGATCGAATCTTCGGCGTCCAGGTCGGATGAACCGAGGGCACGCGCCACCGGATCAGCCACCGGGAAGGTCGTGATGTCGAACGGAATGCCGTTGATGAAGTTCGTCGAGGTGGCTGTGAAATATTGCTGCTGCAGCGAAGGCGCACGGAAGCCGTTCTGGATCGATCCACGCAAGGCAAAGGCATCGGTGAAATCGTAGCGCATCGCGAGTTTGCCGGTGATCGCACTGCCGAAGTCCGAGTAGCGCTCAAAACGCACCGCCGCCGAACCCAGCAGGCGATCGGTCAACTCGGCTTCAACATCGACAAAGGCACCGATCGCATTGCGACTTTCGCTGACCTCATTGGCCGGCCGGAAACCGGGGAATACCTGTGCGCCGGAGGCTGCCGGGTTACCGTTTGGCAACAGTCGACCACCGTTGCGCCAGGAGTCCGGCTCACCGGCGTTGATGCTGTAGCTCTCGCGCCGGGCTTCGATGCCCATGGCGACGTTCAGGGGCGAGTGAAAGCCGCCAACATCAAAGGATCGTACGGCCGAGGCATTGAACACCAGTTGATCATATTCATAACCGCCGGCATCGAAAACGGTCGGACTGTTCGGACCAATTGATGCGTTCAAGGTATTGCGGATGGTGAAATCCATCTCATTGCCACCATAGACCAGCGAGGTATCGAAATCCCACTCGCCGAAGGCATTGGAGTAGCCGATGGCAATGCTGTAATCGTCGACATCGGGATTGATCAGGGGCAAAAAGCCATCCGGATAAATCTCGATGATGTTGCGTACATCAACTGCCCGGCGATAGAAACCCGCGGAGGTGGCCTCGCGGTTCATGTAGCTGGCCCAGCCGTAGATGCGACCGCCATTGGCCAGATCGATACCCATGTTGGCAAAAATGGTGAGCTGCTCCAGGTCAGGCTCGCCATACCAGGCGTTGAAGCGATCGATGGTTTGCTCGCGGGGGTCGAATTCGCCGTTGACCAGTGGATACTGCTGGCGAAAATCCCAGCCACCCCGCTCGGTGCGATTCTGATCCTTGTATTCGAAGCTCAGGGTCAGGAAGCCGTTGTCAGTCAGCGGCAGGCCAAACCAGCCACCCACGGTGAACACTTCACCATCGGTGACACTGCGCGAAATGCGCTCCGGCGCGCTCCAGGTCGCACCAGCGGGCGGCGGCGTAGTCGGCGTGGTGTACTTGGTATTGCGAGCGCCATAGGAAGCGCGCAGCGAACCTCCGGACCTCTCTTCGCGCAGCAGCACATTGATGACTCCGGCAATGGCATCGGAGCCGTACTGCGCCGAAGCACCGTCGCGCAGGATTTCCAGCGTACCGACTGCTCCCATGGGGATGGTGTTGAGATCCACCGCCGCGGAACCGCGTCCAACGGTGCCGTTGACGTTGACCAGGGCCGCGGTATGACGGCGCTTGGAGTTGACCAGGACCAAAGTCTGGTCGGGACCCAGGCCGCGCAGGGTGGCCGGTCGAATGGTGTCGGTTCCGTCAGCCAGACCGGGACGCGGGAAATTGAACGAAGGCACGGCAACGGCAAGCGCTTCGTTGAGCTCGGTAGTACCCGAGGATTCAAGCTGGCCAATGTCGACGACATCAATCGGTACTGCGGTATCCGTGGCGGTGCGCCCGGCCACTCGCGTGCCGGTAACAACGATCCTGTCATCCGTACCTCGATCGGCACGATCCTCGGACTCATCCTGGGCGTGTGCAGCAGTCCCAGCCGCCAGCAGCGCCGCTATGGCAACGGTCAAAGCTTTCCTTTTCATTTCTGACAACCCTCGTGCGGTGATGGAGGCTGCCTAAACAGCCCGGAACAGATGTGTTTACTGGAGCAATTGTTGCTATTTTGTGAATATAAACGAAACTCCGCGTATCCAGTAGTACCTTCGATATCGTCTACCAGACTGTGAGGCCAGGGATTCACGGCAGGCTGCCGTGGCCCTTGCTTCGACTCACTCTGGACAAAGCGCTGTCACTCGTCCAGGCTGCGCCAGGTTCCTTCCCGACGTGAATCTGCGGCACCTTCCAGCCGCCCATCGGGATGGAAGACCATGCCGTGCAGGCCGGACTCTTCGCCGCGGCCAGGCCGCACTTCGATGCCGAGCTCCACCAGGCCCGCAAGAACGGGCTCCGGGAACCGAGCCGCCTCACCGAAGAAATTCTCGCCCAGGGCGACCAGGTTCGGCAGATCGACTGCTTCCTGCAGACTCAAGCCCCAGGCCAGTAGTCCAACCAGGGTCTTGGCGTTGTAGACGAGGATGGCCGAGCCGCCGGGCGAACCGAGTGCGGCGACCAGACGGTCGTCTGCATCGAACACCAGCACCGGTGACATCGAAGACCTTGGCCGTTTGCCCGGCGCGACCGCATTGGCTACCGGTATGCCGTCGATATCCGGCCGAAACGAAAAGTCGGTCAGCTGGTTATTCAGAAAGAAACCGCCCACGACGCGTCCTGATCCGAAGATGGACTCCACCGAGGTAGTCATGCTGACCACATTACCTTCGGAATCGACAACTACAAAGTGACTGGTGCCGGTCTGCCGAAAGCCTTCGTCTTCGCCAAACTCGAAGCCCGGGGGGCGGCCGGCGCCCGGCAGCGGTCCGGCACGATCACCAATCAGACTGGCTCGCTCGGCAATGTAGGCCGGGTCAAGCAAGCCCGCCAGCGGAATGTCGACAAAAGCAGGGTCGGCAATGTAGCGATCACGATCCGCAAACATCAGGCGGCTGGCTTCGGCGAACTGTAGCCAGGCCATCGGATCATCCGGGCCGCGCTCGGCGATGTCGGTATGTTCCAGAATGGCCAACATCTGCAAAATCGACACACCGCTGGACGGTGGCGGCGGCACGCAGATGCGATAGCCCCGAAAATGCCCGCAGATCGGCTCGCCGCTGCCCGGCTGATAGGCGTCGAAATCAGCTTGCTGCAACTTTCCAGGCAGCGGCAACGCCGCCGTGCGCTCGATGATGGCCGTCGACAACGGCGGCTCAAGCAGGCTGCGCGGGCCGCGCTCAGCCATCTCGCGAAGGGTTTGGGCAAAATCGGGGTTACGCCAGATCTGACCAGCTGTAATGCGCTCACCGTCATCATCGCTGAGCAGTTCAATCAGATCGGGCTGATTCGCCTGCGGCCAGCGCCCCCCGGCAGCGAAACGGGCCAGGCGCTCGGGGACGGGGAACCCCTCTTGCGCAGCGGCAATGCTCTCGTCAAACAGCGCCGACCAGGGCAAGCGTCCGAAGCGCTCCTGGGCTGCGCCCAGCATCGGCATCACGCCCGGAACCCCGGTTGCGCGGCCGCCAATAATGGCGTCAAACCAGTCAAGCGGTTCGCCATCGGCATTCAGAAACATGCCCGATTCTGCCTTGGCCGGCGCGGTCTCGCGACCGTCGAAGGCGATCACTTCTCCGGTCTCGGCCTGGTAGTGCAGCAGGAAGGCGCCACCAGCAATGCCCGAGCTCTGGGGTTCCACCAGGCTGAGCATGGCCTGCACGGCAACCGCTGCATCGGCGGCACTACCACCGCGCTCCAGCACCGCAAGCCCGGCCTCGACGGCCAGCGGATGGGCCGCGGCTACAGCAGCTGTCCGGGTCGGCAAATCGGCCTTAGACTCTGCGCTGGCTGGCGCGATCCGACTCGGCTCGGTCTGCCTGTCGCCGCCGCAGCCGGACAGCATCCAGACACCGGCAAAAATCGCCAGCGTCACCCCGAGCATTGCCAACCGTTGAAACCCTGCATGGCCGTTCATCAGCTTCATCCTCAAGACTGTTGGAAACAAACAAGTCTGGAAGCATACTTCAGCCAGCGTGGATCCTCGCATCAACAGGGTTACACTTGGGATCGCTTCGCCACTGAAGTCAACCGGAATCAGGCCATGTCCACGATAGGAACCCCGCTTTCACCCACGGCCAGACGGGTCATGCTGTTAGGCAGCGGAGAGTTGGGCAAGGAAGTCGCCATTGAACTGCAGCGGCTGGGCTGCGAGGTGATTGCCGTCGACCGCTATCCTGATGCGCCTGCCATGCAAGTGGCCCAGCGTTCGCACGTGATCAACATGCTGGACGGTCAGGCCCTGCACGGACTCGTCGAGCTGGACCGGCCGCATTTGATCGTGCCGGAGATCGAGGCCATCTCCACCGCCACCTTGAAGCTGCTAGAGAACGAAGGCCATACGGTGGTGCCAACGGCTCGCGCCGCCGACCTGACCATGAACCGCGAAGGCATCCGGCGACTGGCCGCCGAGGACCTGGAGTTACCCACATCCAGCTTCCGATTTGCCGAAACGAAGCCGGAATTCGAGCAGGCGATTGCTGAAATCGGCCTGCCTTGTGTAGTCAAGCCGGTGATGTCCTCATCGGGCAAGGGCCAGAGCCTGGTCAAGCGCCTTGAGCAGGTCAGCCCAGCCTGGGATTATGCCCAGTCGGGGGGTCGGGCCGGCGAAGGTCGGGTCATTGTCGAAGGTTTTGTCGATTTCGACTACGAGATCACCTTGCTGACCGTGCGCCACGTCGGCGGCACGAGTTTCTGTGAACCGATCGGGCATGTACAGATTGACGGCGACTACCGTGAATCCTGGCAGCCACAGCCGATGAGTGAGCTGGCGCGACTGGAAGCCGAGCGAATTGCCGGGCTGGTGACCGGCGCGCTGGGCGGCTACGGCCTGTTCGGGGTGGAGCTGTTCGTCAAGGGCGACCAGGTCTGGTTCAGCGAAGTCTCACCGCGGCCGCACGACACCGGTCTGGTTACCCTGGTGTCTCAGCACTGGTCTGAGTTTGCCCTGCATGTGCGCGCCATACTCGGGCTGCCCATTCCGACGATCGAGACCAATGGCCCGAGTGCATCTTGTGCTTTGCTGGTCGAGGGGCACTCCGAGCAGGTCCGTTTCGGAGCACTGGACCACGCCTTGGCCGTGCCACAGAGCGATCTGCGCCTGTTCGGCAAGCCGGTTGTTGATGGCAAACGCCGCATGGGCGTGGCGCTGGCGCGCGGGCGGGATGTCGAGCAGGCGCGTGAACGCGCGCGCGAAGTGGTACGCAGGATCAAGGTGTCGCTGTAGGCTCCTCGACCACGACGGGCCAGCCGACGCGCAGGTCACAGGACTCGACTTCATCATCCGGCGCCCCGTAGTGGGCCAGACAGCCTGCGCGTCCCCGTCGCTTGACCTCGAGCATCAAACCATCGGCCCGGCTGATCGCCTCATCCACCGACTTCGGCGCCATGTTGAAAACTGCCGCCCCAACCGATGCCGTAATCGACCAGGGTGAAGCGTCGAGAAAACTCGCAACCGAAAGGTAGAAGTCCGGCACCCGTTTGCGCGCTGCAAGGCCTGCGGTTTCAACCATGAGGACGACAAACTCGTCACCACCCACGCGAGCGACCAGATCGGTCTTGCGCACGGCTGTCTGCAGAAAAGCGCCCAGCGTCACCAGCACACGATCCCCTTCGGCATGCCCGAACTCGTCGTTGAGTGGCTTGAATTCGTCGAGGTCCAAATAGATCAGGGTAAAGGAACGACCATGTCGACGCAGTTGCTCGATTTCATGTTCGATGGCCAGCTGCAGGTGGCGCTTGTTCGCCACCCCTACCAGCGGGTCAGACAAGGCCAGTCTGCGTTCGCGCTCCAGCGCTGCCATCAGCGCCATTTCCTGGGCCTTTTGCTCGGTCAGATCGCGAATCACGCACAGGACCAGGTCTCTGCCGGACAGGCACACCGGCGCCAGCATGATGTCAGCCGGAAACTCGGTGCCGTCCAGGCGCCGGGCCGGAAAGTCGCCTTTGCCCATGCGCCGGGTCAGCGGCTGTTTCCAGTAACTGCCAATCCGATCGACATGCCCGGCTCGCTTGTCCTCGGGCACGAGTTCGTGCACGGTCCGACGTACCAGGCCGCCGCCGAGACCAAATAACTGCTCAGCCAAGTCGCTGGCGTACATGATGACGCCGTCTCGATCGACAACCAGGGCCGCATCGGGAATGGTTTCCAGGAAGCCCCCGTAGGCCTCGAGAGATAGTTTGTGATCCACAGCCCGTTCCATGAACTCCCTTCCAATAGTTTAGCAAATTTGCAAGAGCCAAAAAAAAGACAGCTCAGCCATAATGCGATACTCTGCCCAGCGCCCGGCATCAGCCGAGTTCAGGCCTTTACCCGGCCCGGCAGCCCATCTTGACCAGGGAGCGCGAAGATATGGAAAGCGAACACAATCCATTTCGGCCACCGGAAGCGGCCATTGAACCGCCGGCCGAACCAAGCGCAGATTCACAGCTGCTTGCCGAACCCCGCGCCTGCCCAGCCGGGCACGGACTCAGCTGGATTGGACAGGGGTGGCAGCTGTTCAAGCTTCGTTTCCTGATGTGGATCGCAATGTTGATCGTCTTCGGCGCGGTATTCATGACCATTGCCGTGCTGCCGTTCATCGGCATTCTGGCCAACCTCGCCTTTCCGCTGTTTTTCGGCGGCTGGATGATCGCCTGCGAACGTGTTCATCGCGAAGGTGAATTGCGCTTCGAGGACCTGTTCGCCGGATTTCAGAATCACTTTGGCCCGCTGGCGATAACAGGGCTGCTCTACCTGGCCGGCATGCTGACGGCATTGATGGTTGGCGGCCTGGCCGGGCTGCTGTTCGGCGGCTCCATGGCGATGATGTTCAGTGGTGATCCAGGGGCGTCGATCGGCCTGGGCTTCGTGGTCGGTTTCCTGGTCTACATGGCGCTGATCGTTCCGGTGTTGATGCTGGTCTGGTTTGCACCGGCGCTGATCGTGTTTCATCGCCTAGATCCTATTCCAGCAATCAAACTCAGCTTCCTGGGCTGCCTGCGCAATATTCCGGCCTACCTGGTGTATGGCCTGGTCGGCATGGTCCTGATGATACTGGGCTTGCTGCCGTTGCTGCTGGGATGGCTCGTCGTTTATCCGGTGCTGATGTGCGCCGTCTATGCCAGCTATCTGGATATTTTTCTGGGCGAGGCGCCAGACTGATCGTAATGACGCAGCGGCCTATGGAAGCAAGCAGCGTCGATACCCGGCTTGCGGTTGAAACCCCAGATGGCATCGAGCTCGACCTGATTCCGGCCGGACCGGTGCTGCGCGCCGCCGCCTGGCTGATCGACTCAGTCATTCGCGCCGGCATGCTGATCGGCCTGGGTTTTGTCCTCAGCGCGCTTGGCGCCGCCGGGATTGCCCTGCTCATCCTGGCCTGGTTTCTGATCAACTGGTGGTATCCGGTCCTGTTCGAAGTGCTTGCCGGCGGTGCCACCCCGGGCAAGAAGGCTTTCGGTCTGCGCGTGGTCAACGAAGACGGAACCCCGGTCGGCTGGGGCGCATCAATCGTGCGCAACCTGCTGCGGCAGGTGGATTTTCTGCCTTTCGGCTACGGCGCCGGACTGCTGGCCATGCACTGCAACAGCCGCTTCCAGCGCTTGGGCGACTTGGCCGCGGCAACGCTGGTTGTCTACCGCGATTGGTCGGTTACCAGCGCCCGCGCCTTGCCACCAGGGCCAGCGGAACCACCGCCGCTGCCGCTTGCCCCGGCAGAACAGCAGATACTGCTGACATTCGCCGAGCGCGGCAGTGCTCTCAATCCGGAGCGAATCGGCGAGCTTGCCGGCATCATGACCCCGGTAACCGGCCTGACCGGGGTCGACAGTGCCGAGCGGTTGCTGGCCTGGGCACGCTGGCTGAAAGGTCAGGCGAGATGAAGCAGGAACAATTCGTGGCCAGCCGAAAGCAGCGCTGGGAACACTATCAGGCCTTGTTGGCAAAGCTCACGCAGCGGGAAAAGTTGCCGGCCGCCGGAGAGTTTCCGGCCCAGTACCGGCGCTTGTGCAATGACCTCGCCGTGGCCAGCGCCCGCGGCTACAGCCTGGGCCTGATCCGCCAGTTGCAATCCTGGATCCGGGACGGACACGCCCTGCTCTACCGCTCCCGCCCCAGCCTTGCGCAGAACTTTGTCGCCTTCTTCAGTCGCGATTTCCCAAGCCTGGTCCGTGCCGAGTGGCGCCTGCTTGCACTGTGTTCACTGCTGCTGTTCGGACCCATGCTGTGGCTGTTCTGGCAGATCGGCAGCACACCGGAGTTTGTCTACCGGGTTCTCAGTCCCGAAGCCGTGGAAAGCTACGAGCGCATGTACGCGCGCTCTGCCGGCGGCCGCGGGGCCGACAACGATGTGATGATGTTTGCCTTCTACATCATGAACAATATCGGCGTTTCGCTGCGTACCTTTGCCGGCGGGCTGCTGTTCGGGATAGGCAGCGCCGTCATCCTGCTGTTCAACGGGGTCATGATCGGTGCCGTTGCCGCCCACCTCAGTTTCGAGGGCTATCACCAGAACTTCTGGACCTTCGTCATCGGTCACGGTGCCTTCGAACTGCCGGCAATTGTCCTGGCCGGCGTTGCCGGGCTGCGAATGGGCCTGAGCCTGCTTCTGCCTGGCCCCTTCAGTCGTCTCGACGCGCTGCGGATCTCGGCCCGACGCGCAGTAACCTTGCTATATGGGGTCATTGCCATGCTGGTGCTCGCCGCCGGGCTGGAAGCATTCTGGTCTGCCAGTCCGGCCCCGGCAGCAATCAAGTATGTTGTAGGCGGGCTGCTCTGGCTGGTGGTACTGGCCTACTTCAGCCTGGCTGGCCGCGGGAGCACAAGCCGTGCAAACTGATCGTATCGCACTCAGACTGCGCGGCAACTCAGAAGCCATGGACCTTGGCCTGCAGCTGGCTCGAGCCAACTGGCTGCAGATGTTGCCTGTGATCAGTCTCGGCATGATTCCGATCGCTCTGTTGGCAGCGCTGGCTGCCCAGTGGCACGCTCCGCTGGCCCTGCTGGTGATCTGGCTGTTCAAGCCCAGCCTGGACCGGCCGCTGTTGCATCTGCTGAGTCGCGACCTGCTGGGCATGGCCGGTGGCACGGGTTGGCTGTGGCGACAGCGTGCCCAGTGGTGGCCGGGCCTGCACCTGACCAGCCTGACTTTGTTTCGCTTCCACCCCGCGCGCAGCTTCACCCTGCCGATCTGGCAACTGGAGGGGCAGACCGGCCAGGCCCGTCGCCAGCGCACGCGCGCGCTGGGCTATGGCAGTGCCGGCAGCGGGCTGGGCCTGACCTTGATGGCTTCACTATTCGAGCTGGTTGTGGTGATCAGTCTGTTTGCGCTGTTCGGCTGGCTGCTGCCTGCAAGCATCTGGGAAGGCCTCGGCGCGCCGGGCTGGTTTGACCCGGCCGGCGTCCACGATCACTTCTGGCTGAGCCTGGCTGCGGCCTACGCTGTTGCCGTACTGCTGGTCGAACCCTTCTATCTGGGCGCCGGCTTCGGCCTGTACCTCAACCAGCGCTGCCGACTGGAATGCTGGGATCTGGAGCCTGCCCTCCATCGTCTCGCCGAACGGGCAAAGGCCAGGCCTGCATGAGCCGGCGCCTGGCCTGTTTTCTCATGCTGCTGCTGGCGCTGGCCCTGACAGAGGCCGAGGCCGAGTCGCCGCCGGCCTTGCAGTGCGAGACACGCGCCGAATACATCGAATCGCTGCAGGCTTCGGATGACCACCTGCAGCGGCAGCTCGGCCAACTCTACACCGAGCCCGATGCTCGCCATTGCCGCAGCATCAGGGTCCGGGTACAGGCTGAATCAGACTTCGACTGGAATCTGCGCTGGCCCGACCTCAGCTTTCTGGCCTGGTCGCTGCGCGCCGTGGCCGTGGTCCTGCTGGTCATTGCCTGCCTGTGGCTGCTCCGACACTGGAAGCCCGGTGTCAGGATGAAAAAACCGGACGGCCAGGAGCCCGGCGTCAGGCTGCCCGGACTGCGGCGCAGCCGCCCAACTGCAGAGCTGCAGCTGCCGGCCAATATCCCCGCAGCTGCCGATGAGGCCTGGCTGGCCGGCCAGCATCGCCTGGCCCTTAGCCTGCTGTATCAGGGGGCGGTAGAGTCATTGTTGCCTGAACGCTCGGCCGCTGCCCACACCGAGGGTGAGGTATTGGCTGAACTGGTGCGTCGCCATCTGAAAACCGAGGCGCTGGACTGGATGCGGCAACTGACCGGCGCCTGGCAGCGCATGGCCTGGGCAGGCTTGAGCCCGGGTGATGGGGAGTTCGAGCAACTCCTGCGCGACTGGCCAAGGCACTGCCGGGGCAGGCCATCATGAAGCAGAATGAGAAAATCTGGATCAGCCTGGCGATCGCCGTGATTGCCGCTGCCGGCCTGTGGTGGCTGCTGAGCGGCGAATATGCCGAGGAACAGGTCATATGGCCGGAAAACCCGCGCCTGCGCACCGAGACCTTTCACATGGCCCAGCGTTGGCTGGAACTGCAGGGCCTGGGCACGAGCTCGCTAAGTCACCTGCAGGATCTCGATCAACTGCCGGCCAATCGCAGCCTGCTGATTCTGCATGACGACCTCGGTCGCCAGACCGATCTGGAAGCCAGGCAGCTGTTGGACTGGCTAGAGCGTGGCGGCCAGGTACTGGCCGGCGCACCGGGCAGCACCGCCGGTGCCGACCCGCTCAATCCCTATCGGATTCACCGCTGTCGGGCCTGCGGAAGTGATGCCGATGTCGCCCGAACGGCGCTGCTTGTTGACGAGGACGAGGACAAGGACGGCTTCGAACAGGCCGGCAAGCACGATGGCCTGCATTGGTGGCAAACCGGCGATGGTCGCCGTCTGGCCCTGCGAACCGGGGCCAGCCTGAGCGCCGACACCTGGCCCGGCAGCGCAGAGCGATTTCGTGGCGAGGACTCAAGCGTCCTGTTTACCCGCTACCCGGTCCTGAACGGCCGGATCACGCTGCTTCCGGAAACCCGCTGGATGGACAATTGGAGACTGCTGGACGCCGACCATGCCGCCATAATGCTTGCCCTGATCGATAAGGATATCGAACAGGTCTGGCTGCAGCAGCGCGTGGCCAGAGGCGGCCTGCTGTCCTGGCTGTGGCGGCAGGCACCGCTGCTGTGGTCCCTGCTGGCACTTTGGACCGCACTCTGGATCTGGTCGCGGCTGGTTCGCTTCGGACCAGTACAGGAGCCGGAACGCAGCCGGCATGTGCAGATTCGAGAACAGCTATTGGCCAGCGCCCGGTTCGACTGGCGCCACAACCAGGGGCGAAAGTTGCTGGCCGCCTTGCGCGAAGCGCATGGACAGCGCCTGTTGCAGCACTTTCCCGACTGGCGCCAGCGCAGTCGCGAACAGCGCCTGGACGGCCTGACCGCGCTGTGCCCGGGTGCCGCCCGTGAGCGCTGGAACTGGTTTCTCGACATCGGCCAGCTCACCCGACCTGATGACCTGCGCGAGTTTGTCGCGCTCCACGAACAGCTGATGCACGCACTCTAAAGGATCAGAACATGACCGACTCCCCATCCCTTTCCGACCTGCCCACGGCCGAGCAAGCCAGGAGCAGTCTGGATAGTCTCAGCACCAGCCTCAACCAGGTAGTGATTGGCCAGCCCGAGGTCGTTGCCCAAGCGCTGGTCGCGGTCCTGGCGGGCGGTCACCTGATGATCGAGGGCGTGCCGGGTCTGGCCAAGACCCTGCTCGCCCAGTGCCTGGCCAGGTGCCTGGGCGGAAAGTTCAGCCGCATCCAGTTCACGCCTGACCTGATGCCGGCCGATATCACCGGTCATGCCATGTACGACATGCAAAGCGAGCGCTTTCGACTGCGCCGCGGACCGGTGTTCTGCAATGTCCTGCTTGCCGACGA
Organism: Wenzhouxiangellaceae bacterium; assembly: GCA_007695005.1. GTDB lineage: Bacteria > Pseudomonadota > Gammaproteobacteria > Xanthomonadales > Wenzhouxiangellaceae > Wenzhouxiangella. Next base: position 26,454 of record REEQ01000124.1, on the reverse strand, counting down.
GATCAACCGCGCACCGGCCAAGACCCAGGCGGCGCTGCTTGAAGTGATGCAGGAGCGCCGGGTGACCATCGAGGGCAAAGCGCTGGAAGTTCCCGACCCGTTCCTGGTCCTGGCAACCCAGAACCCGATCGAGCACGAAGGCACCTACCTGCTGCCGGAGGCGCAGCTCGACCGCTTCCTGATGAAGGTCCTGATCGATTATCCCGATGCCGAAGCCGAGGCGCGAATTGCCCTCAACCTGGCGGGCATGCGCGATGACCTGGTCAGTCTGGCCGATACCGTGGGCACCCTGCTGACCCCGGCGGATACGCTGGCCCTGAGAGGCCTGGCACGACAGGTCAGGATCGATGCCGCCCTGGCCAACTATGCCGTCGACATAGTCCGCGCCACCCGCCAGTGGCCGGGCATCAGCATCGGTGCCGGCCCACGCGCCAGCATCGCGCTGCTGCGATCAGCCCAAGCGACCGCGCTCATGGACGGACGCGATTTTGCCGTGCCCGACGATGTCAAAAGGCATGCCATCGCCTGCCTGCGTCATCGCATCATGCTCACTGCCGAGGCGCAGATGGAGGGCCAGCGCGGTGACGAGGTGCTGGCTCGGGTCATTGAATCGCGCAAGGCGCCGCGTCAGTGATCATCCCTTCCCGTCGTCTACTCCTGTGGCTGGGGCTCTGGCTGGGCATCGGGCTGCTCGTCCAGCTCCCTGGCGCAGTGGGCTTGCGCAATCTGTGGGCCTGGACCGGTATCGGCCTGGCCCTGATTGCCGCTGTCGACCTGGCCGATCTGTTTCGCCAGCGCCCCCGCTTCATGTTGCACCGACGTGTGCCCGAACAGTGGCCAGTCGACAGCCCGGTCCAGCTGCAAACCGTGCTCGGTCTGGAAGCCGGTCGGCCACTGGCAATCAAAGTCCACGAGCTGTACCCGACCATGCTTCGGGCAAGCGGCATGCCGCAATCCTTCGAACTGACTCCCGGCGACCAGGTGCAGCTGAGCTGGAGCGCCCGGGCGCTGCGTCGCGGGGAATTCTCGATCCAGGGCTGTCATATTGCCTGGCTGGCACCCCTGGGCCTGTGGTGGCGACGCCAAACCGAAGCCTGCGAGGACAGGTTTCGTGTCTATCCCAACTTCAATCTGGTCGTGCAGTACGGCTTGCTTGCCGGTGATCGCCGCCTGCAGGAAATGGGGATCCATCTGCGGCCGCGGCGCGGCAGCGGCTCGGACTTCCACCAGTTGCGCGACTTTCGCGACGGCGACAGTCTGCGCCAGGTCGACTGGCATGCCACTGCGCGACTGCGCAAGTTGATCGCCAAGGATTACCAGGAAGAGCGCGACCAACGCGTGGTTTTCCTGCTCGACTGCTCGCGGCGCATGCGCGCCATGGACGGCATGTTGAGCCACTTTGATCAGTGCCTGAACGCACTGCTGCTGCTTGCCCATGTGGCCTTGAAACAGGGAGACGAGATCGCGCTACAAACCCTGGGCAGCACCGATCTTCGCGAACGCCTGCTGCCGGCCGGGCGCGGCCAGCGGCAGTTCGGTGCCTTGCTGGAAACGGTATTCGATCTGCAGGCGGGACCAACCTATCCGGACTTCCTGGTCGCCGCAACCCGCCTGATGAAGCAGCACACGCGTCGCAGCCTGGTTGTGATCCTGACCAATCTGCGCGACGAAGATCACGATGAGCTGGACCCAGCCCTGGCCCTGCTGCGCGCGCGTCACCTGGTGGTGCTGGCCGACCTCAGCGAGCAGATCGGCGCCGAGGACAGCGCCTGTCCAGCGGCCGACCTGGATGCAGCCCTGCTGGCCGCCGGCAAGGCCTTGTACCGCAACCAGCGCACAGCGGCAACAAGACACTTGCGCCAGCTCGGCGTCATTCACCTCGACCTGCCGCCGGCAGCACTGCCGGCGGCCCTGGTCAGCCAGTACCGCAGCCTCAAGGCCGGCGGCATGCTGTAAGCTTCAGCCCCCTTACGCCAGGCCCGGCCGAGATATTGCTTGTAACCCGGCGGTCACGGAGGCCGCAAGCCCTTGGAGGGAGTTCAATGAATAGTGTCTTTCCCACGCACCATGACAACCCGCTGCTGTATGCCGGTTTCTGGAAGCGCCTTGTCGCCTACATGGTCGACGGCATCATCCGCATGGTAGCCAGTATTGTCATCCTGTTGATCGCAGCCTATCTCGACAACCCCGCTGGTTTTCTCGACCCAGAAGTCCACGGCGATCTGGGCCTGGCCGGGGCGATGGGAACCCTGGTCGTGCTGCTGATGTACCTGCTCTACCATCCGCTTTTCGAAGCATCAAGGCACCAGGCAACCCCGGGGAAAATGCTGCTGGGCATCATCGTTACCGATGCAGCGGGCCAACGCCTGAGCTTTGCACATGCTCTTGGCAGGCATCTGGCCAGCGCGATTACCTGGATGACCTCTTTCCTGCTCTACTTCGGCTACTGGATGGCCGGCATTACCGCGCGCAAGCAGGCCCTGCATGATCTGATTGCCAACTGCCTGGTGATCAACCGCAACGCCGAGATCCAGCTGCCGAAAGACGTGCATTACGTGTCTGGAGGATTCCCGATCTGGGCGGCGGTGCTGGTCGGCCTGGTACTACTCGTGCCAGTGACCGGCATCCTGGCGGCCATCGCCATCCCGGCATACATGCACTACCTGGCAAGGGCGACCGTGGCGACAACGATCAACGAGACGGTTCAACAACGCGCATTGATTGTCGATCACTTCGAGCGGCTGGGCTTCATCCCAGCCTCCCAGGAAAGCTTCGGGCAAGACTGGCTGGAAAGCATCAGCGAGGGCAAGGCGCGGGTAGCGCTCATCGACCGCACCCTGGTGATCACCTTTACCGAGCGCGCGCCAATGCATCTCCAGGGCCAAACCATTGGCATGAGCTTGCATGGAGAATTGGGTGACCAGCTTAATTGGCACTGCGGCCTGAGCGAAGGCCAGGGTCGCCGTCACAGCCGTCACAGCGCGGCCGATATGACCTCCCTGGAAGCTCGCATGCTGCCAAGCCAATGTCGGTAACACCAGGTTCGGACTGGCCATTGCCAGCCAATCAGCAATCAGCCGCCGCCCAGGCTGACCACCAGCAGCGCGACCGCACCGAGGCCGGCGGCGACGAGCAACAACCATTTCAGCAATGCCTGGCGAGCATCCACCATGCCCTGGGTTTCCATATGCTGCAACTGATCGACGCTCAGGGGATTGCTGACATCGTGGTCCGGATCTTCCAGCAAGCCCAGGGCATCCTCATACTGCGCTTCCAGCACAACCCAGAGCCCGGCCCTGAACTGACCCTGGTGGGCGAGACTGGGACGCATGGAAGTCATGTCAGACACATGCGTGGCAATACCATGAACTTGCAGGAAGGCAGCCCGCTCGGCCGCCTCGGCATGAGATCGATACTTGGCTACCATGCGCACAACAACGAATACTCCCTGGGTTCCGAGCCTGGCGGGATTGGCCGACAGCGGCAGTCCCGGCCAGCAAGGATCATCTCACAGACTGGATGAAATTACAGTCATCCTGACTCAAAAATCGCTCAGCATGTTGGCGTCCCGAACCAGGCGCTGCTTCTGTTTGGCAGCATGCTCGCGCAGATTGGCAAACAACTCGGTCTGCTCCGGCAGGGTGCTCGCCCGCTCCAGTTCGGCGTAGAAGGCGTCGAACCAGTTGGCGATATCGAGTGCGGCATCCAGCAGCTCATCTGCTCGGACGTCCGGGTGCTTGAGCGAGGCCAGGCGTTCTCGCACCGGCCGGTCGTCGAACTCGGCCTGCTCCCACTCACGCAAGGCCGCATTGAGCGACTCTCTACTGTAACCGTGCAGGCTTTCGCTGGACTTGCTCTCCAGGGCCTTCAGGTAATCCAGCAGCAGATGCGAGCGCGGATCCGAGACATTCTCATCCAGGGCCTCCCAGGCGGCCGCCAGCTCAGCGTGCAAGTGCTCGATAAAGGTCAGAATATCGCGAGTTTCTCGAAGCTTCATTGTCCAGACTCCCTGATCCTGCTTCTTTAGAAAGCTCCGATGTTGCCAGAACAGGCCCACCGGCATCCAGCCCCCTGTTCAAATTGCGTCACCGGACATGTATCAAGGAACCTCTGAATAACTCTGCGTGGGCGCGACAGCGCAGAGTTATTCAGAGGTTCCTTTAGCAATTCTAAAACTTTTGGTGGTACCTTTTTCACCAAGCCCAGAGACAGTCGGAACCATGGCCGAACCAAACTACTACCTGTCGCTGTTTCCGCAGGCGCTGATTGCCTCCATGCTGGATCCGGCAGCCTTTGGCAGCTACTACGCAGTCGGGACGCGGGTCAACTCGCGTGAAGAAGCAATGTTCTTTGATGTCGACCCCGCCTTTATGGAGCCCGACTTCGACCTGGACATGGCCCGCCGCCGCTGCGTTGCCGACGCCGATGGCAACCCGAAGCGCTCGGTCTACCTCTCCATCCACGAAAGCCTTGCCCGAATTCCGATCGATGCCCTGGGCAAGCTGCACCTGGCAACCTCCGACGGCGTTACTCTGTCCTTGTCCCGGGCCGAGGACGGCAAGACCGACCAGCCTGGCCTGTTTCTTTACCAGGAACTGTGCCCGGTGACAACGCTGGTCGTCAGCCGACTGTCGCCACGTGCCTTTTGCGAAGCCATTACCGCCGCCGATACACCCATTCGCCTGCCGCGGCTGGTATTTGCCGACCTCGAACTGGGCGAGCTGGCAACCGACCCGCTTCATGGTCGCGCCGATAATTTACCCTACAGGGATATCGATCACTTGCGCGATGTGCTCGGTGACTTTCAGCAACACCCGGAAAAGTGCAGCAAGCTGTTCCAGCGACGCGCCCGCGGCGGCCTGCCCTACCGCATGATCAAGCATGGCATCTATGTTGGTGACCACGAAAACTTTGCCTTCTACCCATTCCCCGACCTGGCGGTGCTGGAAACCGATCACAGAACCTGGTGGCGTTCGGCCCAGTTCAGTTCGACCACCTGAAAAACCCGCCTGAATTGCTGACATGATTCCGACCCTGTACTGGATCGCTCCACTGGCCGTGATCGCTGCCTTGAGCTGCGCCGGACTGTTCTTCTTTTTCATGCTGCGAAATGATCCCGGCACCGAGGCCATGCAGCGCGTCGGCCGCCTGGTCCGCGAGGGCGCGATGAGCTACCTGCGCCAGCAGTACCGCGTCATGTTGCTTGCCTTCCTTGGCCTGGCAGTCATATTCGCCGTACTGGCCTGGGGCTTGGGCCTGCAGAACCGCTGGCTGCCGCTGACCTTCATCGCCGGCGGCCTGTTTTCAGCACTGGCCGGATACATCGGCATGCAGACCGCCACCCTGGCCAGCACTCGCACCGCCCAGGCTGCGCGCAGCTCGCTGGCCGGTGCGCTGAAGATCGCCTTTCGCAGCGGAGCGGTCATGGGCCTGGTGGTGGTGGGTTTAGGCCTGGCCAACGTCCTGTTCTGGTTCTGGCTGATTGACCATGTGACCGCGCCTTCTGCTGACGGCGCTCGTCTGGTCATGATCACCACCTCCCTGCTCACCTTCAGCGTGGGTGCTTCGCTGCAGGCACTGTTTGCCCGGGTCGGCGGTGGCATCTATACCAAGGCCGCCGACGTCGGCGCCGACCTGGTCGGCAAGGTGGAAACCGGTATCCCCGAAGACGACCTGCGCAACCCGGCAGTCATAGCCGACAACGTCGGCGACAATGTCGGTGACGTGGCCGGCATGGGCGCTGATCTGTTCGAGTCCTACTGCGGCTCCCTTCTGGCTGCCGCCGCGCTGGGCGCGGCTGCCTTCTTCGCCGATCCTGCACTGCAGCTGGCCGCTGTACTGGCACCGATGATCATTGCCGGCTGCGGCATTCTGCTGTCCATCGGCGGCATCCTTCTGGTCCGCACTCGCGAAGACGCCGAGCAAGGTGAACTCCTACGCGCCTTGGGGCTGGGCACCAATCTGGCCGCCGTGGGCCTGGTGCTGGTCGCAGCGGCAGTCCTGCACGGCCTGGCCCTGCCCGGCGCCTGGGGTTTCTGGGGGGCGCTGGTCGTTGGCGTGGCCACCGGCATCATTGTCGGGCGCTCGACCGAGTATTCCACCTCGGCGCGCTACCGTCCGACCCTGCGCATCGCCGAGCGCGCCACCGGCGGCCCGGCGACGGCAATCATTGCCGGCGTCGGCGTCGGCATGCTCTCTACCGCCATTCCGATTCTGACCGTTGGCACCGCCGTACTGCTGGCCTATGGCCTGGCTTCGGGCTTCGACATGGCCGCAGCCGGTGCCGGCCTTTACGGTATTGCCCTGGCTGCGGTAGGCATGCTCTCAACCCTGGGCATCACCCTGGCCTGCGATGCCTACGGGCCGATTGCCGACAATGCCGGCGGCAACGTGGAAATGAGCGGGCTCGGGCCGGAGGCGCGTCAGCGCACCGACGCACTGGACGCCCTGGGCAACACCACGGCCGCGACCGGCAAGGGCTTCGCCATTGGTTCGGCGGCGCTGACTGCGCTGGCCCTTGTGGCCAGCTACGTCGAGGTCATTCGCATCGAGCTGATCGCCCGTGGCCAGGAACTGCTGCCACTGAGCCATGGCCAAAGCATTGCCCTGACCGAGGCCAGCCTGAGCGATTTCATGGTTCACTTCGAGGTCAATCTGCTAAGCCCGCCGGTCCTGATCGGCATTCTGTTCGGCGCCATGACTGCGTTCATCTTTACTGGCCTGACAGTACAGGCGGTGGGCAAGGCAGCGGCCCTGATGGTCGAAGAGGTACGCCGCCAGTTTCGCGAAACCCCGGAGATTCTGGCCGGCACCGTGGCACCCGACTATGCTCGCTGCGTGACCATTTCTACCATCGGCGCCCAGCGCGAGATGCTTGCCCCGGCAGTCCTTGGCGTCATGGTGCCCATCCTGACCGGCCTGGTGCTGGGCGTGGCTGGCGTTATCGGCCTGCTGATTGGCGGTCTGTCCAGCGGGTTCGCCCTGGCCATCTTTCTGTCCAATGCCGGTGGCGCCTGGGACAACGCCAAGAAACACATCGAGGCTGGCCACTTCGGCGGCAAGAATTCGGCCGCCTGGCGCGCGGCCGTGATCGGCGACACGGTGGGTGATCCGTTCAAGGATACGGCCGGCCCCAGCCTGAATATCCTGGTCAAGCTGATGAGCATCGTCGCTATCATGACCGCTGGCATTACCCTGAGCTGGAGCTGGCTGTAGGTCTCGATGCGAGATCAGCGTATTCGCGAGCTGCTGCGCCTGGGCCGGTTTGGCCTGGTCGGCCTGTCAGCCACCCTGGTTCACGCTGGCGTGTATGCGCTGCTCACCGCACTGGCGCTGAGCAGCGCCCTGGCCGCCAACTTCATCGGCTATGTCTGCGCAGTGCTGGTTTCATTGATCGGCCACAGCCGCTGGACTTTTGCCGGACATCAGCAGAAAAAAACAGGCGCTGCCCTGACCGCGCGCTTCATTGTCACCTCGCTGACCAGCCTGGGGCTGAACACCTTGCTGGTCTGGCTGGTTGCCCACCAGGCCGACCTGGATCCATTATGGGCCATACCCGGCATGGTTCTGGTCGTGCCCTTGCTGACCTACCTGCTGATGAAGCACTGGGTGTTCCGGGTGCAATATTATTAACCCGGCAACGAAATACCTACGGTATCCGTTGCACGGCATCATTTGCGGCACATGTCCGCAAAAGCCTTCGCTGCGCGGTCCCGGCCGTTCCGGCCGGGTATTAATCCGGTAATCTGTTTGATTGCCGGGTTAATGGTAGCGGCCCGCCGGGTGCGCGTTGCTACCGCCTGCTCACCCGCTTCATGATCGGGCGCTTGAGGAACGGCAGGAAACCACCCAGCTGGCTCAGGATACGCAGGCGCCAGCCAGCCACCCAGTGCACGCGCTTGCCTTGCACCGCCCGCCAGGCCAGCTCGGCAATCTCTTCAGGGCTGTGGTGAGTACCCAGACGGTCAATGGAGGCGAGCGGATTTTGTTGTTCGGTCACCAGCGGCGTATTGACATACAACGGCATGATGTCAGCCACGCGAATACCTTCACGCTCGAGCTCGATGCTCAAGCCCTCGGTCAGACCACGCACCGCGAACTTGCTGGCCGAGTAGACCGCAAGCTCCGGTACGCCGTAAAAAGCCGAGGCTGAAGACATGCTCAGCACCATGGCATCAGGTGTCTCGCGCAGCAAGGGCAAGGCGCAATAAATGCCGATGACCACGGCCTCGAAATTGACCCGAATGGTGCGCACCTGATCGGCAAGATCAACCTGGTCCAGCGTGCCCATGCGCATGACCCCGGCGCAGTTGAACAACACCGCCATCCGGCCTTCGGTGTGCTCGCCAAAATGAGCAACGGCCGCTTCGAAGGCGGCCGCATCGGTCACATCGAGCGCACTATGGCAGGCCGCGCCATTCAGCTCGCCGGCCAGCTCCTCAACAGCGTCTGCATTGAGATCATACAAACCGACGAACCAGCCGCGCTCTGCGAACAGCCGGGCGGTCGCACGGCCAATGCCCGAGCCGGCGCCGGTAATGAAGATACTGGCGCCGGCCACCCTTTCAGGAACCCTGGCCCGGTTCCAGCACCCTGCCCAGGAACAGGATGGTCTCGGTCGGATGGTCGTAGATCGCGTAGATGAAGGGGCGATCAAAACGGATCGTGACCGGATCTTCTTCAACCGGCATGGCCGTCAGGCGCATCATGACCACGGCGGTTGCGGCCGCCGCCTCGGTACCGGCTTCATCGAGGTCGATAAAGGTCTTGTGGAAAACTTCGTCGACGTACAGGGAGCGCCCCATCACGCCGGGGCCAACGCCGTTCATCCGCTCGAAGTTGGCTTGCGCGCGGGAAAACGCGTCGTTCATTCCCATCTGCCGCAGCAGACTCGCCAGGCGGAAGCTGCTGTCGCCGGTAAAGCGCGGGAACGCCAGCGCCACACGCTTGCCTTCCAGGCCGGCCACGGCGGCATCGAAGCGCTCGCGCCCCAACTCGGCCTGCCAGACCTCGAAATCAGCATCGGCGTTGGCGGGCTTCAGCGCCAGCAGTGACACTTCGCGCCCAAGGTAAGGAATCGACACGGCAACGGTGTGGTCATCCATGAATGCAGGGTAACTGCCGGTACGGTGCATCAAACGTGCATCGACCGTTGAGCCATCCAGCCGCTGAAACGCTTCGGTCCGCGTCTGATCCTCCTCAAAAGCATTCTGCCAACTGGCCAGGAAGTAGATCGCGTTGACCAGCACCAGACGGGTGTCCTCGTTCAGCGAGGCGGAAGGCAGCAGATCCTGAATCCGCTCGCGAGTTTGCTCTTCCACCCAGGCGTTGATCTGACGGCGGGCAGCCTCCGGATCCGATTCAAAATCGACCCGCTCGATGCCGGCACCGTAGTGGCGCTCGACCAGCTCCAGGTAGCTGGGCAGAAAGGCTTCGTCCTGCGCGCCCCACAAACGATTGACCACGCTCAACTCGAAGCCGCTGGCATCGTCATCTCGCTCAACCCGGGCGCGCTCAGCCAGGGCCTCGTCCAGGGCCTGGAAAGCCTGGTGCAGGGCCGGCTCGTCCAAAGCGAACTTCAGGGCCTCTCGCATCTGGGTGCGGGTCTCGCCCTCGGCCCCGGCGTAGACCATCGCCAGGGCAGACAGAATCGAATGCGGTGAGATCAGCAGATTGTCGTCAGCGTCATCCTCGGCGATGACGCGCTGAAAGGTGGCGAAGGCAAACTCGCGACTGCCCTGGTTCAAAACCACCGGGTCGGCTTCCTGGGCATCCATCTCGTCCATCACCTCCTCGGGTATCGCTTCCTCAGGTTGCGGGTCACCGTTGGGCTCGATGAGAACCTCATCGGGCTCTACCACTTCCCGCACCTCGTCCGGGTCGGTCACCGGCTCATCGGTCGGCTGACAACCAACCAGCAACAATGCAAACAGCAAAAAAGGCAGCAAGCGAAACATATCGACCCTCCGTAGTCATGAGCCAATAGCCTATCAGACACCAGACCCGTAAACAGGTTGCGCCCTCAAGGATCCTCTTCCTGATTGATCTTGTGTCGAGGCATAGCCCGGCTATGTCGATGAGCCCCGATGATGCAAGCCGTCCTCGGGCGGGGAGTTTCCCTGAAGGCCTTGCCACCGCGTCGAACTGAAGCGGAATTCACCGCCCGAGGACGGCGTCCCCAACCGGACGAAGCCCGGACGCCGAGACACAACACCAATCAGGACTTTCTCACCACCCACTCAAATTGTCCACATCACGCGGGAACAGGGCGCGGTAGCCAAACCGAATCTGACGTTTCTGGCCCGGCTGATAGCTGTCTTGCCAGGCAACCACGCCGGCCTGATCATCGAAATCGCGCACGCTGGGTGCGCGGCTGTCGCTGCTCAGCTCGACCTGGATACGCTCATCGCGAGGAATCGGCAGCTGATCAAGCACGGTCACTTCCAGGACACGTGAGTAGCGGTTGACGATCTCGATCTCGAACTCACGCTCCAGCCGGTTCTGGCGTCGAATCACACCGTCCGAACCGCGCGTATCACGCACCATGCGATGACTGACCTCAACCCGCTCGGCCACGCCAAAGCTGGCCTCCAACGTGGCACCCGGCGCCAGGCCGCTGCTGCGTCTTTGCCCGACCAGGCTGCCGTCCTGGAACAGCGACACCCGGCCCGGTGGCAGCCAGGCCTCACCATCGTATTCGGCGCTGGCGAACAACCAGGCCCGGGCCTGGCGGCGCGGTACGGTTCTGGCACCGACTTCAGCGGCCAGCCGGTATTCGCTCAGCACAAAGCGGCGGGTGCTGTTGTCTCCCGGCAGACTGACCCGACCCGGAATGCGCCAGGCCGCAGCCATTTCGGATCCTTCCAGTTGCGGTGCGGCCATTTGACGTGCCTCGGCTACGACGGCCCGGTCCAGAGCCTCTGACTCCATCGCAGGTGCCGGACGCGGCGGCGGTGCAATGTCGATATACCAGGGCGAGAGCACCGGCAAGCGACCGCCGGCAGCCGGCTGACCGAGTGCCACCCGAAGCTCTGCATCCTCCCAGTCCTCACCGCTGTTCTGCCGCAGCACCGCCTGTTGAATGATGTGGAGCTGTCCGGCATCGGTATCCAGCCGCCACTCGTAGAGTGCCTCCCAGCCGGCCTGACTGACCACGTAGCGCAGCTCCAGGGCCACCGTTCCAGCCGCCTCGGCACGATAATCCACCAGGGCCTCGCGGCTATCGCGCTGAGCCTGGCCCAGATCGCTCAATTCGCGCCTGAGGCGCTCCAACTCCCGATTCAGGGCTTCGCGCTCCGACGCCAGGGCGAGGCGCCCGGCAAGCACATCCTCAGCATGATTGCCAATGCTTTCCAGGGCAGCCAGGCGGTTGCCGGACGACGAGCTCTCGTCGCTGCCGGCAGCGACCGATTCAATCAGGCGCAGCTGCAGGTTGCGGGCCTCGATCCGATTGTCCAGTCCCCGACCCTGCCATTCCAGGTCGCGAATCGCATCCTCCAGCTCACGAGCCCGCGGCTGCACCCGCTCCGCACCGCGCACCCGCCTGAGCTCCGCACCACCGAGCGCAAACCCATCGCCTTCGCGAACAGAGATTCTGAGCGTATCGGCATCCATCGCGGCTGGGAGATCGGCAAGCCGGAGCCGGTGCTCCCCGCTCGCCACCTCCATCTCGACCAGACGCACAACCTCGGCCCGATCCGGATAAACAGTGACCTGTTCGATCCGGACCGACTCGGCAGCAGCTTCCGCAGCAAATACCAGCAAGAGGCCAAGCAATCCTCGGATTACCGAACTCATAATCAATCTCCAAGCGACAGAAATGAGCTGATTGTCTCATCAAATCGCCAACCAGAGACAGAAAATCAGCCACAAATGAAGACTATCATTGACCCGGCAATCAAACAGCTTGCCGGGAAGAAAAAAAGCCGATGGCTCTTTCAAGCCACCGGCCATCCCCTTTCGCTTGGCATCACTTTGGAGTTCCCCGCCTTTCAGCCCTGTGCACCCCATGACCTGGCGACTCGAACAATGCGCCGCCCACTTCCGCCTGCAAACCACCCCTCCAGTCTCTCTGAAGGTCGCCTTCAGGAACAGTCAAATACAGGACCAGGTCCGGTGAAATTCGGACCAGACCCCGTCCCGAGCCAGGCGAGAACCGACAGACCGCGGCCGGAGACAGGGGTTTTCGATCAGAACAACCGCCTGACCTGGACTCCGTCAACCGCAACGATTGTCGTTTGGCCATACTGAGGAGGCCCCGAGGACGCACGGCCAAACAAGATCCTGTTGAAGCCCGCCTGACTACCGATCATCAACGGAAATACATCATTTTCATAAAACAGCTCACCGGAGGCCCGAAATATCGACAGGGTCGCCAGTTGTGTCGCAGCGTCATGCTCGACTTCCACCCGGTAGTACTCGTCCAGGGCCGGCAGGCTTGGCGACAAGCCAAAATGCCCTGCTCCATTCCGATAGCGGAACCGACTGTGCGTGTTCTGGTTCCATGGATGGCAGTTGATGTTATCCCGACAGTCCAGAGTGAAGCTCCAGGCCACCTCAGCGCTCTCGATATCCGAACCACCGTCACGGACAAAGTGAAGGCCAGGATAATTCCCCCAATCAGGCTGGATGGGGTTGAACAGGAAACTCACCCGGAAACGCCGGGCAGCCGTGATCTCTGAAAAAATCGGTGTCGCAGCGTAAGCCCACCAGGGCCCAGAGCTTGATGAATCGACGAGATGCATCAGTAGATCTTCGCTGTCAGAGCGCCATTCGAACATGGAACCACGATCGTTTCCGGAGATGGACAACTCAAGGCTCGGAGCTGTTGAAAAATCGCTGGCATAAACCAGCTCATTGTCAGTCAAGCACAGCGCCCGGCGGGTGCCCCACCAGGACCCAAGCGTGAAGGTATGGCTGTCGATGTGATCATGAACCGCCCAATTCCCGGGGACATCGCCATCGTGCCGGGCAAACATGTAATGTCGCGTCGACGTATGCCAGCGATTGCCGTTCCGCTTGATCCAGACACTACCGGAATGCGGCGCCATACCAATCGAAGCAGCGACGTGTGATGCAAAGCCGGAAAACTCGGTCTTCAGCACCGTCCAGTCTGCCAGCTCGGCAGCGTCACCAAACTCAAGCCTGCACTTCCGGTCCAGATCGTCTGTCTCCGAATAATGCGCACTGGTCAAGGCATAAGGAACAACTCGGGACGCGTCATCCGATCTTGCAGCAAAGTCGGACCAGAACAGCAAATCTGGTTGACATGGCAGGGTTGCAAAGCTGAAGGTGGACCCTGATACCGTTCCGGACGGGTAGCTCGCCACGATACGAAACTGGTAAGTCGAGCTGCAGCTCAAACCGGTGAGCTCGACGCTCACAGCCTGTCCGGACAAACCGTCACCGACATCGATCCAGTCAGTGACAGCATCAAGCGAACCGACCAAACCGTACTCGAAGCGCGCCATCGTTGCATTCCCCTTTGGATTGACGGTCGCGTTAAGCGTAGCCCTGTGCGTCCCGATTGCAGTCGCGTTCGCCGTCGAAGCAGTGGGGCTGGGCAAAGCGTATTGCACGGTCACCTCACGATCAGCATCCATCGCGACCTGGCAGGTGCGGGCCCCGCTGCCACCTACCGAGTCGCAACCCACCCAGGCTGAAAACGCGGCGTTCCCGGAGGTGGGCGGTGCGATCAGGGAGACTGTTTCCCCGCCAGGAAGAATTCTTGAATAGCTTGTCGTGCCGCTCGCACCATCGGGCTCGGCAATGATTGGCACTGCGCTTGCTCCCCCGGAGCTTACCGTCAAGTTGCGGGGGCATGCCGGCATCTGAAAACTTCTGGAGGAGGTGGTGATGGTACCGGCTGAATTGACCAGGCGCAGGCGTACCGCATAGCCGCCACCACACTCAAGGCCGGTCAGGTTCGCGCTGACTCGATAGGGTTCAACCTCGGAGCTGCTGATCGGGCTACCGGCATAACTGCCATGACTGACAAAGCTGCCGCCATCACGACTCAGCTGGATTTCGACCGAAGTACTGGCATTGTTGTGATACACATCGGCAATTACCCGGGCCTGCGACAATGACTGCACCTGGGTGCCAATGATGGCTGCGCTGGGAGAGCCTGGTGGACAGGCTTGCGTGCTGAACTGTTCAATGGCACCCACGCCCTGGCCATGAACACTCTCGGCCAGCGCCTGAAAATAGTAATCCGTCCCGCAGGCCAGGCCATCGATCGACAACGACAAGTCTGGGCTCCAGGTATTGCCGGATCCTACCGATCCATAGCTGGCCTGCTCCGTCATCTGGAACTGTGAACTTCCGTAACGGAATTGAAGGCTGGTGGCAGCCCCATTGGGATGCACTCTGGCACGCAAGGTCGCGCTGCTCTGGCTTATGCCGATGGCTGATTGCGTCTGGACTGCCGGGGGCAACAACTCCGGGCAGTCGAGGGTCGCGAAATTAACCGTTTCGGAGGGTGTTTCGCCACCGGCATGACTGACATAGGCCCTTACCTGATGGTTCGCACCGCAGGCAAGTTCAGTCAGATTCCATTGCACAATCGCCTGATTCGCCGCGATCTGAATCAACGGGCTGAATTGGTAGGGGCCGTCGGCGGCCCGATACTGGAAGTAGACCTGCAAAGGAAAACCAGGGTTCTGAATCTGAAGCCGGGCCCGTGCCTGGCTCGTCGTCACGTCCGATACGGTCAGAGAAACCACCTGCGGCGGAACAGCAAGCAGTCCCTGCAAGATAGTCAGGAAATCATGACTTTCCGGTGAAATGTAAAACGCGCACGCCTGATCCTGGCAGTCGAACTCGACATCACCAATCAGATCGGCGAAATGGGCCAGATTGATCTGCTGCCAGCCAGCAGCCATGGTTTGCCAGTGTGTCTCGCGCGCGCCGCAGTCTTCGTTGTAGCCCATCAGGTTATCAGCAAAGTCGCGGAATGCCTGCAAAGCTGCGGTAAGCTTCGCCTCCAACTGCAGTATCTTGGCCAGATCGAACACAAAACTGATGGGCAGATAACTGATCAGCAGACCTTCCAGAGAAGGCAAGGCCTCTGACAAGAGCTTTTGCATTTCGAAGAGTAAAGCTTCCAGCCGGGCGGCCTGGGCCTCGATATCTTCATTAAAGGCAAAACCGGAGTTGTACAGGGTACCGGGCTGCCAGGCGCTGTAGTTCTTCAATTCCAGTGGCACCAACACGGTGCTGGCCAACTCCTCGGCCATGGCTGCCTTTACCGTCGCCGCGAATGCATCCGTACCCAGTTGACCTTGAAGAGCCAGGAGACTGGCCAGCCGCTCAGAGCGTGAATTGAAGGCCTCGTACAAGGACGAAGCCGTCAGGGCAAGATTGAGCTGGCGGTCCGAAAAGCTGGAATGGTTGGTGTAGACGTTTTCGGGCCAGATACACGAAACCGGGCCAGATCCCGGGATGGCGTTCGCGGAGAACCTGTATGTAACAACTCTGGATGCATCAATGAAAGCTTGCGAATGAGGCCCATTAGGCATGCGCCAGGTACGTACGAAATGACCAATCTGGGGAATGATCATCAACAAGGCCTGTTGAATGTCCTCAACCGCTTCAAAGTAGGCGTCGCGGTTGGTCTTGCTACAACCGATCCAACCGGTATAGCAGCCCTCCCCTCGACTATCGAACAAGGGATGCAGCTGCAGGCGCATGAACTGCCAGGTACGCTGGGAGGCAAGGAGGGTCGCAGCGCTCAGGCAGGCCGCACTCTCGCTTTTGTTCGACAAACGACAACCAAATTCGTGGTTACTGCCGTCCGGTGTCGATGCAAAGGCCAGCAGCTCCTCCGCCCAATCCTTGGCGGCATTGATCTCGGCCTTGAAATTATCGTCGGTTTCGAGTGGATGGCCCGAGACCACTTCGTAGCCCTGCTCCACGGTCTTGAGAGCGCCTTGCGCCACGGACACCGCCCGATCTGCTGGTGTCTGGAAGCCCATGGCAGGATGGAACTCGATGGTGTGGCTACCGGCTTCAACTCCCGACACTGACGCACCGCTGGGACGCCAGTCCTGCTCTCCGGCCAGGCGCCACAGCGCGCCGGCATCAATGGCCTCCTGCGGCGTCAGTATCACCTGGATTGAAGACGCCGCCTGGTAAACGCCGGAAAGGGAGCTGAGCTGACCGTCGCTGATGGTCACGTTGCGGTCAGCTGGCGTGAAGAAGCCGGCGACGTCGCGGAACTCGACCACGTAATTGCCGATCGGGATGGCATCGAGCCTGCTGTCGCTCTCCATCCAGCCCGAGAAGTCGCGAATTCGCCAGCGTGCGCCGGCTGAGACAGCGTCGGACGGCAGCAGTGCAACCTGCAGGCTTCCGGTTTGCTGCAGGTAGGTGACGCTCCGCTGGGCTAGCTGGTTTTCCTGGATGACCACCTGCTGGTTGCCCGGCCTGCTCCAGCCGGAGACCGACCGGAAACTGATCGTGTGTGTCCCGATGGGAATATTGTGCAGCGTCGAGCCACTGTTCTGCCAGCTTCCGGAGCCAAGCCGCCACTGAGCACCGGCAGCAACAGCGGCCGCTGGATTGATCGTGACGCGCAGGCTGCCCAGGCGCTCTGCAAAGGTAAAAGAATGGGTATCGATGTTGTTGGCGTAGTTCGGCTCCGGAATGGCCTGGTTGGCGTTGACATGCATGGCCAGCCAACGGGTCCCGGGCCCGAGATCAGTCACGGTCCAGCTGCTGTTGCTGGCGACACTGCAATTGCCGGCACTGATGGACGGCACAGAGACAAAGCCGATAAACTCGATCTCACTGTTTCCCAGCCAGTCTCCGCTGATGTAGGTCTGGACCTGTGTGGCCGCCGCTGCTGCGTCACCCTGGTTGCAGACACGCCAGCTGAAATTCAGGGTATCGCCCACCCTGACGGTACTGGGCCAGACCTGCATGACCTCCATGGCAAGATCCGGCTGCGGAACTTCAGGGACAAAAACGCTGACATGCCAGACATGGTTTTCGTCACCATAACCAGGATTGGTCGGATGATAGGACACCGCGTCGATAGTCCGGTTATTTTCCAGACCGCCAATGAACAGCGTTCGGTTACTTGGCGAGCCGGCGAAATCAGTCTTGACCAGGCCGCCGTTCAGATACCACTCCGTGACCAGGTACTGGGGCACGCCGACGATAGTGAGGTTGAACGCAGTGAGACGCTCTACCTCGATGTGATGCGTTCGACTCTGTCCGAATTGAGAGAAGTATGTCGGTGTTGCACTCGCCGTCTGGGCCAGGAATATGCCCAACAGTATCACCAGCCATCTTCGCGATCGAATTAAAAACATGAGTCTCCCCTTGGTGACATTCGGATCATGCGTCCGACCATGCTACGAAGCATGACAACGGCAGCGGCGAGTGGCCAGTCAATTGCCGGACAGCAGCAGCAAAATTCAGGACGATTCTGACTGACGTCGCTCGATCTTCCTGAATTCAGAAACGCTGAGCCCGTACCACTGCCGGAATTTCCGGCCCAGATAACTGCTGGAGGAGTAACCCAGTTCTTCGGCAACCTGCTCCAGGGTGGCGCCGGCGGCGATGCGATCACCGGCGCGGCGGGCGTGCAGGCGATCAATATAATCGCGCGGCGTCAGATCGCCGAGCTCGCGCGAGAATTGCCGGTTCAATTGCCTGGACGAAACATTCAGGGAGGCCGCCAGATTGTCGACACTGAGCCGGCCCTGGTCCAGCAGTGCTTCTGCTTTTCCCTTGAGCTCATCGACAAAGGCCGATCTCTCGTCCTCACCGCCGGCCGCATCGAGCAGGCTTCGACGGGCATGTGCCCGGGTGTGTTCCAGTGTTTGCCACAGGTTGCGCAGGCGGGCCTTGAGGGCCTGAGCATCGAATGGCTTGGTGATGTAGTCATCGGCACGCGCAGCCAGGCCGGCCGCCTGATCTCTCGGATCATCCAGTGCGGTCAGCAGCAGCACCGGTGTATGCGCCAGACTCGGATCGCTTTTTATTCGGCGACAAAGCTCTTCACCGCGCAAGCCAGGCAAGTCCACATCGCTGACCACGAGGTCCGGCAACTCCTCGCGTGCAAGAGCCAGACCATCCAGGCCATTGTCACAGACCAGGATGTTCCAATCGTCGCCCAGCAGCCGCTCCATCAATGCTCTGAGTTGATCATCGTCCTCGATCAGCAGCAGTGTCCCCAGCGGCGTACCAGCTTCACCGCGAGCATCGCTCGCCGCTGGCTGGGAACCGGGAACAGGCGCATCGCTGCCGCTCTCGGCCAAGGGTAGCTCGATTCGGTAATGGCAGCCCATGCCAGGCGCGGTGCGCAATTCGATGCTGCCACCGTTGGCGGCCACGGTCGCACGCACGGCGGCCAGGCCCAACCCCCGACTGTGATCGCGGGCATGTTCGGGCCCGCGAACCCGTCGCTCGAAAGCACGTTCAGCCAGCCCTTCCGGCATGCCGGGTCCGTCATCAATCACTTCGAGCAAGACAGCGCTGCCCATCGGCGTGGCTCGAACGCTGAGACTGGCGCCGCGACCGGCGTACTTCCAGGCATTGTCGAGCAGATTGAACAGGATCAACTCCAGGCTGCCGGGTTTGAGATCAAGGCACAGTCCTTCAGGCACCTGCTGCTCCACGCGGATCTCGCGCTCGGCCAGGAGAGCGCGCAGCGCGCTGATGATCGCTGTCACTGCTGGGGCCAGCTCGATGACCTCGGCCGGGTGACTGTCATCGGCCACCGCGTCCGATAGTGACAGAATCTGCTGACTGACACGATTCAGCCGCTGGATGTTGGTCCGGATGGCTGCCAGGGCACCAGGGCGCTCACTGGCCAGCTCGCTGTTGTCCAGCTCGGCATCCACGGTCAGGGCGAGCGCGGTCAGTGGCGTGCGCAGCTCATGCGCCATGGTCGCAAACAGGCGCCGTTTCTGAGCCAGCAACTCTTCGCTGACGGCGCGCTCATGAGCGGCCTCCAGCGCGTTGATCCGAAGCCGGTGCTCGCGCGTCCTGGCTTTCAGCAATGCCTGGAGATGGCGATTGTGGGCGGCGATCCGACGCAGGCGATATCGCACGCTGGCGATGATCAGCAACAACAGCGCTGCAGCGTACATCGCCCAGGCGGCAGTGCTGGCCCACCAGGGTGGCCGAATGCTGAACGACCAGATCGCCGAATCGCTCCACTGCCGATCTTCGCGGGCCGCCTGCAGCTCCAGGCGGTAATGGCCCGGTGCCAGCCCACTGAAGACCAGCTGGCCATCGAGCTGCTCTACCCAGCTGCCATCATCGAGTCGATAGCGAAACAGCAGCGGAACCTCGGCGTCCATGTAGTGGCTGGAAAAGCGAATACCGATGGCATCCACGCCAGCATCCAGACGCCAGTCCTGATCGGGGTCGAAGACGCGCTGATCGGACAGCTGAGCGCGATAGATGCGGACTTCGGTGATAAGCGGCACGGCTGGCGGCGCAGGCAGGGAGATGCTTTCAGCATCGAACACATTGATCCCGCCGCGGCCCCCGAAAGCCAGCCAGCCAGCTGCAGGTGCCGCGTGAGCGCGGCTGGCGAAGTGATCATCCTGCAAGCCATCCGCCGCTCGTGCGCTTAGCCAGCGCCCATCCTGGTAGCGCTGGAGGCCACGCTTGTGACTGACCCACAGTGCACCATCTTCACTGAAACGGATCCCGGACAGGTTGGCGTTGAGCAGACCGGAGGCCTCATCCTCAATCTGGAATCTGCCGTACTCCGGGTCCAGCAGACGGGCAAGACCGCCGCCTTCGGTAGCCACCAGCAGCTCATCTGCCGGAGACAGGGCCAGGTCGATGATGAAATCATGCGGCAGGCTGTCTGCCCTGACCGGATCACTGACCCAGGCCGTGAAGCCGCCGTCCGCTGGACGCTTGAAGTTCAAACCGCCACCGTAGGTCGCAACCCAGAGCCGGCCTGCTGCATCGCGCTGGGTCACTGTCACCCGGCGACTTGAAACTGGCCGTTCACTATCGGGCATCCAGGCCCCGATGCGCCGACCGCTGTCGCCGTCAAGCAGATTCAGCCCTCCACCGTAGGTGCCAACCCAGATTCCAGCCTCGTCTTCAACAAGATGCCAGACGTGATTGAAGGTGAGACTGGCCGTGTCATCGGGGTCATGCAGCAGGTGCAGATCCGGTTGATCCGGTTCGTCAAATCGATACAGGCCGCCACCAAATGTACTGACCCAAAGGCGGTCAGCACTGTCGACCATAAGCGACCAGGCGCTGGGGTGTTCCACGGGCACGCGCTCCAGGGCCACAGCATGGCGACCTTGCTTCAGCTCCATCCACGGCGCGCGCCACAAGCCGTGGGCGAAGGTACCCAGGTAAAGTTGCCCACGCCAATAGCTCAGCGCCCAGACTTCAGGATCGGAGTCGCCCAGGCCAAGCAGGCGGTAGTGTCCCCAGTCCAGGCGTCCGGGCACGAATCGGGCCAGACCGCTGTTCGTTGCCAGCCAGATTCGACCATCGCCATCGCGGTAGCTGCGACGCACGGCATTGCCCGGCAGCGAGCGCTTGAAATCAGCCTGGTGAAGCAGGTTCCGGCATTCCCCTGCCCGACCTGGGCAATGAACCAGACCACCACTCAGACTGGAAAACCAGAGACCGTCGTCACCATCGGCCAGCACGTGCATCTGCGCGCTGCCCAGGGCCTCTGACCAGGCAGCCAGCGACTCGAAATGCTGTGCCGGGCGACGGTAGCGCCAGGCACCGGCAAGCGTGGTCAGGTACAGATCGTCCGGCCCATCGACCAGCACGCTGGTCACGGCAGCGCGCTGGCTGCGAGCACCAGGCTCACCGGGCGGCACCAGGCGCTCGAGAACCTTCAGTCCGGACATGTCTATTCGGTCCAGGCCAGCCTCGGTGGCAGCCCACAGGTGCAAGCCGTCGGCATCCATGGACAGATCCCAGACGTCCGGCGACGACAACTCGCCGCCACGGTCCAGGGCATCCAGATGGGCAAGCGTGCGGCCATCTTCATCCAGGCGAAACAGGCCGGCTTCGGAAGTGCCAGCCCAGATAGCGCCCTCATCATCCTCCAGCAGCGTCAATACGGTCACGCCGCTGAGCCATTGGCCATCGGCCAGGCCAGCGCGGGCGAGAAATTCACCACCGGATGAGTCGAGCCGGTCCAGCCCTTGCATGGTGCCGACCCACAAGCGGCCCCGCCTGTCGATCATGAGGCTGAGAATGTGATTGTCAATCAGTGCACCCGACCGTGCCGCGGCGCGATGAACGCGCACCTGGGTACCGTCGAACTCAAACAGGCCGTCCTGGGTTCCCACCCAGATCATGCCCCGGTCATCGCTGATGATCGTGTTGACCCGGGCAGTCGCCAGCTCCGGATGAGCGGCGAAGCGGTCGAAGTGATACTGCAGTTCCAGCGACGGCGGGTCAGCCGACTGCACCGGCAAGGCCAGAAAGAGCATGGTCGCGAGCAGCACCACCCGCCGCTTCAGGTTAGTCATGCGCAAAACCGAATCCTCAAACCTTGTCCAAACTGGTCCCGACCATGAATCTTGACAAGATCTGTCAGCCTGGCACCCTCACCCAGCCTTCCATCAGCACACGCGCGCTGCGACTCATGCTGACCCGGTTGACCCGCCACTCGCCGCCACTCTGGTCAACGCTGGCACCAACGGTCAGGGTGCCCGAGGGGTGACCGAAGCGCACGCCATCCTGGCCAGCACCACCAGCAGCCTGATTGACCAGGGTGCCCGGAATCGCGGCGGCAGCGGCGATGGCCACAGCGGCAGTGCCCATCATGGCGTGATGCAGCTTGCCCATCGACATGGCGCGCACGTTCAGGTCGATGTCGGCAGCGGCCACCGGCTTGCCGCTGGAGGCGACATAGTCGGCAGGAGCTGAGACCCAAGCCAGTTTCGGCGTATGCTGGCGCTGGCGGGCCTCCTCCACGTGCTGAAACAGGCCCATGGCGACAGCCCCGTGAGCGCGCAGGCTTTCAAGTCGGGTCAGCAGTTCCGGATGATCGTTGATGGCCGCTTGCAGCTCGGTGCCGCCCATACCGATGTCAGCGGCATTGACGAAGATGGTCGGGATGCCGGCACTGATGAAACTCGCCTGCAACAGGCCAAACCCTGGCGCTTCGAACTCATCGACGACACCGCCGGTCGGCAGCGCCGGCGCATCCCCGGTCGGATCCATGAAGTCGATCCGCACCTCGGCGGCAGGGAAAGTGACGCCATCGAGCTCGAAGTCACCCGTCTCCTGGACCTGGCCGTTACTGATCGGCACGTGAGCAACAATCGTCTTTTCGATATTGGCCTGCCAGATGCGCACCTGGCAGATACCATTCTGCGGCACCCGCTCGCTGTCTACCAACCCTTTGGCAATGGCAAAGGAACCCACCGCCGCGGTCAGATTGCCGCAATTACCCGACCAGTCGACGAAAGGCTGGTCGATGGAGACCTGCCCGAACAGGTAGTCGACATCATGATCCGGCCGCTCCGATTTCGACAGGATCACGGTCTTGGATGTGCTGGAGGTGGCTCCGCCCATGCCATCGGTATGCTTGCCGTAGGGGTCGGGTGAGCCGATGACACGCAGCAGCAGACCATCGCGCTCCGGTCCGGGCTTGCGCGCCGGCTCCGGCAGCTCATCGAGACGGAAAAACACGCCCTTGCTGGTTCCGCCGCGCATGTAGGTGGCGGGAATCCGAAGCTGAGGTCCATGGCTCATGTGATGCGATCTCCCTGCGACTAAGGATGCTGTCAACAAGGTTACACAGTTTTGCTGCGGCACACGTGGGCGCGGCGAACGAAAAAGCCTGATCGATGTAATCCCCCGGCGAGCCCTGCAATGCCCGTAAACGCCGAGGCTGCAAGCCGTCATCGGGAGGGGGATGACGCTGAAGGCCTCGCTGTGCGTCGAACTGAAGCGGAATCCCCTGCCCGAGGACGGCGTCCCGATCCAAACGAAGCCCGAACCACTCAGACACAACTTTCAGCAGCAAGGGAAAAGCGGGAAATGGAAAAAGCTTATAAGCAACGAGTATTAAGGATTGCTTGACTGGCGGTGGCTTCGGGTGCGTTAATCGAGGCCATGATGAACACGCACCAGCACCTCGCCCTTGCCTGCCTGATGAGCATGTGTATGCCCGGCACAACCGCGGGCGCGTCGCTGAGGTTGTGTTCCACTCGCTAGCAGGAACCAACCAGACCCATCACGACACAACCCGCGGCGCCCCGGCGCTGGCGGGTTTTTTATTGGCCGGCCAGGCGCATCACCGCACCCAGACCAGGAGCCCACCGATGAGCAAAAACGATAGCAACAGCAGCAAATCACACCGTTTCGAAACCCTGCAGGTCCACGCCGGCCAGCAGCCGGCACCCGGCACCAATGCACGGGCGGTTCCGATTTACCAGACCACCTCGTATACCTTTGAAGATGCCGACCACGGCGCGCGCCTGTTTGCCCTGCAGGAGTTCGGCAATATCTATTCGCGGATCATGAACCCGACCACCGATGTCTTCGAGCAGCGGGTGGCCGCGCTGGAGGGCGGGGTCGCGGCCCTGGCCACCGGCTCCGGCCAGTCGGCCCAACTGATCACCATCACCACCATTGCCCAGGCCGGCGACAACCTGGTCGCCAGCGCTTCGCTCTACGGCGGCACCTACAACCAGTTCAAGGTCTCGCTGCCGCGCCTGGGTATTGATGTGCGCCTGGTCGAGGGCGACGATCTGGCCGCGTTTGAGGCGCAGATCGATGACAAGACCCGCGGCATCTATGTCGAAAGCATCGGCAACCCGGGCTTTCATGTCCCCGACCTGGAAGGCCTGTCGGCGCTGGCGAAAAAGCACGGCCTGCCGCTGATTGTCGACAACACCTTCGGTGCCGCCGGCTATCTGGTCCGACCGATCGAGCACGGCGCCGACATCGTCGTTCAGTCGGCGACGAAGTGGATTGGAGGTCACGGCACCTCGATCGGTGGGGTGATTGTCGATGCCGGCAGCTTTGACTGGGGCAACGGGCGCTTCCCGCTATTCACCGAGCCCGCTCCCGGCTACCACGGCCTGAACTTCTGGGAGACCTTCGGCAGCGGCAGTCAGTTCGGCAATATCGCCTTCATCATCCGCGCCCGGGTCGAGGGTCTGCGTGACCTGGGCCCGGCCTTGAGCCCGTTCAACAGCTTTCTGTTCCTGCAAGGCCTGGAAACCCTGTCGCTGCGTGTACAACGTCACGTCGACAACGCCCAGGCCCTGGCCGAATGGCTGCAGAAGCAGCCATCGGTATCCTGGGTCAACTACCCCGGACTGCCCGAGCACCCGTTTCACGAGCGGGCCAGGCGCTACTTCCGCAACGGCTTCGGCGCGGTCTTGAGCTTCGGCATCCGCGGCGGCGAGCAGGCCGGCAGGCGCTTCATCAACTCAGTCGAGCTTGCCAGCCACCTGGCCAACGTGGGTGATGCCAAGACCCTGGTCATCCACCCGGCATCAACCACCCACCAGCAACTCAGCGAAGCCGAGCGCCAGGCTGCCGGCGTCAACCCCGAGCTGATTCGCGTCTCGGTCGGCATCGAGCATATCGATGACATCACTGAAGACTTTGCCCAGGCCTTCGAACGCGCCGGTCTCGAGGCCGCCGCGTGAACACCCAGGCAGCCGTGATGCAGCTCGAGCAACCGCTGAGCCTGACCGGCGGTGGGCGGCTGGATGTAGCTCAGATCGGCTATCGCAGCTGGGGCCGACTGGACCAGGCTGGGTGCAATGCGGTGCTGGTCTGCCCGGCCCTGACGGGCGATTCCAATCTGTCTGAGTGGTGGCCCGAGCTGCTTGGGCCGGGCCGCGCGCTGGATCCGGAGACGGATTTCATCGTCAGCGTCGATGTGCTCGGCGGCAGCGGCCAGACGACCGGACCGGCTCATTCAGGGCCGGACGGGCAATCCTGGGCCGACCGCTTTCCCGAGATCAGCGTGCGCGACATGGTCAGGGTCCAGCAGCTGCTGCTGGAGACCCTGGGCATTCAGCGGCTGAAGCTGGTCATCGGCGGCTCGCTGGGCGGGATGCAGGCCCTGGAATGGGCTGTCGCCCCCGCCCTACCGCTGGAGGCCGCCGTGGTGATCGCCGCACCGGCCCGCCAGTCAGCCTGGGCACGAGCGCTGAATCACATCCAGCGCCGTGCCCTGGACCAGCACGGCGACCTGGAAATGGCGCGCATGGTCGCCATGCTCAGCTACCGCCACTGGGACAACCTGGATGCACGTTTCAACGCCCACCATGACTTTCCCCATCCCGCCGAGCAGTGGCTGGACCACCACGGCCAGGCGCTGAAAGCACGCTTTGATCCAATTGCCTACCGCCGCCTGATGGCGGCGATGGACAGCCACGACATCGCCCGCGATCGCGGCGACTCCAGCCGCCTGCTCGCCGAAACGCGAGTGCACGTCCAGGTTATCGGCATAACGTCCGATCTACTCTACCCGCCCCGCGACCAGTCTGCGCTGGCCCGCGCCCTGCCCCATGCCCGTCTCGACTGGCTGGATGCCCCTCAGGGCCACGATGCCTTTCTGATCGAACAGGCTCGAATCAACGAACTGGTCTCCGACTTCCGTTCCAGTCTGGGTCGTCCGTTGCTGCAGGCGTGTCAGCACTGACATTGGTACTTATCGGCGCTGGGCGCGCTACACTCGATCGCATGAGTTCTCGCGGAGTGCCTTCATGCGTCATCTTCAGTCCATCCTCGTTTTCCTGCTGTCCTTGAGCTTTGGAATAGTCCAGGCAGGGTCTATCGATTTCGAAAATATCGCGATCTTCGATCCGAACGCCCATGCCGGTGAAGTCACCGAATGCGATCGCCTTGCCGCCCACCCCAGCGATCCGCACCGAGTAACCGAGGGGCTGACCCGCGCCGAGATGGATCTGGACGCCGTCATGGTCGCTTGCCATGCAGCGCTCGAAGACGATCCCTACAATCCCCGCCTGAACTACCAGCTTGCCCGAGCCTATGGCTACGCCGGCCGCCACGAGGAAGGTGATAGCTACCGCCATCGTGCGCTGATGGCGGGTTATCCGCAGTCTCTGTTCGTGATGGGTTACATCATGGTCACTGGCTGGGACGGCTCGGATCCACGCCCCTGTGCCGGCGGCGAACTAATCAGACGATCGGCCCATACCGGCCGATATGCCGGCCTGGTTGCCTTTCCGCACTATTACCTGATGGGGCATTTTGCTGACTGCGGCGATTATCCGCTGATTGACCGCGAGGAAATGCTGGGCTTCCTCGACCAGGCTGCCAGCAGCGACTTCTACCAATCCATCCTGGTGGATCAGCTCATGCTGCAGCTTCGGCGCAAGTAGGCTTTATCCTGGGCCAGAACCATGACCGCAGAAAACAAACTCTGCTCCAACTGCGCAAGCCCGCTCAAGGGCCGCTGGTGCAGCCAGTGCGGGCAAAAAGCACTGAGCGACAGCGATCGGCGCA
>REEQ01000132.1 GCA_007695005.1 Wenzhouxiangellaceae bacterium | reverse complement strand
CGCGGTCCCGGCCGTTCCGGCCGGGCATTAACCCGGCAATCTATTTGATTGCCGGGTTCAATAACAGCCGTTGGTGCTAGAAACGGAATCCGATCGTGGTCGAGAACACCCAGGGGTCGATGTCGGCCTTGACTCGGCTACGCAGCGTGATGTCGTTGCCCAGCGCGTCAGTCGTGCGAGTGGTCAGGCGAGCATCGGCATCGATATCGATCCAGCGCAGATCGAAATTCAAAAACAGCGTGTCGTTGAGCTGAATGTCCGCGCCCACTTGCAGTGCCAGGCCCAGCGAGTTCTTGATGTTCATGCCGGTATCGCCACCGCTGTAGCTGGTGCCGAGTGCGGCATTTGAGGTGGCGATGATGCCTTCATGCAGGGCAGGGGTCGTGCTCTCGTCGAAGAAGTAGGTGTAGTTCAGACCCAGGCCGGCATAAGGACGAAAACGCTCGCCAGGCAGGAAGTGATACTGCAAGCTGACTACCGGTGGTAGATGTCGCGTGTCGCCCAGTTTGCCGAGTCCGCGCAGGGCGTCGTCACCGCGAATGTTGTGCTTGAACGGCCAGGCCGCGAGCACTTCGACACCCACGTTGTTGGTTGCCATCCAAGTCAGGTTGAACACTGGACGGATATTGTCTCTGACATCAATCTGGTAGCCCTCAAGCTCGATTCCTTCAAAAACCAGGTTGTTGCTTGATGTGTTGGGCATGACCGAACCGAGGCCAGCGCGGAAGATCCAGTCGCCCTGCGATTGTGCAGCTGCATTGGCGCTGAGCATGCCAGCGGCGGCAAGGATCAACAATTGGCGTTTCATCGTTTGTTCTCCGTTTTGGTTGAGGGTCATGAAGAGTTCGTGAAAATGATACGTGAGGAACACTTGGCTGCTTTTGATCCCGGTCAATTGAGCGGTACTTTCAACGACTATTGTCGACGCAGCCCTGTCTGAGCCAATGCTAGGCTCTCATTTCCATCAACATGCCCAAACCGGGCGCCGGCAAAGAGAAATATCAATGGCTAAATTAGGCCTGATCCTGGGTGATCAGCTCAATCTGGATAATGCCGTATTGCAGGCCTTGAATCCTGATACGGATCAGCTGCTGATGGGGGAGCTTGCCGCCGAGGTCAGCTACGTGAAGCATCATGCCCGCAAGATCGCGTTGATTTTTGCGGCCATGCGTCATCATGCCGTGGCATTGCGGGAGTCCGGCTGGACCATCCGCTACCACCGCTACGATGCGGCCAGCGATTGCCGCAGCTTCACCGATCTGGTCGCTGCTGCGTTGGAGCGGGCTGAGTTCGAGGAGTTGGTCGTCAGCTGGCCAGGCGAGTGGCGGGTGCTGGATGAGATTCGGGGTTGGGAGCGGCAATTGAAGGTACCGGTTACGGTGCTTCCAGATACCCGATTCCTGTGCCCGCCGGCGGCTTTCGAGGCCTGGGCATCTGGCCGTCGCGAGTTGCGGATGGAGTACTTCTACCGCGAGATGCGCCGCCGCACCGGCTTTTTGATGGACGGTGACAAGCCGCAGGATGGACAGTGGAACTTTGATCACGACAATCGCAAGCGCTGGCGCGGCAAGCCGTCCCCGGCGCGGCCGATGCGCTTTACGCCTGACTCGACCACCGAGGCCGTGCTGGATCTGGTCAAGCGTGACATTGATGCCTTTGGCAGTCTGGAGGGCTTTGATCTGCCGGTCACCCGAACCCAGGCCCGGCAGGCGCTAACTCATTTCGTCAAGTCCGCCTTGCCCTGGTTCGGTGATTTTCAGGACGCCATGGCCGACGATGAGGACTGGTTGTTTCACTCTCGCCTGTCCTTCAGCCTGAATCTTGGCCTGCTGGCGCCTCAGGAAGTTTGCGAGGCCGCCGTGCAGGCCTTGGCCGAGGGCCAGGCCCCGATCAATGCCGTCGAGGGCTTTATCCGCCAGATCATCGGCTGGCGCGAGTACGTGCGCGGCATCTATTGGCTGAAAATGCCCGACTACGCAGAGATGAACGCCCTCGACAGCCAGGCACCGCTACCCGCCTGGTACTGGACCGGCGAAACTGACATGCGCTGCCTTGCCCGGACCATTGATGCCACCCGCCGCAACGCCTATGCGCACCATATCCAGCGTCTGATGGTGACCGGGAATTTCGCCCTTATTCTGGGGGTGTTGCCGAAGGAAATCTGCGACTGGTACCTGGCCGTGTATGCTGATGCGTTTGACTGGGTGGAATTGCCGAACACGCTGGGCATGGTGATGCATGCCGACGGCGGCTTGCTGGGCTCCAAGCCCTACGCGGCCAGCGGAAAATACATCCAGCGCATGAGCGATTATTGCAGTCATTGCCGCTACAAGGCGGCCGATACGGTGGGCGAGGATGCCTGCCCCTTCAATGCCCTGTACTGGGACTTTCTGGACCGAAATCGCAAACGCCTGTCCGGAAATCGACGCATGGCCATGATGTATCGCAACCTGGACCGGATGGACCAGCAGCGCAGGACGGAGGTGCTTGAGCGTGCTGCCTGGCTACGGGCGAACGTCGAATCGCTCTGAGCCGTTCGTTACTCGAAACGCAGAGAGAGGTCCAGCGGAATGATCGTCTTGGTCAGGGCACCGACCGAGATGTCGTCGACACCGGTTTCAGCCACTTGCCGAAGTTGGTTCAACTCAAGTCCACCCGAGGCTTCGAGGATGGCGCGGCCCTGGTTTTTTTCGACCGCCAGGCGCATGTCCTCGAGGCCAAAGTTGTCGAGCATGATCCGGTCAGCATCGGCCGCCAGGGCCTGCTCCAGCTGCTCCAGGGTCTCCACTTCCACCTCGACCGTCAGGCCCGGATGCTGCTGTCGGGCCAGAGCAACGCTTGCCTGGATGCCGCCTGCTGCGGTGATGTGGTTTTCTTTCAGCATCACCATGTCGTAAAGGCCGAGGCGGTGGTTGTGCCCGCCGCCCATGCGTACCGCGTACTTCTGCGCCAGACGCAAACCCGGCAGGGTCTTGCGCGTGTCCAGCAGGCGCGCGCCGGTGCCGGCGATGGAATCGACATAATGCCGGGTGGACGTGGCCACGCCAGACAGTAGCTGCAAAAAGTTCAGGGCCGTGCGTTCAGCGCTCAGCATGGCCCGCGCCTGGCCCTCAATCACGCACAGTTGCTGTCCAGCCAGGATCTCCTCGCCATCGTCTGCAGACCAGCGCAGATTGCATGCGGGGTCGAGCAGGCGAAATGCGGTCTCGGCCCAGGCCCGTCCTGCCAGTACGCCGGCCTGGCGGGTGAGCAGGATGGCGCGTCCGCGACGCGAGGGCTCGATCAGACTGGCGCTGACATCACCGACGCCCAGGTCTTCGGCCAGCGCAGAACTGACCTGGCTGGCGATGGCATCCAGGTCCGGGCTCAAAGCGGCTCGCTGAGCTGGGTAGTCCCTATGCCTCGCTCTGGCAGCAGCACCGGGATACCGTCATCAACCGGATAGACCAGCTTATGGTTGCGGGTGATCAGGGCTGCCTTCAAAGGAGCGCTGACCGGCTGATGATCAACATATTCAACCTTGCCGGCGTCGATGGCGGCGTTGAGACGTTTGAGCTTGTCTCTAGACAGCGGCAACAGCGGCTCGTGACTGACCGGGCAGCAGAGAATGTCGAGCAAGTGTTCTGGAATAGTCATCGTCTGATTTTACTGCACCCGGATCGCTTGCGGGGCAACGTGCAGGGCAGCACGCTTCCACGCTACAATGGCGGTTTTTCCGCACGGAGAACCTCACATGCCTAGCGATCCGCTGGTCGGCGTAATCATGGGTTCCCAGAGTGATTGGGAAACCATGCGCCATGCCTCGGAGACTCTGGAGGCCCTGGAGATTCCATGCGAGTGCCGCGTGGTATCGGCCCATCGAACGCCGGATCGGATGTTCGAATATGCCGCCAGCGCCGCCAGTCGCGGTCTGAAGGTGATCATTGCCGGTGCCGGTGGCGCGGCCCACCTGCCTGGCATGGTCGCGGCCAAGACCGAGCTGCCTGTCTTCGGCGTTCCCGTGCAGTCGAAAACACTCAACGGCCTGGACTCGCTGTTGTCCATCGTTCAGATGCCGGGGGGTATTCCCGTTGGCAGTCTGGCTATCGGCAAGGCCGGTGCGATCAATGCCGCGCTGCTGGCGGCAGCAACGCTGGGGGCGCATGATCCGGCAATTCAGGCGCGCTACCGGGCCTGGCGTGAGCGTCAGACCGAGCGCGTGCTTGCCGACGACAGGCCTGCTTGAGCGTCATGCGGGTCGGTATTCTCGGCGGTGGCCAGCTGGCCCGGATGATGGCTGCTGCGGGCATCGAGTTGGGCATGGAATTCGTGGTACTTGATCCGTCCCCCGACGCCTGCGCCGGACGTTTCGCCGAACTGGTGACTGCCGCCTGGCAGGACGCGACCGGGGCTGAACGATTGCTTGCCTGCGACCGTCTGACCTGCGACTTCGAAAACGTGCCGGCCGAGGTTCTGGATGCCTTGTCGGCGAGCCTGCCGGTGCGCCCCGGTCCGGCTGCCTTTGCCGCGGCTCAGGATCGCCTGGTCGAGAAGCGTCTGTTTCGCGAACTGGGCATTCCGGTGCCGGATTTCTTCGCCATCGAGTCCCGGCCCGACCTGCTGGCGGCGCTGGAACAGATCGGGTTACCGGCGGTGCTCAAGACCCGGCGCATGGGCTACGACGGCAAGGGCCAGGCGGTGTTGCGCAGCAGCGAAGACCTGGAGCCGGCTTGGCAGGCGCTGGGCGGCCAGCCTCTGATCCTGGAAGCCTGGGTACCCTTTGAGCACGAATGCGCAATCACCGCCGTGCGCTCATCTGGTGGCGAGATTCGCCATTACCCGCTGAGCTGGACGGTTCACCAGGACGGCATCCTGCGGCTGGCTCTGGCGCCTGCGCCGGTGGATGAAGCGGTTGCTGCCCAGGCTCGCGAGTACGTGGATCGTTTGCTGGAGCGACTGGATTACGTTGGCTGCCTCACCCTGGAACTGTTCGCCGGGCCCTTTGGCCTGATGGCCAATGAATTTGCCCCGCGTGTGCACAATTCGGCCCATTGGACCATCGAGGGCAGTGTGACTTCGCAGTTCGAGAACCACTTGCGCGCGGTCTGTGATCTACCGCTGGGTGCGACGGATATGCTTGGCCATGCTTTGATGTTCAACTGGATCGGGGCAATGCCGGACCCCGGCTTGCTGCTGAGCGTGCCCGGTCTTGCCTGGCATGATTACGGCAAGCAGGCTCGGCCCGGCCGCAAGTTGGGGCATGCTACCTTGCTTGCGGCTCATCCTGCGGGGCTGAACGAGGCGGTGCGGGCAATGCGCCCCTTGCTGGATACTCAAACAGCTTCGCTGCTAACCGGCGCAATCACCCCAGAGGGCTGATCGGCCGGGAACAGGACCAGGTGCTGAGCGTCCAGCTCTACCCCGATGGCTGTATTAATGGCGAAATCATCGTGGCTGGGGAACAGCGCGTTGACTTCCTCGCCGCTGTCCAGGCGCAGGCGATAAAGAATTTCCGCGCCCTGGAACTGGCGAGCTACGACTCGAACCCGACTGCCGCGCGGATCGGGGCGAATGTCGTCGGGACGGATCAGCAGCGCCACTTCGGGACCAGGCGGTCGCTCCTCCGGCAAGGGCGAACGTCCCAGGGCATGCACCAGCCACTCGCCTTCAACCTTGGCGTTCAAATAACTGCCGCGTCCGGTGAAAGCCGCAACGTAGCGATTGGCCGGGCGATGATACATCTGGTAGGGCGAGTCCCACTGCAACATCCGGCCATCCTTGAGCAGGCCGATGCGATCGGCCAGAGCAAAGGCTTCGTGCTGGTCGTGGGTGACAAGCAGGGTGGTCGTGCCCCGCGCCTTGAGCATGCCGCGGATTTCTTCGCCCATACGCCGCCTCAGGCGGGTATCCAGGTTCGAAAAAGGCTCATCCATCAACAGCACTTCGGGTTCCGGCGCCAGCGCCCGGGCCAGGGCCACGCGCTGCTGTTGCCCGCCGGAGAGCTCATGCGGAAACCGGTGATCAAGGCCGGAAAGGCCGGTCAGCTCGAGCAGGCTCTGTACCCGCTGCCTGCGATCGTCACTGCCCAGGCGGCTCAGGCCGAATGCGACGTTGGCGGCCACGTTCAAGTGCGGAAACAGCGCGTGGTCTTGAAACACCATCCCGACACTGCGCCGCTCCGGGGCGACTTGATGATGGGGCGTGCTTACCACCTGTTTGCCCACCTGGATCTCTCCGGCGCGAAGCGGCTCAAAGCCGGCGATCGCTCGAAGTGCAGTGGTCTTGCCACAGCCCGAGGCGCCCAGCAGGCAGCCGATCTCGCCGGCTGCCAGGCTCAGGCTGAGACCCTTGATCACGGGCAAATCACCGTAACCCAGATGAATCTCCTTGACGAGCAGGCTCATCTGTCGAAGCGCTGTCGGATCAGACGGCTGACGGTGGCGGCGATCTCATCGGCCTGGGCTTCATCAATGATCAGGGGCGGCAGCAGGCGAATGGTATTGCCACGGGTCACGTTGATGATCAGGCCCTCAGCCATTGCCTGGTCCTTGAGTTCGCCGACTGCCTCTGCCAACTCGACGCCGATCATCAAGCCGCGGCCGCGGATTTCGACCACCCCCGGGCATCCGTCCAGGGCAGCTTTCAACCGCTCCATCAGGTAGTTGCCAATCCGTGCGGCACGAGCTGGAATATCCTGCTCGCGCATGATGGCAATCACTTCCAGGCCGACCCGACAGGCCAATGGGTTACCGCCGAAAGTGGTGCCGTGGGAACCGGGCGTCAGCAGCGCTGCCACGGACTCCCTGGCCAGACAGGCACCGATTGGCATGCCATTGCCGAGCGCCTTGGCAACCGTCATGACATCGGGCAGCAGGCTGGGCTCGTGCTGGAAAGCAAACCAGCGGCCGGTGCGGCCCATGCCGGTTTGAATCTCGTCGAGCATCAGCAGAGCCTGATGTCGATCGCAGGCGCTCCTCAGCCCGGCCAGGTAGCCTGCCGGCGCTGGACGAACACCGCCCTCGCCCTGGATCGGCTCGACCAGAATGGCAACGATGGACGAATTCTCTGCCAGCGCTTTCTCGGCGGCTGCAAGCTCCCCGAAAGGTACGCGCACGAATCCTTCCACCAGGGGGCCGAATCCGGCCTGAATCGATGCATTGCCGGAGGCGCTCAGGGCAGCCAGCGTGCGTCCGTGAAAGCTGTCGCTGGCGACCAGGATGGCGGGGTTGTCGACACCGCGAGCATGGGCGTGGCGGCGGGCCAGCTTCAGGGCGCACTCGATCGCCTCAGCGCCGGAGTTGGCGATGAAAGCCCGATCCAGCCCGCTGAGGTCGCACAGTTCGGTGGCCAGATCGCTTTGCTGGGGGATGTGCACGATGTTGGCCGTATGCAGGAGAATTGCGGCTTGTTCGCCAATGACCCGGGCCAGACGCGGATGGGCGTGGCCCAGACTGCAGACGGCGATGCCGCTGAGGGCATCGAGGTAGCGACGGCCCTGGTCATCGTACAACCAGGCGCCGTCGCCCCGAATCAGCGAAACCGGCATCCGGGCATAGGTATCGAACAGCCTGGACGCTGTCCCAACGGCGGCTTCGCTGTTGGCCATCTCAGGCTCAGCCAGCCAGATTGCCGGCAACAAAGTCCCAGTTCACCAGATTCCAGAAAGCATCCATGTACTGGGGCCGGGCGTTGCGGTAGTCGATGTAATAGGCATGTTCCCAGACATCGCATGTCATCAAGGGTCTGGCGCTGCCGGTCAGCGGGGTCTGTGCATTCGAAGTGGACGTGATCTCCAGCTTGCCGTCCGGGTTCTGCACCAGCCACGCCCAGCCTGAGCCGAAGGTGTTGATGGCGGTTTCAGTGAATTTGGCCTTGAAGTCGGCGAAGCTGCCGAAGTCACGCTTGATCAGTTCGGCCAGCTTGCCAGAGGGTTCACCGCCGCCGTTCGGCGCCAGGCAGTGCCAATAGAAGGTGTGGTTCCATATCTGAGCGGCATTGTTGAATACGCCCCCTTCCGAACTCCTGACGACTTCTTCCAGTGACTTGTCGGCAAGATCGGTGCCGTCTATCAGGCCATTGAGCTTGTCGACATAAGTCTTGTGGTGCTTGCCGTAGTGAAATTCCAGCGTTTCAGACGAGATGTGGGGCTCCAGCGCATCCTTGGCGTAGGGCAGATCGGGCAGGGTAAATGCCATGGTCGGTCTCCTTGTGCGTGAATCGGGGTGAGAAGCTATCGTTAATTATGCAATATCGGTGTGAGCCGCCGCGCTTCAAGGGCAGCGCTTTCAAAAGCCGTTGTCTTCCAGCTCTTCTAGATGACGCCAGCGGTTGACAATGTTGCAGAACAAGGCCGCCGTGCGCTCGGTATCGTAGGCAGCAGAGTGAGCCATTGACTTGTCCCATTCCAGGCCGGCTGCGTCGATCGCCCGAGCCAATACGGTCTGGCCATAGGCTAATCCGCCCAATGTGGCGGTGTCGAAGCAGCTGAACGGGTGGAAGGGATTGCGCTTGTAGCCAACGCGCTCAATGGCTGCATTCAGGAATGACAGATCGAAGTGCGCGTTGTGGCCAACCAATACGGCGCGCTTGCAGCCGCTGTCGCGCAGTGCCTGCCGTACCGGGCGCAGCAAGTCGCGCAGGGCAGTCTCTTCGTCGACGGCCGGGCGCAGCGGGTGGTCGGGACGGATGCCGTTGAACTCGAGTGCCGCGGCCTCGATGTTCGCCCCGCTGAATGGCTTGACATGGCGCATCATGACCTCGCCCGGCTGCAGCCATCCACCTTCGTCCATGTCAATCACGCACATGGCCAGCTCCAGCAGTGCGTCAGTGGCCGGATTGAACCCGCCGGTCTCGACATCGACGACCACCGGCAGAAAGCCTCTGAATCGTTTTGAAATTGGCGTCATGGGATCGGGACGGCAGGGATGCTAAAGTGAGCCTACCATCATACTTTGTCGCAAGTCGTTGAGGTGAAGTCGTGCGTATCTTGCCCTGTTTGCTGCTGTCAATGCTGCTGTGCTCGGCCTCCGCTCAGGCGCAGGTGTTCTGGTCCGTGACTGACGATGCGGGACGACAGAACTGGCTGCTCGGCACAGTGCACAGCGAGGATCCCCGTTTGCTGGAGTTTCGCCCGGAGTTGCTCGATGCCTTGCGGGCATCGAACCGCCTGGCCCTGGAGTTGGTTCCCGATGCGGCCATGCTGGAGCGGCTCAACCGCGAGATGCATTTCGATTCGCCGCAGCTGCCAGAGGTGCTGGACGAGGAGCTTTATCGCCAGGTGGTGGACTTGATGGAATCTACTTTCGGCATGGGCGAGCCGGCCGTTGCCCGGATGCGGCCGTGGGCCGTGGCAATGACGCTGTCACTGCCGCCGCCGGAGACAGGTTTGTTCATGGATTTAGCCCTGTCTTTCAGGGCCGCCGGCATGGGCAAGCAGGTCATGGCCTTGGAGACGCTGGATGAGCAGCTCTCCTTTCTGACCGGGCTGAGCGAGGAAGCGCAGATTGACATGATCCGGCAGGCCGTTGTTGACTTTGACCGCATTCCCGAGATGTTCGAGCAGTTGATAAGCACCTATCTTTCTGGCGACCTGAAGGCCCTGGAGCGCCTCTCCTTTGAGCAGCTCGACGAGCTTGATCCCGAGGTGCGGCGTCACTTCTACGAGGTTGGCCTTGTCGAGCGCAATCAGGTAATGCTGGAGCGCTCGCGTGCTTATCTTGCAGACGGCGGCTTGATGATCGCGGTTGGCGCGCTCCACCTGCCCGGCGAGCACGGCCTGATCCAGCTGCTCCGGAATGATGGCTTCAGCGTCGAGGGTGTCTACTGACCGTTGTCGAATTTCGGGGGACAGTGGCAGGAATCCGGCAGCAACCCCGTAGTCATGCACTGTAGCTCAAATCAAGTGCAGACTCGGAGGATTCACGATGACAAAAGCCAGGCACTGCTTGCTGCTGGTCAGTATGGCGTCACTTAGTATTGCAACGTTAGGTATGGCCGCTCAGTCCGGGAAGATGATGGACCAAGCGACGCAGCAGCCGATGGAGACCCTGGCAGATGGGGCTGCCTGGGAGGATCCCGATCGCCGTGGCCTGGAGTCCGGCTTTCAGGAAGACAAGCTCGCCGGTTCGGCGAGCAATGAATTTCTTCGCGAGGCGGCCAGTCGCGCTACTTTCTCTGTCGGCAGCGACGGCAATTGCGATTTCGCGACGGTCGCCCAGGCGCTGAATTCACCGCTGGTCAGCGGCGGCGATGTGCTCAACCTGCGCAGCGATCTGGTCACGATGGGTACCACCGATATCCGCG
>REEQ01000129.1 GCA_007695005.1 Wenzhouxiangellaceae bacterium | reverse complement strand
TGCCCTTGACCATCCGGTCCACGTTCTACCCCTTGCTGGGCGATCGTGTCTGGGGTCCCATCGGACATGTGATCGACACCCTGGCCGTGCTGGCTACGCTGTTCGGGTTGGCAACTTCTCTGGGTCTGGGCGCTCAGCAGGCTGCCGGGGGTATCGAATTCCTGTTCGACATTCCGGCCACCCTGGCTACTCAGGTCGTGATCATCGCCGGGGTTACAGCCATCGCGCTGGTGTCGGTTCTGCGCGGCATCCATGGTGGTGTGCGCTTGCTCAGCAACCTGAATATGATCCTTGCCATCCTGTTGTTGTTTTTCGTCATCATTGCCGGCGGACTGATCGCCTTCCTGTCCAACTTCGGCACTACCGTGGCCGGTTACGCTCAGTACATGTTGCCCCTGAGTAATCCGGTGGGCCGCGAGGATGACGTGTTCTACCACGGCTGGACGATCTTCTTCTGGGCCTGGTGGATTTCCTGGTCACCGTTTGTCGGCATGTTCATCGCCCGGGTTTCGCGTGGTCGCACGGTGCGTGAATTCCTGACCGCAGTACTGATCGTGCCGGTGATCGTGACTACGATCTGGATGAGCGCATTCGGTGGC
The DNA here is from genome assembly GCA_007695005.1 of Wenzhouxiangellaceae bacterium. Taxonomy (GTDB): domain Bacteria; phylum Pseudomonadota; class Gammaproteobacteria; order Xanthomonadales; family Wenzhouxiangellaceae; genus Wenzhouxiangella. The sequence continues at coordinate 9,895 of REEQ01000129.1, read as the reverse complement.
AATGGAGTTGGCCAGGTGGTTGATCAGGTTGGTGCGCTGGCCGGAGGTATCGGTGATTCGTCGCTGGCCTTGTTCCAGATGCTGGATAACCTGCCGTTCACACAGATCACCTCGTTCCTTGCAATCGTGCTGGTGCTGGTGTTTTTCATCACCTCATCGGATTCCGGTTCACTGGTAATCGACAGTATTACCTCGGGTGGCAAGACCGATGCTCCGACCAGCCAGCGCGTGTTCTGGGTGATCATTGAGGGCCTGATCGCGGCCGTTTTGCTGGGTATTGGCGGGGCAGCGGCACTGAACGCGCTGCAGGCCGGTGCGGTCAGTACGGGTCTGCCGTTCGTTATTGTCTTGCTGCTGATCTGTGTGAGCCTGTGGAAAGGGCTGCACCATGAGCGCAAGCTGATGGCGTTGCAGGGCGACAGCCATTAACCCGGCAGGTATGTAGATCGCATTCAGCCGCAGTGTGGCTTTCGTCAGCAAGGCAGCGAAACGCCGCTGTAGTCGCTCTACAGCAAGTTTCGATAACGCAGTCTGACGAAAGCCACACTGCGGCCTGCCATTTAAACTCAATGAGTTAGGGGCGCCAAACAGGCCCCGACTCTTCGTTCTCGCTCTTGCCAATGGAATCACCATTGCCTGCGAGCGACGCCTTGATTCGGGGCCTGCTTGGCGCCCTGAATGTGATCTACATGCCTGCCGGGTTAATAACGGCTGAGTCATCCTGGCCGTTGCGAGGGCAACGGCCAGGATGAGCATCAATTCAGGGCTTCGCCAAAGGCCAGGGTCGAGGCTTCCAGTGCCTTGAGGTCGTAGCCGCCTTCCAGGCTGGCGACCAGACGACCGTCGGCATGGCGTTTGGCAAGCTCGACCAGGCGTTCGCCGATCCAGTAGTAGTCGTCGTCCTTGAGCTGCAGCTGGGCTAAGGGGTCGCGCCAATGGGCGTCGAAACCGGCAGAAACGAGCAAGAGCTGCGGGCGATAGCGATCGATTTCCGGCAGCAGGTGCTCCAGCCAAAGATCGCGAAATTCGTTGCTGCCCGAGGCCGGTGGCAGTACCGCGTTGCGAACATTGTCCGCGTGCGGTGCATCGGGTTGGCCGGTGCCGGGGTATAGCGGCGACTGGTGGCTGGACAGGAACAAGCTGTGCGGGTTGCCTGCCAGTATGGCTTCACTGCCGTTGCCATGATGAACGTCGAAATCGACAACGGCGACGCGTTCCAGGCCGTGCGCCGCAGTGGCATGGAGGGCGGCCACTGCAACACTGCTGTAGATGCAAAAGCCCATCGCCCGAGCCGACTCGGCGTGATGACCAGGGGGGCGCACGGCGGCGAACACCCGCTTGGCTTCGCCACTCAAGACCCTGTCGACGCCCTCGCAAGCGGCACCTGCGGCCAGCCGGGCGGCGCGCAGACTGCCGGGGCCGAAATGGGTATCGGCATCCAGCGCGATCAATTGACCGGCTGAATCCAGGCTTTCGATCTTGTCGAGGTAGTTCGGACCATGGGCTCGGTCGAGCTCTGAGCGTGTGACGGGCCTTGCGTCTTCGACTTGCAGATCATGAAGCTGATCCAGGCCGCGCAGCACTGCTTCCAGTCGGGCAGGTCTTTCTGGGTGGCCGTCAGGCGGGCGATGGCCGAGGCAATCGTTGTGGCTGAGGACAAGCAGGCTCATCGGTCGCGCTCATGATCCCAGAGTACTTCGCCGGCCCCTGATGCTCGAGCAACCGTCCGGGCAATCACGAACAGCAGGTCCGAGAGGCGATTCAGGTAGCGGATGACCGGTTCGTTGACCGGTTCATGGCGAGCCAGTGAAATCACCCGTCGCTCGGCCCGGCGGCAGATGGTGCGGGCCAGGTGGGCTTCGGCGGCGGCGACGCTGCCACCCGGAAGGATGAAGTCCTTCAACGGCGGCAGTGCGGCATTGAGACGGTCCAGTTCGGTTTCGAGCCGTGAAGTGTGGCGATCCTTGATCAGCTCGAGATTGGGTACGCACAGTTCACCGCCCAGGTCGAACAGGTCGTGCTGGATATCGAGCAGGACCCGCTGGATGTCCTCGGTCTCCAGGTGGGCGACGAGCAGGCCGAGGGCACTGTTGAGCTCATCGACCGTACCGTAGGCTTCGACTCGCATCGAGTCTTTTTGCGTACGCGTACCATCGCCGAGACCGGTCGTGCCGTCATCACCGGTGCGCGTGTAGATTTTTGACAGGCGGTTGCCCATGGCCGGAATTCATCAAGATTCTCCAGTCGGGCATTATCGCAGACAAAAAGTGGAGGATGGGTGCCTCAGGGTAACCGGCGCAGGGCGCGTTCGCGCTCGTTTCTGTATTCCGTTTCGGTGATCAGACCGTCCTCGTAAAGTCGCTTGAGGAACTCCAGGCGCTGGCGAATCGCAGTCGTTGTGTCGGCGGCGACGGGTGCTTCACCCTCTGCTTCGCGGTGAGTTGCTTCTTGCGATGCTTCGACTGTCCGTCCTGGCAGGGGCGCCGCCTCGGTCGCTGTCCTGGCCTCAGTTTCTGGCTCGGTCGCTACCTGACTGACTGTTACCCACATCGGGTAGACGCTGCCGTCTGCCCGCTTGCGTGGACTGATGCCCGGACGATCCGAGCCAACACGCACCAGCGAACGATCGGTGGCAAGTGGATCTCCCAGCGAGAAGTCCCGAAAACGCGTGAAGTCGTCGTCCACTGTCAGCATGTGGCGAACTCCGGCAAAGGCGATGTTCAGCTCACCGTTGCCATCGATGAATACCGTGCCCTCGGTTTTGCGGGCGTTGCCCAACGTGGCGCCGCTGCGGCCATGCGAGACAAAGTCGATGCGCTGCTCACCGCTGGCCTGACTCAGCCCGCGAGCCAGCATTGTCGCCAGTTCGTCGGCTTCCTCGCGGTCGAAGACCGGCTGACGGCTGGCTCGGAGCAGGCGACCCTGTTCTTCAAAATAAAGCGAACTCAGATCTTCAGCCAGAGTTGCCGCCTCAATGATGGCCGGATGGGACAGTCGATTGCCGGCCAGGCCGGCCGGGGCCAGCATGACAATGTGGTCATCAGCGCCGTCTATCCGTGTGGCCGTCTCGGTGGCGGCGCAGCCGACGAGCATTGCCAGAGACATCAGGGCGGTAACCGGGGCGGCGACTGTGGCGGCAAGTCGGGCGATGACGGGGGCAGGGCGGACTGACATCAGCGGAGTCTAAGCGCTAGGACACAAGCCAGCATCGTGTCACGGAATTCTTGCATTTCCATGACAGCCAGCCGAACGGTCCGGTCAAGCAGCTCGCCCGGACTCGGCGACACCGACACCGACACGGTCCTGGCCCGGAACGGTTGGGAAGGGTACGAACAGGAGTGGCATCGCCGCTTTGTGTTCCGGCCTGGCTGGGTTAACATCTGGGCTGGGGTCAGGGTCAGTAAACGTGATCGGTCCGACATTGGAAAGCGTCTTCATCGAGCAATGTGACGGTCGTTTGCGCGGCCGCAAGCCTGGCCTGGGTGCCGATTTGCTGTCCTGCTGCCTGCTCGTCGTCGCCTTGCCATGGCTGTGGGGTGCCTTGTTCGCAAGCGCAGCTGCGCAGGGGCCAGCGGATGCCAGGGCGATTCTCGACGAAGCCCGCGAGATCAGCTACACCCGTCACTGGAGTGAAGCCCAGCAGCTGCTGGACGAACTTGCCCCGCTGCTGGATCAGCTCCATTTGCGGGAATTTGTCGACTTTCATCTTCTCGAAGCCCGGCACCTGGCTTTGGGAGATGACACCCGAGCAGCCCTCGACCGTGGCGCCATGTTGCTGGAGCTTGAGCTTGATGTCGATCAGCGCCTGCAAGTATTGCAATTCAGCGCCAATATCGCGGTATTGCTGCGTGAGTACGAGCTGGCCTTCGAGTACCTGCTCAATGCACTGGCACAGGAGGATCAACTGGATGATCCGGTGGCCGCCCTGGGCACCTTCAATATGGCCACTTATCTGCTTGGTCGGGTCGATGAGACCGAGCAGGCGATTGCCTATGGCGAGCGCGCCATTGCGCTAGCCCTTGAAACCGAAGATCCCAACCAGGAGTGTGTCGCCCGGCAACGCCTGGCCCCGGTTTTCAAGTGGGCAGCATTGGATGAGCGAGCTGAACGAGAGTATCGAACAGCGATCGCCCTGTGCCTGGATATCGGCAATCGCCTGTTTGCCGGCGTGCTGAAGCATGGGCTGGCGGATTTGCTGCGTCGACAGGGGCGGGCCGAAGAGGCTCGTGAGCTGGCCGCCAGGTCTGTCAATGCCTTGACCGACGCGGTCTTCGTGCTCGGCGAGTACGAAGCCCGTCTGGTGATGCTGGAAGCAGAGTTCGATCTTGACCTTATCGGTCCCGAGCATGAGCAGGAGTTTGCCGAGTTGGGCCGCTTTTTTGCCGAGCGTTCACTCTGGGATCAGTTGTCCCGGCTCGAGATTCTGATGTCCCAGGCGGCTGAACGGCGCGGTGACAGTGCGGCGGCGCTGGCTCATATGCGCGCCTATCTGGAGGCCAGAGAGCAATTTCTGGGGCGCGACCGGACGATGCGCCTGGCATACCTGCAGGTGGCTTTTGGCCTGCGAATCAAGGAGCAGCAGATCGACCTGCTGGAAGAAAGCTCGCGATTAGCCTTGTTGGAGATCGAAGCCGCCTCGCAACAGCGGCGCGCTCGCAGCGTCATCCTGGTGCTTGCGCTCGGCCTTGTCGTGCTGCTTGCCGTGCTGCTGGCCAGGGTTTTTCGCGCTCGCCAGCACTTCCAGGACCTTTCTCGACATGATCGTCTGAGCGGGCTGGCAAATCACGGCTGGTTTTTCGAGCGTGCCGAAACTTTGCTGGACGAGTCGGAGAAAGCCGGTCGCCCGGTGTTCCTGGTGTTGGCCGACATTGATCGTTTCAAGCGTATCAATGATCAGTATGGGCACCAGCTTGGCGATCAGGCGCTGGGTCAGATATCCAGGCGACTGCGTGAAGCCTTTCCGTCAGATGCGCTGGTTGGTCGCGTCGGAGGCGAGGAATTTGCGATCCTGATTCCGGCGCGAGAAGTGAACGCGGTCATTCGTGATGTGGAAAGCTTCCGCAAGCAAGCGCCAAAAACCTTTCGAAGCGGTGACCCACAGGTGACCGTCAGTTTTGGCATTGCCGGCTCGCGAGCGGGCGACACGCTGGAGAGCCTGCGCCGGCGGGCTGATGAGGCGCTCTACCAGGCCAAGGCAGCTGGTCGCGATCGCTACATTGTCGCCGGTACTGCAGGATGAGCCGCGGGTTGGACCCGGGGCATGTCGCTGGCGATAATGATCATCAAGCGGCAGGCAATCCGGTGCTGGTGTGGAGCACCAGGGGCAGCGCGGTCCGGGCTGCGTTTTGTTACATGACACCGAGGCGAGTTACACCCTACACGGCTGAAAAGCTGCAACTTTCAAGGGAGAATCAGATGTCGAAAGACTCACTGCAAGGCCACCCGTCAGCTACCTGGGGAGCGCCGTTGCCTACGATGCTGTCCTGTCTCCTGGTCGCATGCTCTGTGACCTTGCTGTCCTTGCTGCCACCGGTCGCTGCGATCGGCGAAGAAGGCTGGCCGGAATTCGGTCCGGTCTCTGCCGAGCAGACGCTCTGGAGCCTTGCCCGAGACCAAAGGCCGGATCCCGCCATCACCATCCACCAGTACATGTTGGCCCTGGTCGATGCCAATCCGGGCGCTTTTGTTGCCGACAACGTCAATTTGATGCGGCAGGGGGTAGTACTTGTCTTGCCGGATGCAGCATTCGCCCAGCGGATCTCTCCCGGGGAGGCGAGTCGTCGCGTTGATGAGCAAATGCAGTGGTATGCCAGCCTGTCCCAGGAAGAAATGCGCGCGCTCCGCCTGGAGGGGCGCATGCCTGCGCCTCGAGAAGAGTCGCCGGAGCCGCAGGTGGAAGAGGCGCTGCGGCTTGCAGAGATTGCCGCGGCCGAGACCGTCGAGGCAGATCCTGCACCAACCGAAGCCTGGGAGCCCGACCCGTCAGAAGCCGAGGCGCTCGAGCCTGAATGGGCCCCGGCGGGTGATGCCGAACTCGACTACGGCGACCAGTCGCTTGTTGATCATGACCTGCTCGCGGAAGATGCTCCGGCGGCAGCTGTCGACTTCGAAGAGACGGAAGAAAGGCTGGTCGATGCTTTTCCGCTGGAGCCGTTGGCCGATGTGGAAGCGGATTCAGTCTCCGCTGCCGTTTGGGCTGACGACCAGACGGCCGTCGATCTGGCGGAGTCTGAGGTGATGCCGGCTGGTCAAATGCCGGAACTCAGCACTGCCGAGGATGCGCTCGAGGGTGAGACTGTCGTGCCTGCCGAGGAGGCAGTCGCGGAACCGGCGACACCGGCGCTGATTCAGCCAGCAGCCCCTGCGGAACCAGCTCGGTCCCTGACACCCTTACTAATAAGTCTGGGGCTGATTCTGGTACTGCTGTTGCTGGCCTTGATCTGGTTTGTGCGTCGGCGCAGGACGGTAGCGGATGACTCCGCGCCAATGCCTGCCGACCAGTCGAAGCTCGCGTCGGCGGCCATGTCCGCCGCACCTGTTGCCGGCTCGACTGTCCAGCAGCAGCCGGAGGCGAAACTCGGTGAGAGCAGCGGTCCGGCGACAACGGAAGATGACTGGGGCTCGCTGGAAGCGGCGGTGATTGCCGCCGGACCGGTTCCGAAAATCGACGCCGAGCTAGCTGGCGAAGAAGCCGAAATCGATCTGCAGGCCGGGCCAGACTCACCGCCATCTGCAGATGCAAATGAGCCTGGTTCTGAGTCCGGTCCAGAGCAGCGCCTTGCTGAACTGGATGTCCCTGCTGGCGAGTCGATTACAGAGCTGACTGTCGAGGAGACTGATCCGTTGGCGGCGGAGGCGTCCGGCGATGTCGCAGATTCAAGCGACAGCGATGACTTCGTGCTTGAGGATCTGGGCTGGTTCGAGGAGGATGATGGCGCATCGCCGGAAGGCGAGAGCGAGAACGATCAACAGGATCTCGATCTGGCTGCCTTGAGTCAGCGCCAGGAAGCTGACGACGAAGCTCCCGTGTCCAGCGCGGAGGATGACGATCTGGAAGCGGAGCTGGACTTGTCCGAGCTGGCTGGCAAGCTCGAGACTGCAGAGGACGCTATCCAGCCTGCCCATGAGCCAGGCTCTTCGGCCGAATCGGAAGTCGACAGCGACGTGGAGCTGGACCTGGACTTGGAGCTGGATCTGTCCGATGGCAGCGATCTGAACCCGTTGGCGTTCGAAGGGGATTTGACCTCTGAAGCGGATCCAGGCTCGGCACCGCACACCGGACTGCAGCCCGTGCCCGAAGCTGAGTCAGAAGTCGAACATCAAGCTGAAGCTGAACCTGAGCAGGAAACCGAGCAGGAAACCGAGCAGGAATCTGAGCCGGAAGCCAAGCCTGAACCTGAACCTGAACCTGAACCTGAACTTGAGCCAGCACCTGAAGCTGAGACGACGCCTGAGTCTGAACCCGAATCCGTGGCTGATTCAGCCGCAGAGCTGGATGATGCATCGGCCGAAGTCATGCTTGATCTGGCAAGGCTCAGCGCAGAAGGCGGCGACGAAGATTACGCCCGCGAGGTGCTCGAGGAACTCATTGCAAAGTCGTCGGCCGAGATGGCTGCGCGGGCACGAGAGCTGCGCGACAGTCTGGGTGGGTAAGCAAGCTCCGGCGCTCTGTCGATGACTCGGCAGGGCGCCACCTGGGCCGGATCGAGCGGCCGTGATGTTGTAATGTAGACTGGGTTTTTCGAGCAGGTTCCTATCCATGCCTCCGTTCCCTGAACTTTCCGCTGCCGCCGGCGCGGTCAACGATGCGGTTTATTCCGGCCTCGGCCGCCGGCCCCGGTCGGGGCAGCCGCCCGTGCCGCTGCATGTCGGTGACACCTGGATGGAGCCTGCCGAAGGCTGTCGCATGCAGGATCTGACGGTCGAAGCCAATCCCGGCATGCATCGCTATTCGGCCGTGCCCGGTTTGCCGGCACTCCGGGCACGCATTGCCGAATTCCATGGTCAGCGCAGCGGCATCACAACCGACAGTGAACAAGTCATCGTCACCGCCGGCGCTACCGCTGGCCTGGCGGCAACGGTGGCAGCGCTGGTTTCTCCGGGTGATGAAGTGTTGCTGGTCGCCCCATACTGGCCATTGATCGGCGGCAGCTTGCGCGCCTTTGGCGCCAGGCCGGTGGACGTACCGATGATGACCGAGATCAACACGGCCGCCGATGCCGTGGCCTGCCTGGAGAGGCATGCCAGCCAGCGCAGCGTGGCCGTCTACTGGAATACGCCACATAACCCCACTGGCCGGGTGATCCCGCGCGACTGGCTGGAAGCGATGGTCGACTGGGCCCGTCGCCGTGACCTGTGGATTCTTTCCGACGACGTCTACGAGGAGTACCTGTTCGACGGCGAGCATGTCTATACTCGCAGCCTGGCACCGGAGCGCACCATTTCAGTCCACTCCTTTTCCAAGGCATATGGCATGGCAGGCAATCGCTGCGGCTACCTGGTCGGGCCGGAATCCGCCATCAACGGCGTCAAGCGCATCATGACCAACATCAACTATTCGGCCTGTACGGCCTCGCAACTGGCGGCGCTGAACGCGCTCAACGGAGCGGCCGACAAGTGGGTTGTCCAGGCTCGGGCCAAGTATGCCGAGCTCGGTCGCTGGTCCGCAAAGCGCCTCGGTCTGCCGGCGCCGCAGGGCAGTACCTTCCTGTTTGTGGATGTTGCCGACAAGCTGGACGAGCGCGGCCTGGATGGCCTGCTGGGTGATCTCGCCGAAGACGGCGTCATGGTCGCGCCTGGCCCCAGTTTTGGCCCCTATCCAAACCATGTCAGAATCTGCTTTACCGCCGCCGAGCCCGATGCCGTTCGCCGTGGTGTCGAGCTGCTGGCGCGCAGGCTGGGGCGCTGACTGCTTGACGCTGTCCTGATGACCGGTCGACGACACTGTCGGCCGTTTCAAGCAGCGATCGCCGATGCCCGAAGGACCGGAAATTTATCGCGTTGCCCGCCAGGTTGCCGAGCGTGTCGAGCGCAAGCCGCTGACCGAGCTCTGGTTCGGCCTTGCGAGACCGGCTGAGGCCGCCAAGGTCCTTGCCGGTCAACAGATCCAGGCGGTCGAGACCCGCGGCAAGGCACTGCTGCTGAAGTTCGAGAGCGACCATGTGGTCTATACCCACAACCAGCTCTACGGCCGATGGATGTTTGCAAAGCCGGATCGACGGCCCGATACGCGCCGCCAACTGCGACTGGCGATCAGCACCGGGACCGATTCCGCCCTGCTGTACAGCGCATCCGACATTGAAGTGCTGGGCCCCGAACAGCTGACCAGTCATCCTTTCCTCGCCCGGGTTGGCCTCGACATACTCTCCAGCGGTGCCGAACCTGCTGCCATCAAGGACTGGGTCTCCCAGCCACGGTATGCCGGCCGCCAGCTGGCCCACCTGCTGCTTGATCAGTCCTTCCTTGCCGGTGTAGGCAACTACCTGCGCTCCGAAATCCTGTTCCTGGCCGGCCTTGCCCCTGAGCAGCGCCTGCGCGACCTGGACGAGAAAGCCAGACAGCGCCTGGCCGATGCCGTCCACACTCTGATGTGGCGCTCGGTAAAAACCGCTGGCGTCACCAACGCCCCGGACCTTGTCCGCGAACTGAAAAACGCGGGTTGGCGCCGCCGCGACTATCGCCACTACGTCTTCAGCCGCGAAGGCCAGGCCTGCCACCAATGTGACAGCCCCATCCTGCGCACCACCATCAGCACCCGGCGCCTCTACCACTGCCCCCACTGCCAGCCGAGCGCTTGAATGCCCGGACAGTTCTGATCGTGACAGCAGCCTGATGTCGCGGGTATAATGCGCGGTCTTGCCGGCCTGCAAGGCCGCAAAGCACGTCGCCAGTGCCG
>REEQ01000106.1 GCA_007695005.1 Wenzhouxiangellaceae bacterium | reverse complement strand
ATCAGCTAAATTTGGTGTAGTGACCCCCTTTGGGGGTTCAAGGAGCCGATAGGCTCCGTCATTCTGCCGCTTCGAGCGGCTCACAACTTAAAGCCCCCGGCTTTGCCGGGGGATACTTACTGTCCGCACGGCGGGCTTTCCTCAGTCGGTCGTAGGGGCCGATACGGCGCTCCATCGGAAAATCCACCGTGCGAACAATATCCTGCGCGATCATCGCACGAGTTCATGAATTATCCGGGCCAGGGAGCCTCTGATCAGAGGCTCCCTGGCGCTTTCCGTCCTGTGCCGGCCGGTCGTGATTGCTGGCAGGCGCTTGTTCAGTCACGCGCCACCTGTGCCCAACGCAGTTGGCAGTCCAGATAGCCGCGCTCGAACTCGGCCAGCTCCACCAGCTTGTCGACATCAAGCAGGCGTATCGTTCCATTGTCGGCGGCCACCAGGCCTTGCTTGCGCAAGGTGGAAAGGGTGCGGCTGACATGCACCGCCGACAGGCCCAGCGCATCACCGATGACCGGCTGATTCAGCGGCAGCTCGAATTCGTCGGCCGAGCAGCCCAGTCGGACCTTGAATTCGAGCAGGAAGTGGGCGATGAGCTTCAGGGCCGGGCGTCGACCGATACTGATCATGCGCTCGGTGAGCATCGCATGCTCGCGGGCCATGACGATGAAAAACAGCTCGCCCAGGCGGGGGGCTTCCCTGAAAAGCTCCTTCAGCCGTGCTCTTGGGAACGGGCAGGCCTCGACATCGGTCAGGGCCACGATTTCAGCGTGGGTCTGGTCAAAGCCCATCTCTCTCAAGCCCATCACCTGTCCGGGCAGAAAAATGTCCAGCACTTGACGCTGGCCATCGGCAAGTACCCGCACACTGCAGGCCCAGCCGCCGTGCAAGGTAAAGAAATGCGTGGCCAGCTCGCCGATGCTCTGCAAGCGCTCGCCAACCGCGTAGCTTTTGAGATCGCGCTCCAGGCTGCCGAGCAGCTCGACCTCGTTTTCGTCCAGCTCGCGCAGCTCCGAGAAGCGTTCGACGATGCAGCTGTTCATGGACACGGCCCTGAACCCCGTCCGAGAGAGATACCTGATTTTAATCCGGGTTCGAACGAGGCGCTTCAGCTTTTTCCGGCTTGCTCGGCGCGCCAGCGGGCAATGGTTGCGGCGGGAAGCGGAAAGTAGCCGTTGATGACCTCGGGCGCTCGGGCGTCCGGGTCTGCCTCCAGGCGTACATGCCAGGGACCGATGCGATCGACGCAAAGGCAGTCGTCAACGTCCAGCAGGTCGTCCTTGTGGACCAGTTCATGTCCTTTCAGCAAGCTGGTCTTGGCCCGGGCCTTGACCTCGGCCTTGCCGGTGCCAGCCATGAAAGCATAAGCATGACGCTCACCGAACTCGCCCTTGCGGTAGCCGCCGATATTGATGAACCAGAGCCTGGTCGGGCCTGGCGCAACTTGCCTGTCCAGGTAAACCCGGTAGCCTTCAACCTGGTCAAGCCGCGCCCAGGCATCAACATGCAAGCCCTTCGGCTGGCCAAACCAGGCATCAAGCAACTGCTCATGCAGTGACTCCAGGCCATCGCCGACCGCAAACACCACGTCATGCAGCTCGACATGGCAGCGCGCAGCGCGGCCACCCAGCAGCACGGCGTAAAGAGAGGCTGTTTTTGCTGGCTCAGTCATTGCAGGTCCGACGATTGGCTTGATGTCATCATCGCATCTTTCGTTATTGTCCGGATTCGCGGTTTGAATGTTGGGGGCTGGAGGGGTGCGGAGGAGTAGCTGGCGGATACCACTTGCTGCGAGAGCTGAGAGCAGGCTGACGGTCGTACGTTTTCGCAGTTACTATTAACCCGGCAATTAATCTTGTTGATGCGCTAATAACCATTCACCGGAACGCTCCCTGCTGAAAGCGATCTCGGAAGACGCGATCGCGGACACCGATCTGGCCACTGGCATCGCGGCCGTCCAGTTCGCGCAGGTAGCGCGTCAGGCGCTCGAAATCGTCGGCTTCCAGGCTCAGGGCGGCGCGGTGCGGCGCGGCCAGGGCCAGCTCGTTCGGGCGACTGACGGTAATGTGGTCCAGGGCAGGGCTCTGCCAACTGCTGGTGCTGATCCGGCGGACTTCGATGGTGTTGTTGGCGCCGGCGTTCAGCGGCACACCCTCGAAGCGCAGGCGGCGCCATTCGAAGTGGGTTTGTTGCTGGGTTGTGCTGATGGTCTGCACATGGCTGCCGTTGACGGTGATCTGCACCGTACCGCCGCTGTTGGGCAGCCAGCGCAGCTCGACTGCGCCCATGCCGCCGCTGCCGCCGTCGACGTTGTTGAAAACGACATGGTCACCGTTCTGGCGCAACTGGACCAGGCGACCGTGACTGCTGGAGTCCCAATTGATCTCGATGAAGTTGGGGATGACGGCATCCCCGCCCAAGGCGCCATGCTCGGCCTCGTAAATCTGACCGCCGGCGACTCGGAACACGTCTTCCAGCTCGACCGCCGAGCCGTCATGCAGGTAGGGCGCGGTATCCCAGATGCCGAGCAGGGTCTGGGTGGACATGCCGGTAAGCGGCTCGCCAAGACGGAAGCCTGAGCTGGTGCGCAGGGTGCCTACGTTGTGCAGGGTGGCTTGCCCCAGGGTGGAGTCGGTGTAGTCGTTCTGGGGATCATGGCAGCTGGCGCAGCCGAGCTGGCCGAACAGGCTGGCGCCTGCCTCGGCCTGATCGCTGAAACTGCCATCGGCGTTGCGCCACGGACTCTTTGGCAGGGTGGCGCGATCGAGTGAGCTCATGTAGGCGGCAAGCTGGTCCAGTTCCAGGCTGCGCCCGGCATTGGGCGGGCCCAGCGGCGGATTGGGCGCTTCGCCCGGCGGCAGAAAGCCGAGGCCGCCGAATTCCTCGACGATATCGATGACGAAGTCCTGCAGCTCGTCAAAGTTGGCCGTCCAGTGCAGGTTGCCGTGGGCGGTGCCTGAACGTCCGCGCAGATCCTGGGTGTTGCGCAAGCCTTCGCCGCGCTGGGTGAAGTCCCAGACCCGACCGTCGTGGCGGCCGTCGATGTGGCAGCTGGCGCAGGAAATGTAGCCCTCGAAGCTCATCTGGTTGACGCCTTCCGGGTGGTTGCCGGCAAAGTAGAAGATCTGCTTGCCGGCCAGCACGTCGGCATCGAGCAGTTCGTTCTGGCTGGTTGGGAGCTGATCGGTCGGGAACTGTCGGCTGCCGTCGTCCAGGAACTGCGCCATGTCGATGCGGCTGACATCGCGGCTCATGAAGTTCTGCACCCAAAGCGCGTCGCTTTGTGCATCCCAGGCCAGGCCGCGCGGCGCCGAGCCGACCTCCAGCCGGGCCCGGGACGAGCGCCCGCCGCCAGCCTGGATGGCCAGGTCATCGAACACCGAGACCAGGTTGTTGCCCTGCAGGGCGGCGAATACGTAGTTGCCGCGCGGCGAGAACACCAGCGCCGAGGGCGAGTCGCTATTGTTGGCATCAATGCGCTGGTTGGATGAGGTGTTGACGTCGGGCTCGCGCGGCGGGTTCTGGTTCAGATCAATCCGTCCCAGCATCGGTCGGACCGTGCTGTCGTGCGAGAACGGCAGGTTCAAGCCCGTGCCCTGGTCGAACACCAGACCGCGGTTGGTATCCATTTTGATGGCTGTGTACCAGAGCCAGTCCTGGTGTGGGTCGATGACCAGGCTGGAAATGTAATTCGGCACGCCCGGACCGTTCGAGCCGCCTGCGTTCAGGCCGGAGCGGCCACGATCGCGCCACAGCGGCAGGGTTCGAACAAGGCTCATATTGTCGGCATTGACCTCCCAGATCTCGCCGTAATGTTCGGCCGACATGAAACGGGCCACGAACAGGCGTTGTCCGTTGCCGGACATGGCCATCGCACCTGGTGCCGGCCCCAGTTCGAGGCGACCGGTTTCGCTGCGGTTGGCCGCATCGAAGCGCACGACCTGGCCGTGGCCGGGGTTTGAGCTGCCGCGCGCATACAGGCTGGCAAACACTCCGCTGCCGTCCGGGCTGGTCACCACGGCCTGCGGCGAACTGCCGTAGCCCTGGGGCAGAAACTCCACCGCAGCACCGCTCGCGTTCAGGACAAGCAGGCCGTCGGCCCCGGCCAGGGCAACCCAGACTTCACCGCTCTCGGGCACAAGGCTCAGCGCCCAGGGGGTTACGGCTTCTTCCATGTCCAGCAGCGGCCGCAGCAGGATTTCGCTGAGCAGGTTGCCGCTGTCAGCATCCAGGCGGCTGACCGAATCGTTGTCCGGATTGACCACCCAGACCACTCTCCGACTTTCGTCAACCACGATGGTGCCGGAGTTGGTCGGCAGGGGGCCTTCCGGCAGGTTGGCCACCGTCAGGGTGCGGGTGGTCGTGACGACCGAGGAGCTGCCGTCGGGCTTGAGGTCACGAACCTGCACCTTGACTTCGAAATGACCGGCATCAGCGTACACATGGCCCACGGCATTGGTGCTGCTCCAGCCGGTGGTCGGGCTGCCGTCGCCGAAGTTGAAGCGGTACTCGATCGGGTCACCCTCCGGGTCCGTCGCCAGGGCGCTGAGGCTGACCGTGTCGCCGGGCTGGGCCGGGGAGGGGTTGGCCAGGAACTGGCTGATCTCGGGTGCGCCATTGCCACCGCCCAGCTCACCGCCGGTGGAAAAAGTAAAGGAATAGCCCTCGATGCCGTTGCCGGCCGCGTCGCGAATACCGCCATTGACGACGATGAGCTCATAGGTGGTGTCGGGCTCGAAATAGGCATGCGGAGTAACGGTCAGGATGCCGTCGTGGGCGAAGGAGACCCAGGCATCCAGCGGCTCGCCGCCGATCGGTCTGAGAATCACGGTTTCGCCGTTGATGATGGTCTGCGAGTTCAGGGTCTCGGCAATAATCAGGCTGACCGGCGCGCCCAGCGGGTAGTTGGTCTGGTTCGGTCGCGGCACGTGATAGCCGACATAAGGCGCGCTGCGGTCAGGTTCGGCCTGGTGACACCAGACGCCGACGCCGTCGCGATCACCGAAGCTGTAGGCGCCGGTGATCAGCAGATTGCCCACCGGCAGTTTGTACTGGCTGACATCCAGTGGTCCGGACACGCTGCCGGCCGGGCGATTGTCACCGACCTCATCGAATTCCAGCGCGATGCTCAGCGTCTCCATGTTGATCTTGTGGCGCCGAGTGAACGCGTAAGGGCCTTGAGTTTGCACATAGGGCACGTTGGTGCCGGCGTTCAGGGCCGGGGTGCCGGTCAGGTCCATGGTGGTGACCAGGCGAAGATCACTGGGGTCGGAATAGTCGATGACGTAGAACAGGTTGCGCGGCTCGCCGCCGGCCAGCACCAGGTAGTTTTCCCAGACCGCGCCAATGTAGGCGCCAAAGGCCCCGGACAGCTTGTCAAGAAACTGCGGCGGACCGGGTGGGTCGTCAAACACCGGGCTGATGTCGTAGGCGACCACGCCCAGCATTGATCCATCAGAAACGACGAACAGGTAGTTGCCGATCAGAATCCCGTTGCCGGACACGCCATGATCGGCCAGTGGCTCCCATTCGGCCAGCAGCTCATTGCCGCGCCACAAGCGGCCGGTGCCGGCATTGACCCCATACTGAATCCAGTTAAACGGCAATGCCCAGGGGTAGTAGAGGCGATGCAGGCCGCTGTCCGGCGCTGAGGGCTGGTTCTGTGGGGTAAAGCCGGCGCTGATTTCCCCCGGTGCTGTGGCGGGCATCAACTGCCCGACCATCTGGCCAAACTCGCCGGCGCGTACCCGGCAACCCCAGCCACCGCAGACCCAGTCGCCGACCTTGGTATGAGCATGGGTGCCCTGGTCGGTGGGTACGGGGGTGCCGTCGCCGGACTGGTAAATGCCCAGGCTGCCCGGATCGCCGGGATCAGCAAAGCGCCACCAGCGCTGGGCGCCGCCGCCGACGTTGTTGGTCAGCATCACGCCGTTGTGCCAGACCATGTTGCCGATCCGTCCCAGGCCGACCTCGCGATACAGCAGCTGGCCCGGCTCGCAGGATAAGTTGTTGGGGAAGCCCGCTTCAACATCGGCGGTCTGCGCCCAGGAAGGGCTCAGAAAAAAGGCAAGAAAAGGGACGGCAAAAAAAGCAACGGCTCGCACGATCGGGATCACTCCACGTTTTCAAACGTTGACAAGGGGCTAGACGACCGGCCCCCTGGTGATCTCTCCCGGATCGTCCCGGATATTAGACGCTTGCCCGGCCTGCGGCAAGCCCTTGCCGCTTCAGGGAGCCTTGTTGCCCAACATGGTCTCGAAGCGGCGGCTCGCTTTCTCGTCCGGCAGCAGCCGGCTGAATACGATCACCGCCAGGACCGCCAGAATGGCGCCGGGCAGGATTTCATAGACATCAAACAGGCCACCGTCGAGGCGGTTCCAGAACATGACGGTCAGGCCGCCGGCGATCATGCCGGCCGCAGCGCCTGCCCGGCTCATGCCGGACCAGTACAGCGACAGAATGATGACCGGGCCAAAGGCCGCCCCCAGTCCGGCCCAGGCGTGGGCGACCAGTTCCAGCACGAGGCTGTCGGGGTCCATGGCCAGGGAAAAGGCGATCAGGGCAATGGCAATGACCGCGGCGCGGCCGACCCAGACCAGCTCGCCCTGGCCGGCATCCGGTCGCAGCCAGCCCTTGTAGAAATCTTCCGAGACCACCGACGAGGCGACAAGCAGCTGCGAGTCGGCCGTGGACATGATCGCGGCCAGGATCGCAGCCAGGCAGATGCCGGCGATGACCGGGTGGAACAACAGCTCGACCAGGCGAATGAACACGGTTTCGGTATCGCCGCCGGTCAGTGTCTCATCGAGGCTGCCGAGGCCGGCCATGCCGACCAGCAGGGCAGCGAGCAGGCAGATCGTCACCCAGGTCATGGCGATCCGCCGGGCCCGGGTCAAGTCGCTGGCGGCGCGGATGCCCATGAAGCGGGCCAGGATATGCGGCTGGCCGAAATAGCCCAGCCCCCAGGCCATCAGGGAAATGATCGCCAGCAGCCCCAGGGCTTGGCCATCAGCGTCAGTGAAGGGGTTGAGCAGGGCCGGGTTATGGGTCTCGACGGCTGTAAAAATGCCGGTTTCGCCGCTGCCCATGGCCATCAGGACCACGGCACTCAGGGCCAGCACCATCAGCAGCGCCTGCAGAGCGTCGGTCCAGCTTACCGCCAGGTAGCCGCCGAGAAAGGTGTACAGGATGATCGCCGCAGCCCCTGCTGTCACCGCCCACAGGTAAGGCAGCTCAAATACAGTTTCGAACAGGCGCCCGCCGGCGACCAGGCCGGCACTGACATAAAGCGAGAAGAACAGCAGGATGAACACCGCCGGGATGATCCGCAGCAGCCCGCTGGTATCGGCGAAGCGGCGCTGGAAATAGTCCGGCAGAGTCAGGGAGTCATCGAGATGTTCGGTGGCGATACGCAGGCGCGAGGCGACCAGCAGCCAGTTCATCCAGGTGCCAATCAGCAGGCCCAACGCAATCCAGCCGGCCTCCAGCCCGGCCAGGTAAGCATAGCCGGGCAGGCCCAGGAGCAGCCACCCCGACATGTCCGAGGCACCCGCGCTGAGTGCCGTCACGCCGCTGCCCAGCTTGCGCCCGCCCAGAATGTAATCGGACAGGTTGCTGGTGCGCTGCCAGGCAATCAGGCCCAGCACCAGCAAGGCGACGAAGTACAGGCCAAAAGTCAGCCAGGTGGCGGTCATGGTGGATCTCCCTCGATTTGCGCAACATCTTGCGACATTTGGGCAGTGAGGGCAAATGCGTAGCAGGTGAATGGGTGAAGGGATTTAGAGATTAAGGGGACAAGTTGCTCCTGGGTGAGAGGTTTCTCCGCATTCCGGCAGACTCTTTTTGAAAGCCCGGCTGTGATTACTTCGCCGGACTTCATGGCAGTCAATCGCGGTGGGAGAAAACAATGTTCAAGACCAACTTTCTGGCAGTCATCCTGGCAACCCTTCTGGCAGGCCTGGGCAGTATCGGTGCCATGGGAGAGGCACTTGCAATGGGCGCGCTAGCCATTGACGGGAATCAAGGGAGAGCCTTCGGGTTCTCTTACAACCAGCCCGACCGGGCAACTGCTCGAGACGTGGCGCTTCGAGAATGCGGGCGCGGATGCTACGTCGTGCGTGACTTCTCAAGTGGCTGCGCGGCCTACGCCGCGGATCAGAGTAGCGGCAGCACCGTCTATGGTTGGGGAACAGCGACCACAAGCGTCAGTGCTCAGAACATTGCAATGGACTACTGCCGACGGCACGGAGGGTCTCGCTGTGTCGTGCGTGCATGGGCCTGTAATTCTCGTTGAATTCGGGTGAGCTTCCTTTACTTGAGCGCCATTGTGCTGTTCATGCCATTTCACTCTGGTCACATGACCGTATTTTGGGGACACAATCATGACTCGATTCTTGCATTTCGCCATGGTCAGTTTGCTGCTGATCTTTTCCCTTTCAAATCTGCTGGCCGCTGATGCCGAGCTCATTGATCTCTATGCCGAACCGGACAAGTCCTTGCCAGCACCCGACCCGGAAAAGGCTGATCGCATTGTTCGTGAAAGTGTGTTGGCAGAGCATGCCGAGCACGCCTTTTTGGCAGCAGCCACGGAAAGAGCGCTGTTGTACGATACGGCAGGTATAGAGTCGCCTGGTATTGGCGAATTGCTCGATGGTGATCCCGGGGGGTCCTTTACCGGCTTGATCGAGGGCGAGCGTTTGCTCCGAGCAACGTCTGATGCCCAGGTCGAGACCATAGGCGGTACCGCTGACCAGCCGACCGGCCAGGCCCGTCTGCCGGTCAATATGAGTCAGTCCTGCCCGGGTTTTTATGTGCTGAGGACACATTCAAACCCTACTGGATCTCAGTCCGGGCGATACGGTGCGGAGGTTCTGCTGCGGGGCTCGGGGCTTCGGACCATGCAGGGCGGGCTTAACTTCGGCGGATACGCTACGTCTTCTGTCAGCGGTTTTTCAGCCTTCTCGATCGCGAACTCGGCCAATGAAATGCAGTCACTGAGTATCGGGATCTCCGTCAGTGGAGCCGGGACGCTGACTCTGGAGCGGCGCAGCAGTTCCCAGGGCGACCAGACCCTGCGCAGTCTCAACCTGCCGGGTGCCGGAGACTACAGCACCAGCATCAATGTCGGGCCGGGGTTCTACGTGTTGAGCTATCGGCCGAATTCGGGAACCCGGTCGTACGCCATTTCTGCACTTACCTCGTACCTGAATCGTCCCGGCGGCGGATTCCAGGGCGGCGCCGTGGTGGGTGGTTGGCACAATCCTTCGCAGAACACCTCCGGCTTTGCTGGCTTCTGTATTTCGCGAGAGTTCGATGCATCGGTGCAGGTCCTTTCAAGGCCGACTTATGGCTCATCGGGGGCTCGTGGTATGGCTTTTTCGCTGGCCAGCACTACTCACACGGCGCTCGATTCGCGTCAGGGCCAAACAGACGATCACGGCAATACCTGCAATACGGCCACTGATTTGGGAAGCATCTCGCCGACTCCGGCGGGCACGCAACGCGATCGCTCGGGGCGAATCGACTTCGGTGGTGATCTTGACTACTTCCGATTTCAGCTCAATTCAGCGGCGACCGTTGAATTGTTCACCACTGGATCGACCGATACCTATGGCACCTTGCTCAACGCCAATTGCTCCCCCATCGCCCAGGATGACGATAGCGGTCAGGCTCAAAACTTCAGGATCGAGCGCAACCTGTCGCCGGGAGTCTATTACGTCGAAGTGCGTCACTGGAGCTCGAGTGGTGTTGGTCCTTATCAATTGAGCGTTCGTGCAAGGGGAGGCCAGAGTGGCGGAGGAACGGATGATCACGGCAACAGCTGCGCCACGGCAACCCCGGCAGGTACCTTTGGCAACTATGGATCCGGGCAGATACAAACAAACACGATCAACGGTCGAATCGACCATGCCAACGATCGCGACTTTTTCCGCTTCGACCTGGTTTCGGCATCAAACGTTGAATTATTCACGACCGGGTCGACCGACACCTTCGGCACCCTGTTCAACGCCAATTGCTCGGCTATTGCGGAAGACGATGATAGCGGTGCAGGACTTAATTTCCTCATCCAGCGCAATCTCTCTCCTGGAACCTATTATGTCGAGGTTCGGCATTGGTCGCCGAGCGGCACTGGACCCTACCAATTCGGGATCAGGGCCCGTGGGCAGACTACAGGGACTGGCGTTACCGCGACCTTCTTGTTTGATAATGCGTTGATCTACTCGGTAAATATTGAGGTCAACGGGCAAATCGTCGGCTCTGCCCCGGCGCAGCAAACCACGTCGTACACCTACAGCGGGCCACCCAATGCATCGGTGCGCTACATTCTCAATCGACCAACGACCCCGAATGGACAGCCAGTTGGCGAACAGATGGTCGGCACATATTCAATCACAGCGGCCAATGGCGGCAGCTACCGATTCAATATCAACTGGCGACTCGGCAATCAGAATTTTTTCGCTCCGCTGATTCGAAATAATTTCAACTTCTCCGTGCAGCCGCGCGTTAACGCGGGACTGCAGTCGCAGCAGGATTGCCCGTGCACCATTCCGGCCAGTGGACAGTACACCGCATTCGGTTACTACCGCCTGTTCTCGAATTCCAACGTTGAAGCATTGCGACCGAACAGCACCCAGTCCTGGCGCTGGAACAATATCGCCAACTCGGTGCAACCGGGTTCTGGAAGGATACAGCTCAATCTGCAGTGAGCGAATCGGTGGGCATCAGTCACTCGCCAATCGT
>REEQ01000175.1 GCA_007695005.1 Wenzhouxiangellaceae bacterium | reverse complement strand
CACCCCTTCTACACCGGCAAGCACAAGATCATGGACACCGGCGGCCGCGTCGACAAGTTCAAGAAGCGCTACGGCAAGTAACAGCGCTGCTCCTGAAGTTTCCGGGGGCCGGGCGCTTAAGCGTTCGGCTCCGCGCCTCCGGCGCGACTTCAAGACCCCCTCAGCAAGCAGCTTCATTGATCCGGAAATCCGGGCTCTGAGCTGACTGTCCGCGCCACCGGCGGCGGCCAAGGCCTTGGCTTCTGCTCAGCGCAGCTCGTCCAGATAGTGCCCCAGGGTTTCGAACAGTAACGCGTCAGTCAGTTGAGCATCGCTGGCCGGGCCGTAGAAAGTTCTGAACCGGCGCGCCTCGTCAATTCTGCCCTGGGCAATGAGCGCGGCCTGGCCGGCCAGATAGGCCTGCCGGCTCAAGGCCAGGTCTGGCAGGTTGCTTGACAGGACCAGATCCAGCCAGCGACTGGCGGCCAGTTCCACCGATCCCGGGTCACGCGCGGCCAGGGCTTCGGCAAGCTCGAGCACTGCTACCACCTCCTCCGGGCGTTGCTCGCACAGCAACCAGTCTTGTCCGCTGGTCAAGGGCCGGGCACCTTCGGTGTCAAGATAGGGCAGCATCCGAGCAGCAAGATCCGAGTAAAGCACCAGCCAGGATCGCAGCAGTTCGTTGGAACCGGCCAGTTGCTCGCAATCAGCCGACCGCAGCCGCAGCAAGGACAGCGAATGAGTCAGCAGCGTTGCTGTGCTTGCAATGCTCGCCTCGCCGCGCAGAATGGCGAGCATCTGGCGTGCGATCAGGGTTTCGTGCTCGGCTCGAAGGTGCCCCAGCCCGGAGCCAGCATCGTCATGCGGTAACGGCTGGCCTATGCCCAGGATCTGACGGGCAATCGGAGGCTCGGCACCCAGGTTCATCATTGCCTCGGCGTTCAGGCCACGGAAGCGTGTGCGCGGCGCCTCGAGGCTCAGCAATGGAAAGTAGTAGGAGTTGGCCGGTGCTCCGAGGCTTCGGCTCAATGCACGCAGCCAGTCGCCGTCGGCGAACTCGCGCAGGGCAAGCTGCTCGGACGACTGAATGCCGGCCAGCCGCATTTCAGCCCCCAGTTCACCGCCAAAAAGGCGATCATGGTCCAGCGGCCGCAGCGGAGACCGGGAAGCAACAATCATCAAATCCGAGCTGTTTGCCAGCCAGGCACGGAAATAGGGAAAATGCGGCGTAATGGCGGCCAGAACGGATCCGACCAGGTGCTCATCGATCTCGTACAAATGGATCCACTGCAGGAACAGCCCGTCGTCGGTGAGGCGCTGGCTGATCAGTTCATGGAATTCGGTCGCAAACAGATTACCGACTCCGGCTACCCACGGGTTGGTGGGCTCGGAGATGATCACATCGTAGCGCGTAAGGCGCGAGGATAGCGCCGACTTGGCATCGTTAATGATCATATGCGAGCGCGGGTCGTCATAAGCGCGCCAGACGCGATGCTCGAACAGGCGCGCTCCCTCGATCATGCGCCGCTCTATCTCGATCGTCTCGACCCGCTCAGGCCTTGGATCGGCCAGAAAAACATGGGTTGTCAAGCCCGAGCCCATGCCGATCACGGCCACGTTGCGCGGGTTTGCGTGCATCGCCAGGGGCAGTGCGGCGGCCAGGACCATGGTCGGCTCATCGGCAGTCGGTCGCTGGCTCTCGCTCATGCTCAGGGCAGCATCCACTTTGCCGTTGTAGGTGATTGAGCGCAGGTTCGGAGCCGGCCCCTGGAACACGGCAACGCTGGCCGTTTTTCCGTCCTTCAGAAAAAGCACGTCAATCGAGTCTGCCAATGCCGGCGATCCGCTGCGAAAAACACCGGAGGCGAGACGGCGCGGGTCGAACTCGACCAGGGTGGCGGCCAGCACCAATGCCAGTGCCGCGGGCGCTGCGGCCCCGGCGACCGACGGCCAACCGCGTCTGGACTGGAAATGGGCCAGGATCAGGGCCAGGCCGATCAGCATGTCGATGGCAGCCGCGCCGAGCATGGCATTGCGCAGACCCAGAACGGGGATCAGCAAATGGATGGCGAAGAAAACGCCAGCAATGGCACCAAAGGTGTTCCAGGCATAAACCTTGCCGATGACGGACTCGCCATGCCCGCGCCGCAGCAGCAGACTGGTGAACAAGGGTAAGGTGGCACCGGCGAAAAAGGCGGCCGGCAGCATGATGACGATGGCCGCTGCCGCCGTGCCAACATTGTAAAGGGTGTAGCCTGCATCGCTGCGCGACAGGGCCTCCATCAGGTAGGCGACCCACTCGAACGCACCGGATGCATAGACGGCTAGTGAAGCGACGGCGCTCAGCCCCATCGCCAACTGGATCCAGCCCAGCGCCACCAGCGGCCGGGCGTAATGATCGGCCCGATTCCTGATCCACAGTCCGCCCAGGGCCATGCCGCCGATGAAGGCGGCCAGCATCAGCTCGAATGCATGCAGGGTGGTACCAACGGCCAGCGACAGCATGCGGATCCAGCCGATCTCGTAGACGAACGAGGCCGCGCTGGACAGGGCTGTGGCAACAAGCACCAGGCGCAGCAGCTTGCCGGCAGCGCTCTGGCCTGCCGTCTGTTCTCGGTGCTTGGCCGGGGGCGGGCTCGGGCCAATTGCCCTGGCCGACTGGCGGTGCGGATCGCTGCCCAGCATCCAGGCGGCAACGGCGACCAGCAAGTTGAGCAGGCCGGCAAACTGGACCGCGCCGGGCAGACCGATTCTTGGTACCAGCACGAAGGTGGCGATCAGCGCGCCAACCGCCGCGCCAATGCTGTTGGTGAAGTACAGGCTGCCGAGGATGCGCCCATTTTCGCCCGGCAGGCGCCGCATGATGCCGGCACTCATCAATGGAAAACTGATCCCCAGCAGAATGGACTGCGGCAGTATCAGCGCGGCGGCCAGACCCCATTTGAGCAGCTCCGCGCTGGCGGGGCCGGGGGCCAGTGGCAGCAGGCTGTCCAGGGCCAGCGCATGGATTCGCAGAAATGCCAGGTGAAAGACAAGCCCGGCCAGTCCCAGCAGCACTTCCACCCCGGCATAGGCGCGTATCAGGTTGCGCCAGGATGCGCTGTAGCGTGCGGCCAGGAAGGCACCGAGGCCCATGCCGCCCATGAAAGTGGCCAGGACCAGGGCCTGGGCGTAGGCTGCATGGCCAAGCATCAGCCCCAGATATTGGGCCCAGACCGACTGGTAGATCAGGCCGGCCAGGCCTGAAAGGACGAACACCATGAGCAGGCCGTGGCGGAACAGAGGCAGCGGTACTTCGCGTTGTCGGTTCAGGAGGGTGCTCACGAGGTTCAGGCTGATATGTCGGCAGGCTCTGCAGTCTACAACACCGCTTTTGTGGGCTGATACTGCCGTTTGTCGGCACCTGAGTGCCGCTGGTCGGAAGCCGGCTCAGCTTGATCCGCGTTTGCGCTAGACTTCAAAAGTGGAGAAAGGATTGGCACGCCAAATGAAGAACCGACAACGAGGGTTTACCCTGCTTGAGTTGATGATCACGGTGGTGGTCGCCATCGTTTTGATGGCTGTGGCCATTCCCAGTTTCACCAACTTCATCCAGAACAACCGGGTCAGCGGTGTGGCCAACGAGCTGGTCACGGCGCTGAATTTCGCGCGTTCCGAGTCGGTTCGTCGCAGCGAATCGGTAGAGCTGTGCGTTTACAACGGCAACGCTGCGGCACCAGGTTGTGCGGCGGTAGACGACTGGGCTCGCGGCTGGGTGGCCCGGGTGGCCAGCGGTCCCAACACCGGTACGGTGTTGCGGGTATGGGAAGTGGAAACGCCGCCCGGTGTGATCCTGACCCGGATTCAGGCCGGCGGCGTCACCACGCGGGTGCAATTCAACTCGCTGGGGGCGGCAGAGAGCGTTGCTGCCGGCCAGCGCATGCTGTGGCGGGTTCAGGGCAGCAACTGTACCACCGGCACTGCTTTGGCGCGGATGGTCGAAACCAATCGCGCCGGGCGCTCGCAAGTGATGGATGGTGTCTGCGTATGATGATGCGGCTGCAAAAGGGCTTTACCCTGCTTGAGGTGCTGATCACCGTGATCATTCTGGCCGTCGGGTTGCTGGGCTTGGCTGCCCTGCACAATCTGGCGCTGACCAACGCACAGGGCTCGCATCACCATACCTTGGCCACCGCCTATGCCTACGATGCATTGGACCGTATCAGAGCTGGCGAGAACGCCGGCGCGGTGCAGGCCAGCTTCGCTGATCCACGCTACAGCAACAACTTTCCCGGCGGTCTTACCGTGAACATTGCCGTGGGCGGCGATGGCAACGTGACCGTCACCGTGAACTGGACGGATGACCGGCTGGGTGACGGCGGTGAGAGCAGTCAGAACCAGGTGGTCGTCAGGAGCAGGATATGAGCTTGAGAACATCCATTGCCCGGCCGGGTGCGCTGCGTGGCTTCTCGCTGATCGAGCTGATGATCGCGATGATCATTGGCC
Source organism: Wenzhouxiangellaceae bacterium (assembly GCA_007695005.1). Classification (GTDB taxonomy): domain Bacteria; phylum Pseudomonadota; class Gammaproteobacteria; order Xanthomonadales; family Wenzhouxiangellaceae; genus Wenzhouxiangella. The sequence continues at coordinate 6,513 of REEQ01000175.1, read as the reverse complement.
TGGTCATTGGTGCGGCCCTGATCCAGCTGTTTATTGCCAGCCGGGTGACTTACAGCGTTTCCGATGGCTTGGCCAGGGCCCAGGAGAGCGCACGGTTTGCGCTGGAGATCGTCAATCGCGATATCCGCATGGCGGGTTCGCAGCCGCTGTGCGGCAACCGCGAGGTTGATATCCGATCCCATATCACGACTGCGGACCTGGCCGCCTTTTTCACCACCGATCCGGTGGTGGGCTGGGAGTATACGGGAACCGGGCTGAATGGCAATCTGACCCTGCCGCCGACCGGCGACACGGGTGCCGGCAGCTGGAGCAACGGCACCACTGGTTTACCCGGCGCGCTGACCGGCGCCAATGCCATCGTACAGGCCTTGCCCGGCAGCGATGTGTTCGCCATGTTCTCCATCCAGCCCAACCTGGATGGCCTGACCGGTTGCACATCCGGCAAGTCGGGTGAAGTAATGCCGAATATTCCGACCTGCAACCAGGCGGGCAAGTCGACGAGCAGCGGCGTTGCTCAAAAGACCCCGTTCCTGACCGTCAACTGCGAGGCCGGGCTGGGCGATATCTGCTACAACACGGCCAAGTCCACGGCCAATACCCTGCAGTGTTCTGCTGGCGGCGGCAATGCGATTCCACCGGGCCATCCCGGGGTCTGGCCACCGTATCAGAACCAGATGGAGCTGTACATGCCGCAGGTGATTTATTACGTGGTCGCTGAAAGCGCTGGCTCCACTCCTGCCCGGCCACGAACGGCTCTGTTTCGCCTGGTCAACTGCAGCACGACCGGGCATGCCAACTGCGTGGCCGAGGAACTGGCCGAGGGCGTGGAGAGCATGCAGATCTTTTATCGGGTCCGCAATAATCCGGGGCTGTTTTCCGCTGCCAATATTCCCGGCAACGAGTGGGAGAACGTAGAGGCTGTTCATCTCAATCTGATCATTTCCTCGCCAGAAGAAGTGGACAGCCGGGTCCAGGCGCAAACCCTGGTGCTTGAAGGGGGACTGACCGCCACGGCCAACGATCGCCGGGTTCGCCAGGTTTATTCCAACGCGGTTGCCGTGCGTAACCGTATCGTAATCCGTTGAGGTTGATCGCGATGTTCATCCCGCAGTTGTTGGAAAACGCAGTTCAGCGCCGGGCCCAGGAGGGCGCCGTGCTGATCCTGGCCCTGATGTTTCTGCTGGTCTTGACTCTGCTTGGCCTGGCGTCGATGCAGAATACCCAGCTGCAGGAACGCATGGCCGGCAACTTTGCCGATCGCAACAATGCCTTCCAGCTTGCCGAGCTGGCTGTTCGTACCGCCGAGCGCAATCACCGCGCGCTGCTTGAGGCCGATGCGGAAGTTCTGTTCCCCGTCTGGCCGGCGGCATGCCCACAGAACCTGGGCTGCGCTGGCACCAATGCACTACTCAATGATGCCTGCCTGGCAGCACTGCCCTGGACCAATGTTCCCGTTGCTGACGGCACTGCCGAGTTCACCATATCCGAACTTCCCACCGACCGCTGCCAGGATCGTACCGGTCGGGCGCGCGAGGCAGGTGATGCATCCGGCACTGGAGGGTTCGGTTCGCCGCGCGAAGACCAGGTGATTGCGGTTGTTGGACGAGGTTTCGGGGCCAACAATACCTCCCGAGTGCTGCTGCAGACCGTCTATTCCGGCCCCTTGTTCCGGGGGTTCGGAATCGGAGGCGACGATGATGACTGAGTTTTGTTGGTTGTGGCCGACTGCGACCGCTGCCATTGATTTCCCATTCTTACAGCGCAATCGGTGCGTTGTGTTTATCAAGCCCATTGCTGGAACGCCTGGAGCGTAGCCATGAACAAGAGCATCCTGACCTTGACCATCGCCGGGTTGGCCCTGTGGGCCGGGATCCCGGCCCAGGCCGCCCTTAATATCGCCCCGCAGCCGTTGGCCTTGTCCACCGGACAGCCGCCCAATATTCTTTTGATCCCGGACACATCGGAAAGTATGCAGGAAGGCTTGAGTCTGGGGCGAGTTGCGCTGGACTGGGACAACTGTGTGCCAGGGCCTGATATGGATCCGGTGCAATGCCCTGCAGGTGCCCGGTCACCGTTCAGCAAGGCCAGCATTGTCAAAAGCGTTGGTCTGAATTTGATTCAGAACTATCGAGGCTCGGTGAACATGGGCTTGCTGTCCTACCAGCAGCAGCCGCCGAGTCCATGGCGAAACGACGCCTTCGCTGAGCCGGGCTTTCAGGATACCGGTCCGGGTACCGTGTTGTGGCGTCTGGTCCATCGACCGGGCGATGTGCGCTATGCGACCACGCCCAATCCTCCCTTCTATAACCCGAGTTTCACCGGCAGCCTGATGTCGGATACCAAGCGTTTCAGGGAAGAACATCCGGTTCTGCCCGGCGTGTGGGTGTTTTATAACTATGCGGCCCCGGGCTATCATCGCGACGAGGCCTTCGGAACGCCGGTTACCGACCTGACGACTTATGCTCGATGGAACGGAAACTTCGCCGGTGGCATGCGGGTTTATCACTTCTTCCGAAACATGCATATCAACAACCCTGGCGCGGGCAATCAGGAGCAGGACCCGGACAGCGGCCTCTGGTTCAATTCCCGCTACAACAATGCCGGCCAGACCTGGCGCATCACGCTGACCGACAGTATGCGCCAGCGTGGAGTCCCGGAGTGGGGTACCCGCGCCCTGTTTACCCAGCTCAACCAGATCGAGTGGCGTTCCAACTCATCGCCCGGCCTGGGTTATCTGCACGTACCGATCGGTGGGCTGACCGGGACGGATGCAGAGAACGATGCGCATTGGGACGCCTTGATAGCAAAGCTTCAGCCGCAGCGGCATGATTGGGAAGATGGCGATGGCAACGTTCTGGTCGACCCCGAGTGGCCCCTGATCTCTGCAGGCCTGACGCCGCTTCAGGGCACGATGCGGACAGCTCGTGACTACTTCAACAACGCTGGCGGTGCCGCAACGCCTTCTTTCGGCGTCAATCAGGGCTGGTCTTCCGACATTCCTTCCCTGCCCGAGTCCTGCGGCGTCAATGCTGCCATCTGGATTACCGATGGATTGCCGACGGTTCGGGCCGACGGCACCTTGCTGGGGACAAATCCAGCCCTGGCATTGCAGGAAGCCGCTGACGCCATCAGTGAGTTCTACACCTCCACCCAGGCTCAGCTGGGCGCCGGGGTTCCGACCTACATAGTCGGCTTTGCATTGCCGCCCGGAGTAGGTGATTTGCCGGGCATGCCGGACGAGCCCCTGCGCACGCTGGCCGAGGCGGGTCGCACGGATGAGCCCTTGATGGCAGACGACTTCGACAGTCTGCAGGCGGCCATGAACCAGTTGTTTCAGCAGATCATCGAGGAGTCTCAGGCCGAGTTCGGCACAACAGTATCCGGATCCGTCCTGCTTGACGATGATCTGGCCTTCAGGACCATCACCGACCCAACCGACTGGAGTGGTGAGGTCGAGGGTGTCAGCAACCTGAGCAGCGCCGAGCCTACGGTGCGTTGGAGGGCCAGCGAGCGCTTGCCTTCGCCGGGCGATCGAACGCTGTTTACCGATGGCGGTGACTTCACCACCGGCAATTCGGAACTGGTTGACGCGATCGTTCTGAACGATCCGGATCTGTCGGCCCAGGTGATCAACTATATCCGCGGTGACCGCTCACTGGAATTGCAAAACGGTGGTCAGTTCAAGAATCGCTCGACAGTGATCGGTGCGGTGGTGGGTTCCGAGCCTCTGGTTCAGCGTCAGCGCAATTTTGACTGGGCCCGACTGCCCGAAAGCCAGGGTGGCGGTGACACCTACAACAACTTCGTCCAGGCCAAGGCCAGCCGCGATCCGGTGGTCTGGGTGGGCTCCAACGACGGGGTATTGCATGCTTTCCGTGCCCAGGGTAGCAATGCAGGGCGGGAGTTGTTCGGCTATGTGCCGCGCGGTGTCTGGTCGCGTTTGCATGATGTGGCCAAACCCTCGCCGGCCTTCACCTACACTGTGGATGGCAAGACCTCGCTGGCCGATGCGCGTATTGGCGGCAGCTGGCGTACCGTGCTGGTCGGGTCGCTGGGCGCGGGCGGGCGCTCGATCTATGCCCTGGATGTGACCAATGTCGGCTCCGGCAATACCTTGCCAACTTTGCTCTGGGAGCGGACGGCTGAGGATCTCGGGGCTGCGGGTAATGACCTGGGCTATACCTTCTCCGCGCCGCAGGTCGCACGTATCCGTACGGGAACCAATAGCTACCGCTGGGTAGTCGTGGTCGGTAACGGCTACAACTCGCCGAATCAGAACTCCCGCCTGCTGGTTTTTGACCTGACCAACGGCAATTTGCTGGCCAATATCCAGGCCGGCAGCGGCAGTGCTGCCAACCCCAACGGCCTGTCCGACCTGCGTCTCGGTTTTGATCGGCCGGGAGAGATGCATCATCGCTGGGTTTACGCAGGCGACCTGCAGGGCGATCTATGGCGCTTCGACCTGGATTCGCTGGGCAGCTCGCCGGCCCGTGTCTTCAACGGTGACCGCCCGATTACCGCAGCTCCTGATCTGAGCTACCCGCAGTCAGGTGGTAACGGCTTCATCGTTTCTTTTGGTACCGGACAATTCTTTGCCATTGGTGATGACCGGGTCGATATTCCTACTCAGTATTTCTATGCATTGCATGATCTCAATCCCGAGGGCAGTGCGCCCAATCTGACGCGCGCCAGCCTGGCCAATCGGACATTCTCGGGTTCATCGACAGGTGAGCAGGCCGAAGTGACCGAAGGTGGCAGCAATAGCGGCTGGTATGTGGCATTGCCGGGCGGGCATCGCTCGCTGTTCCCGCCTTTTGTTGTTCGCAATCGGGTTGTCTTCAGCTCATTCTCGCCGACTGAGGATCTGTGCACGGCCGGCGGCGTAAACGACTTGTATGTCATGGATTTGCGCAGTGGTCAGGGGGCCTTCCCCGTCGCGGGTCTCGGCGAGTTCGGAGCAGCCATACGCAGCATCGAAGGAGCGCCGGCGCGTGCTTCGGTCTTCGTTGCCGGCGGCGCAGAGGGCATCGGTACACCACCCGGCGACCCCACGGACCCGGACGATTTCCCGCTACCGGAAATTTGCATCAATATTGCCGGTGAAACCTTCTGCTTCGAGGACGAAGAGTCTCGTGAAGAGGCTGCTGACTATCAGTTCGGTCGTCGATTCCACTGGCTACAATCGGAGTAATTCATGCCTGCAGAACGGAAGACTTTGCCTGGCAGTGATCGCGGATTCACCCTTATCGAAGTGATGATCGTAGTGGTGATCATCGGGGTGCTGGCTGCAATTGCCTACCCTGCCTACCAGCGTCACGTCATCGAGTCGAATCGCAGCGCGGTCCAGGCCGAAATGATGGAAGTTGCGCAGTTGTTCGAGCGTTGTTTCACTCGGACCAATGCCTACAACAACTGCGCCATCACTGGCCGTACCACCGACAATGGTCGCTACCAGATCACGGTGGCGGCAGCAGCCAACACCTTCACTGTTACTGCGACTCCCCAAAGCGTGGGGCAACAGAGCAGCGATGTATGCGGCAACCTGACACTCAACCATCTGGGAGTTCGCGGCAATTCCGGCGGCCTGGCCGTTGGGGATTGCTGGTGAGTACCAGGCGCGTGGACAATCTGGAGAAAAGTCAATGATCGGGAAGTTACTGAATCTGGCGGTGGTCTGTCTGATCGCAGGCTCGCTCAATTTGCTGGTCCAAGGCAGTTCCGTGGCGACGGTGCCAGTCATTTCAGACGAAGACTTCGTCGAGGTGAGCATGTACTACGCGTCAACCGGGCATCTGGTCATTGATGGTCAGGAGTATCTTGTGACCGATCAGACCGGCATCAGGACCCTATCGGGTCAGGAGCCGCGCCTGCGCGCCGGCGTTCGTGTGCTTCTGGAGGTTGATCCGGAAACCAGCAGGCGCGAAGTGCCTGTCGTTAGAAGCCTGGTTATCAAGGACCGATAAGCAGGGGCCCACTGCTGACCGGGCCAAGGCTTGGTCAGCGTCTGAGTTGCCAGCCTGAGTGTTCCTGCCCATGGCCATCGGAAAGGATTTTCCCTGAACGAGGTGCCGGCAGTTCAGAATCCGGAATTTTGCTCGGTCCGGGGGCTGTTTTCCCTCATTGCGGCGGGCGTAGCGCTGGCTTTTGTGTTCGCTTTGTCTTCTGCTGGCGATCTCGCTGCTTTTTCTTTGCAGTTTGGGCTGGGATCGCTATTTGTTGCCTGGGTCATTCTCACTGCGGTACCCCTGATCTGCTTTGTCGCCAGGACGTTCGACTCCCGGTCCTGGCGCGCATGGCTGGCAATTTCCGGCCTGCTGCTATTGCCGGCGGTAACGGCCATTTACAGCGTTCTGGTCGTCTGGATATTTCCTGCCTGGGCTATCGAGTTTTCTGCCACCTGGTTCGTGATAAGAAATACGGCAATTGCCGCGGTGGCCACGGCCATGTTGTTTCGCTATCTGGTGCTTCAACAGCGCTGGCGCAGTCAGACGGAGGCCGAGGCTCGTGCGCGGC
>REEQ01000020.1 GCA_007695005.1 Wenzhouxiangellaceae bacterium | reverse complement strand
AGCACCTCGTTTGAAAGTACCGTCACCATCACGGTCTTGCTGCAGGCAGAATTCGAGCTGGTCGACCCGCAAGGTCTCTCCGACCCGATCTACAAAGACCGATTCGAAGGTCCCTGATTTGCTGCCTGGAAAGGTATCCTCACTGGCGAATGCATTTCCGCAAACCGTTCCCTCCTCACCTCAACCTCCGCTTCAACGCCCACACCGAAAGCGGAGCAAACACCGCCGTGATGGCCGCGGCCCAGAGCAACGTGATCAGCGCTGATCCCAGCCACGGCCCGCCAAGCAGCAGACCGCGGCAGGCGTCGGTCAGTACCGATACGGGATTGGCCATGACCACCCCCTGCAGCCATTCCGGCACCGTTTCTACTGGAACGAACACATTGCTGACGAAAGTGATGGGAAACAAGGCGGTAAAGCCAAACAGCTGGACATGTTCCGGGTCGCGCGCGACCACGCCGACCAGCACCGAGACCCAGGAAAAGGCCAAGGCAAAGATCAGAACCAACACAACCATGCCGGCCAGGCCCCAGATCGGATTGTCCATCCGGAAACCCATCAGCCAGCCCAGCCCCAGCAATAGCACGATCGACCAGCCCTGCTTGACCAGGTCGGCCGTGATGCGCCCGGCCAGCGGCGCCCAACGCGCAACGGGGAGGGCGCGCAGCCGGTCGAAATAGCCGCTGGTCAGGTCGGTATTGAGGCCGTGACCGACATAGACGGTCACGAACATCATGTTCATGACCACGATGCCCGGCAGCATGAAGGTCAGGTAGGCATCGGTGGAGCCGGCGATGGCGCCGCCAAAAATGTAGACAAACAGCAACAGGAACAAGACCGGCTGGAAACTGTAGTCGCCCAGCTCCCAGGGGTTGCGTTTGAGCTGCACGATCGCCCGCCAGGCCAGGCTGCCGGTCTGGCGCAGGCCATCAATGAGACCGATACCGCTCATCGCTTATCCTCCAGGGTCTCGTCGTTGGCTGTTGATGCTTGCCCGGTCAGAGCCAGGAACACCTCGTCCAGGCTGGCCGATCGCAGCTGCAGTTCGGCCGGCGCGATGCCGTGTTGGTCCAATCGTCGAACCAGGGCCGGGAGCAGCGCGGGGTCTCCGGCTGGAATGCTCAGCCTGCCGCCCTGTTGCTCGGGTGCGATTCCGGCCAGTTCGGTCATTATCGCCGCCGTGGCGGCCAGCGCATCGGGCGAGGCCGGACGAATCTCCAGCGTGCGGGTTCCGATTTGCCGCTTCAGCGCTTCCGGGGTACCGCTGGCAATCACCCGGCCGTGGTCGATGACCATGATGTCATCGGCCAGGGCGTCGGCTTCTTCCAGATACTGGGTAGTCAGCAGTACCGTTGTGCCTTCGGCGACCCGTTCGCCAATCAGTTCCCAGAGCTGACGGCGGGCGCGCGGATCCAGTCCCGTGGTCGGTTCGTCAAGAAACAGAATGCGCGGGTTGCCGACCAGGCTGGCGGCCAGGTCCAGCCTGCGGCGCATGCCGCCGGAATAGCCCTGGACGGGCCGGTCGGCCGCATCGGCCAGTTCGAAGCGCTCCAGCAGTGTGCGGGCAATATGGCGAGATTTTTTTCGGGGCTGCCCAAGCAGGCGGGCAATCAGCAGCAGATTTTCAAACCCCGTCAGGCGATTGTCGACCGAGGCAAACTGCCCGGTCAGGCCGATCAGGCCGCGTACCTGGTGGGCCTGATCAACGATATCGAAGCCGCCGACACGGGCCGTGCCCGAATCTGGCGCGGTCAGGGTGGCAAGCATGCGCACGGTCGTGGTCTTGCCGGCGCCGTTCGGCCCCAGCAGCCCCAGCACCTGACCCTGGGCCACACTCAGGCTCACCCCGTCAACCGCCCGAGTCGCCCCGAAATGCTTGACGAGCTCAGTCGCCGCAATCGCCGATTCGACCATTTCCTGAACATGAATTCCAGCCCGTTGGAATTATGCCCGCTCGTCCATGCAATTGTCCTGCTCGCTCTTCCTGACCAATGACATCCGGCACAGGACAGCAGCCTTGACATCCATCATCATGCTTGAAGGTTCACTGTGAGGAAGTCAGATGAAGCGCTTTTTTCTTGTTGTTTTTTTGATGCTCGTTGCCGGTCATGCGCTGGCTGAAGCTGCTCCAAAGCTTGATCCGGCGTCAATTGCCGGTCTCTGGCAGGGCACCTTCGAGCCACCTTCGGGCACGATGCGTTTCGATGTCGAGCTTGATCAGGAAGACGAGTCTTGGCAGGCCACGGTCGTGCTGCACAGCGAGGGCGGCGCTCGGGTGCCCGCGGATCGGGTCGAGCTCGCTGGCGACAGGCTGAGCCTGGTGGCCATGCAAGGTGCTGTGGTACTGGAAGGGCGTGTGGACGGCGACCAGATCAGCGGCAGCCTCCGTTTTCCCACCAGTGAGCTGGACATGCGCCTGTACCGCGCCGGCAGCGAACTCGCTGCTGACATGCTCAGGCAGGCAGAGGAGGGGCTTCGGGCGCTGCGTGAGCAGCCGCTGAGACTGGTGCGGACTGGTCCAGGCCTGGATCGGGTCGACGCAGCGGCACTGGACGCGTTGCTTGCCCTGGCCGAGGCCAGCTTTACCACCGCCCTCGCCCTGCTGCATGACGGAGAGCTGGTCGGCGAGTGGTTTCGGGGCGCGGAGCCGCACCCGATTGAAACCATGTCGGTGACCAAGGTCGCGCTGCAGCTCATCATCGGCAGGCTGGTGACCCTTGGCAAGATCGAGACCATCGATGCGCCTGTGTACCACTACTTCCCGCAATGGGCCGATGACCAGCAGCGCGCTGGCATTACCCTGCGACAACTGATGACCCACAGCTCCGGCCTGGATCGCGGCCAGCCGGCCGGCCCGATTTACCAGAGTGACAGCTTCGTGCAGTTTGCCCTGGATGCCCCTATGGAATTCGAGCCGGGCACGAGTGTGGCCTACAGCAACAATGCGACCAACCTGCTCGCCGGCGTGCTTGTGCAAGTGATCGATCAGCCGCTGGAAACATTCCTTGCCAACGATCTGTTTGGCAAGCTTGGTATCGAGCGCTTTTCCTGGGTCAAGGACCGGGCCGGCACTCCGCACGGCATGGCCGGCTTGTCGCTGCACGCTGCCGACCTGGCTGTTCTTGGCCAACTGGCCCTGAACCGAGGCCGGTGGGGTGATCAACAGCTGATCGACCCGTCCTGGTTCGAAGACAGTTTCCAGCCAGGCAGCGAGCACTCGCAACGCATCGGCCTGCTCTGGTTTCTGGACTACGAGAACGAGCAGCTGGTCGGCGCCTCGCACTCCGGCTACCTCGGCCAGTGGCTGGGTATTCGCTTCGACAGCGGTATCGTCGGTGCTCGCCAGATCGCCCAGTCAGCGGCCTACGACGCGGAAACCGATGCCTTTCCAACATTTCTTTCCTTGCTGTCAGACCTTCCAGCAAGTCATGAACACTGACGATCAGCGTTGCATGTTGCTGACGCCGAGTTGAAAATCGGGGTGGTGCAGGTGCAGGCAGTTTGGTTCGTGTATGTGCCAAAGCTTGCCGCCGAATGCGTCTGCCTGCGCTGGCGGGCCGAGTGCCGTCCGCTCGGCTGCACCTGCGGCAGTTGACTCCGGTATGTATCGAAACTCGGGTGGATCGCTCAAGGGTGCAAGGGTGGCATTTGGCCGGTGCCACCGCTGATCAGCTGTGGCTGGCCAGGCAACGTCAAGATCGACCGTTCCGCTGCGCCCGTTGCTGTCGAAGTCCAGGGCCACTGTCCCGGAGACATCAAACGAGGGAGTGATGGGTGGGCAACTCAGGCAGTAGCCCTCGAAGGCAAGCACTTGCGTGACCGGCTCGTTGATTTCGCGATTGCCTAGCGCCCAGCGGGGGTTGCCGTCCGCATCATAGAAATAAGCCACGGCCACCTCCGTCTCGCCTTTGCGATCGATGGTGAGCCCCCAGCCTGAGTCCGTTGGCGCGAACCAGTGTCCGGTGACCTGCTTGTCCGCGCCCACGGCATTGCCGAAGCCCAGTGGTTCCAGGGCCATGTGAACGTCCGCATCGTTTGTAATGCCGTCCAGGCTGACCATGGCATTAGCCCGAATGTTCCAGCCTGCGGCATCCCAGCCGCCGAAGAATTGCAGTTGCAGGTGACCTGCCACGCTCCCCTCCAGGGAACCGTCATGATCCGGGTTTCGGTATTTCCAGAGGTCCATTTCGACTGCCGAGTGGCTGCGCAGCGGAATATTGCCAAGCGGCGCATGGCCAAGCAGCCAGAACGGCTGGCCATCCAGATCGTAAGTGAAAAAGATCACGAACAGCTCATCTCCCACCATCTGAATGTCGAAACCATGGCCGTTGAATGCAGGATCAAAGAACATTCCGGCAGGTCCCCGGAATTTCGGGCCATAAGCAAAGCGCCCGGTGCCGTTGATGTCGCCGACTACCATACCGGTGTCCGGGTCAAAGCCGGAGCCTTCAATGGGCCGCCAGTAGCTCTGGCCGCCGGGCTGCCTGAACTCCTGAACCAGGTGGTAGTCGGCGTGTGGTCTGTTGTTCAGGTGAAAGCTTTCAGGTTGAATGGCAAAGCGCAGCGGGCGGTCAAAGTCCAATGACCCGACATCACTATCATCTCCATCTTCGAGGGCAATGGCGAAGATGCGCGGAAAGTAGACTGGAGGCAAGAACCCTCCGGCCAAACCGGGCTTGTCCAGCCGAAGCTCCATGGTTTCACTCAGGGCACCTTCCGGCACCGTGATCTGGATGCGTCCATCCACGGCCGAGTAGCTTGCGGCTTGGGAGCCGATTGAGAAGTCGACCCCAATCAGCTCGGCATGCACACCACCGGCAACAAATGCTGCGGCTGTATCTGTGTTGAGGGCCGCGTCGAACAAACCTCGCATTTCGGCCAGGGTCGTGGTTTGGCCACCGGGGTAGGCGTTGCTCAAGAATCCCTCGTTGGCCCGGAAGCGCCGATCAAGTTCGATCAGGGAGTCCCGAACAACGGACTTGTCGAGGCCGAAATCCCGACACAGGTGATGGATCGGGCGGGTGAAGTCGAACTGTCCGTACCAGTCGTCGCAAGGGTCGGCCAATGGGTGATCTGGTTCCACCAGCTCCCAGGAAGACCAGAAAGTGAAGTACTCGTATGACCACTGGTGCCGGTGAAACAAGATGATGTGGGCATACTCATGCAGTGACAGCACATGGTTTCGCTCGGCCAGGTCCTCGCCGCGCTCGATTTCGAAAAGGCAACTGACACCTCGCGCATTTTCGAAGCCGCGGTGATACCCGATTTTGGCGTAGCCTGCCGCCCCGCTCAGGAACGGGCAAATAGAGGATTCGTTCAGATGCATTTCGACCGGCTTGAGCTCCTCAACCACGTCGACGCCATGCCAATCGATGAGATCGGGCAGGTAGCTGCGGAAATTCATGTAGTAGGCCTGCACAGATGCTTCGTCGGCCTCGCAGGGCTGTTTGCAGTAGAGCCGAAAGTCGTCACTGCCGAAATGCCAGACATCGAAGGTCTCGTCGCCCAGGGTTTCTGTATGTCGTTCCGGCATCGCTTGCGCGTTGAAGCCGATCAATAAAGGAATAACGATCAGTAAAGCTCGCACAGATTGCTCCATCCTGGACCTTTTTTTTTAATTACGCGGCAGCGCCAGCAATCCGGCCAACCGTGACAACTGTCATATCAAAGTCCTGATCAACGTGACTGGGGCGCGGCACCGCACCCCGGCAAACTGCAACTCCATCGGACGAATCATCTCCCAAGGAGTAGCACATGTCGAACCAGCCTGCGGTTGTCATTGAGGGCTTGGGCGTTCAGTACCGGGCGGTCAAGGCCCTGGACGGGGTCAGCCTGACCCTGGAAGCCGGCAAGCTGCTGGCCCTGCTGGGGCCGAACGGCGCCGGCAAGACCACCTTGCTGTCGGCCATGCTCGGCCTGGTCAAACCGAACCGGGGCTCGCTCGCCCTGTTCGGCCAGCGTCCCGGCAGCCTGGCGGCGCGCAGCCTGACCGGGGTGATGTTGCAGAACTCCGGGGTGCCGGAATTGCTCAGCGTGGCCGAGCTGGTCGAGCTGTTTGCCAGTTACCATCTAGACCCCATGACGCCGGACCAGGCCATGACTCGGGCCGGCATCGAAGCGCTGGCGCGGCGCCGCTTTGGCAGCCTCTCGGGCGGGCAGAAGCAGCAGGTGCTGTTTGCGCTGGCGATTGTCGGACGCCCGCGTCTGCTGCTGCTGGATGAACCGTCCAACGGCATGGACCTGCAGGCCCGGGCCCGGCTTTGGCAAACCGTCCAGAGCCTGCGTGATGCAGGCACGGCGGTGCTGCTGACCACTCACTACATTGAAGAAGCCGACCGGCTGGCTGATGAAGTCGTGCTGCTGGATCGCGGTCGGGTGCTGGCCAGTGATGCGCCGGCGCAGATCAAGTCGCGCCTGTCCGGCAGCGAAATGCGCTTCGCCACCCGCCTTGATCAGGTCGCTCTCAGCGAGCTTTTGGCGGGTACAGATTTCGAGCTCTCTGGCGGCCGCTGCCGCCTGCTCAGCACCCAGCCGGAACGTCTGCTGGCTCGTCTGCTGCACGCCGACCCTGATCTGGCCGAGCTGGAGGTTCGCCCGACCAGCCTCGAAGACGCCCTTTCCGCCCTGACCCTGGAGCAAGCCGCATGAACACGATGACCGAAATCCTTCCACGCTCGGGCTTTCAGGCCAGCTCACGCCGTTTGGCCCGAGCCCTGGCCTTTGAAACCCTGGCCGAGTGGCGCAACCTGGTCCGCATGCCGGCATTCAGCGTGCCGACCCTGCTGTTTCCAGTCGGCTTCTACACCATGTTCGCCGTGGTCCTGCCGTTTGCCAACACGCCGGAAGCGGCCGCCACCCTGCTGGTCAACTTCACCATTTTCGGCGTGTTCGGCCCGGGTCTGTTTGCCTTTGGGGTTGGCCTGGCCAGCGATCGTGACCAGGGCTGGCTGCGCCTGAAGCAGGCCTGCCCGCTGCCGGTGCCGGTCATGATGCTGGCCCGGACGCTGGGGGCGATGATTTTTGCCCTGGTCGTGGTCGTGGCCTTGTTCGCCGTAGCCGCTACCCTGGGCGGCGTTCGGCTCGAGCGCGGCGCCTGGGCCCTGCTGGCGCTGGTCGGCGTGCTGGCGGTCATTCCCGCATCGGCGCTCGGACTGGCTTTCGGCGCCTGGCTGAATGCGCGTGCCGCCATGGCCATCGTCAATATCGCCTACCTGGGCTCGGCCGTGCTGTCGGGGCTGTGGTTTCCGCTGCAGATGATGCCGTCGGCGATTCAGTCCATCGCGCCGGCCATGCCGCCCTATCATTTGGCGGAACTGGGTCGCCAGGCCGCAGGCATCGAGGCCGCCAGTCCGGCCTGTCCGGTGTTCTGGCTGCTTTGTGTCACAATTCTTGCCGTCGCCCTGGCCATGCCCGGCCTGCGCCGGCCGGAGGGCAAGTCATGAAGCCGATGATCACTGTTGCCGCGATTCTTGTCGCCCTGGCCCTGGGCTGGTTGTTGCTGCCGGTGCCAGAAGTGAACTCACCTGCCGGCGCTCACGCCGACGATGCAGTGACTGCTCCGCCCGCGTCCGATTTCACCCTGCGCGCCGAGCGGATGTTTACCGGCAGCAAATGGCTGATTCCCGGGCTGGTCGAGGTCCGCGACGGCCAGATCAGTCGCGTCGGCAGCGATTTCGAGCCGGCCGCCGATTTGCCGCTGCTGGACCTGGGCGATCGTACCCTGCTGCCCGGGCTGATCGATGCCCATGTCCACGCTTTCGGCACGGCCCTGGTCGATGCCCTGAACTTCGGCGTTACCACCGTGCTGGACCAGGCCAATGACTCGGCCCTGATCGAAACCCTGCGCCAGGCAGCGGGCGCGCAGTTGTTTGCCTCGGGCCCACCGGCTACTGCCCCTGGCGGCCATGGTACCCAGTATGGCTATACCCCGCCGCCGGTTACCGGGCCGGCCGATGCTGCCGATTTTGCGCGCACCATCGAGGAGGCCGGCAGCGACTGGATGAAGATCATCATCGAGCGCGGCATGGGCAACTGGCGCATGCCCAGCCTCGACCGCGACACGGTCGCTGCCCTGGTCACGGCCGCCGAACAAGTCGGCCTTAAGCCGGTGGCCCATGTCAGCGAGCTGGAAACGGCGCACTGGGCCATTGCTGCAGGCGCCCACGGGCTGGTCCACATCTTCGCGGATCAGCCTGCCGACGATGCCTTGCTGGCGTTGATGGTTGCCGATCACCGCTTTATCGTTCCCACCCTGGTGGTGATGGAGAGTGTTGCCGGCATGGTCGGCACAGATATCGAGAACGATGATCGCATCGGGCCCTGGTTGTCGGCAGAGCAGCGCGGCAGCCTGGCCCAGCGCTGGCCTGGACCGCGCAATCCGGTGCTCAGGCAGCGAGTGTTGGAGAATGTCCGGGCCATGCATGCAGCCGGGATTCCGATCCTCGCCGGGTCCGATGCGCCCAATCCCGGCACGGCCCATGGCTTGAGCCTGCATCGCGAGCTGGCGCTGCTGATAGAAGCGGGTTTAAGCACCAGCGAGGCGCTGGCGGCGGCCACGGCGCTACCGGCCCGGCACTTCGGGCTGGACGATCGCGGCCTGCTCGAGCCGGGGCGCCGCGCCGACCTGCTGGTGATCGACGGCGATCCGCGCGAGGACATTTCCGCCACCCTGGACATTCATGCCATCTGGCAGGCAGGTCAGCCCGTGGCACGAGTACAGGCCGACACCGTGGATTCGGCCCCAGTGCCGGCGCATGGCCGCCTGAGTGACTTTCGCCCGGAAGCTGCCGGGGCCGAATTCGGCCTGGGTTGGGAGCCCACCGACGACCAGATGGCCGGCGGCAACTCGGTGGTCGAGATGCAGTCGGGTGGCGACGAGAACCTGGCCTGGGTTCGCCTGCGCGGCGAGATTCGCAGCGGATTCGGCTGGCCGTGGGCCGGCGCGATGTTCTCCCCGGGCAGCACGCCCATGACCCCGGTAGACCTGTCGGGGTTCAGCACCTTGCACTTCAAGGCGCGCGGTGAACCTGCCGAGCTGAGGGTGATGGTCTTCAGCCCGGCGCTGGGCGCCATGCCGGCGACCCAGACGGTGAGCACAAGGTCCGAGTGGCAGTCGTTCGAACTGAAGCTGAGTGGCTTTGCCGGCGCAGATCCGGCCGCCATCAGCGGCCTGGTGTTTGTCGCCGGGCCGGGGCTGGGTGAGTTCGCGTTCGATCTGGCCGAGGTTCGTCTGGAATGAGCACTGCCATGGATATTCGTTACCTGCTCAAGCGCATCGAGCGCGTTCTGTTGCCGCCGGATGATGACCTGGGCCGGCTGCCCTATGCCTGGTTGGTCTACCTGGGCTTCCTGTTCTTTCCGCTGACCCTGGGGGCGGGTGGCCGCGAGTTCTGGCTGCCAACCTTGACCAGCATTGTCGTTTTTCTGCCGCTGTATTTCTGGACCCTGCGTCTCAGTGGCTGGAATCTGCTTTTGGGCACCGTGCCCATGGTGGGTTTGTGCGCGCTGCTGACACCTTACAATCCGTCGGCGCTGACCTTCGCGGTCTACGCGGCAGCCTTTGCCCCGGGCTTTGGTTCGGTGCGCGCCGGACTGATCCATCTTGCCGGCGTCATTGTTGCCATCACCGGGATTTTCTGGTTCTACTCGCTGCCGATGCCGTTTTTCATCATGGGCATTCTGATGCCGCTGCTGGTCGGACTGAGCAACGTCTTTTTCACCGAAATGCAGAAGAAGAACGCCGAGATCAAGCTCAGCCAGCAGGAGGTCAGGCGCCTGGCCGGCAAGGCCGAGCGCGAGCGCATCGCCCGCGACATGCATGACCTGCTTGGCCACACCTTGGCGGTGATGGTGCGCAAGGCCGAGCTGGCCCGACGCCTGGTCGACACCAACCCAGAGCAGGCGGCGATCGAAATGAAGGCGGTTGAAGCGGTCGGTCGCGATGCCCTGGCCCAGGTGCGTGAAGCGGTTTCCGGCTGGCGCGCGCCGGAACTTGCCGCCGAAGCCGCCAGTGCGCGCCTGGTGCTGGAGTCCAGCGGTATCAGCGCCGAGGTCGACGACATCCCTGATATCGAGCGCGAAGTCGGCCAGGTGCTGGCCATGGTGCTGCGCGAGGCGGTGACCAATGTCATTCGTCATTCCGGAGCGAGTCAGTGCCGGATCGATTTCGAACGTGGTGCCGGGAGCTGGTCCATGCGCGTGGTCGACAATGGCAGCGGCAGTCCGAGCGCCGAGGGCCACGGCATCACCGGCATGCGCGAGCGCCTGGCCGCCATCGGCGGTGAACTCAGCCTCGACTTCCAGCAAGGTTGCACCCTGCTGGCGCGGGTGCCGCAGGCGATGACGGAGAAGGCTGCATGATCCGCGTGCTGGTGGCCGAGGATCAGGCCATGGTGCTGGGTGCGCTGGCCGCCCTGCTGGACATGGAAGCGGACATTCAGGTCATCGCCCGGGCCAGCAATGGGTGCGAGGCCAAGGCGCAGATCGAGTCCGATGCACCGGACGTGGTCCTGACCGATATCGAAATGCCGGAAATGAGCGGCCTGGACCTGGCCGGCTGGATTCGCGCGCACTGTCCGCAGGTCAAGGTCATCATCGTGACCACCTTTGCCCGTCCCGGTTACCTGCGGCGGGCGCTGGATGCGGGCGTGCGCGGCTACCTGCTCAAGGACGCACCGGCCGAAGACCTGGCTCGCGCCATTCGCAAGGTCCACGCTGGCGGTCGCGAGATCGCCCCGGAACTGGCCGCCGAAGCCTGGTCTGCCGAAAGCCCGCTGACCGGGCGCGAACGCGAAGCCCTGCGCCTGGCCGGCGAAGGTTTGAGTAGCGCTGGCATTGCCGAGAAGATGCACTTGTCCGAAGGCACGGTCCGCAACTATCTGTCCGAGGCCATCGGCAAGCTGCAGGCCGGCAATCGGGTTGAAGCCGCCCGGATAGCGCGCCAGAACGGGTGGTTGTAGGGGCGGAGGTCGGAGGTCGGAGGTCGGAGGGGGATTGAAGTTGGGTTTGGATTTGATGGATTGGCATGGCTGGCATTGATGGC
>REEQ01000088.1 GCA_007695005.1 Wenzhouxiangellaceae bacterium | reverse complement strand
CTTGCCCTGCCGACCGCGAGGCGTTATGTTTGAAGGCTGGGTCAGGAATTGTTGTTTTTTTAGTGACTTCGATGCGATTGCTCGTGCTTTTTGCCGTGCTGACGCCTATGGCTTTGGCCGGCTGCGCTGGTGCGCCGCTGAAAGAAGGCGGTTCGGCAGCCGATGGTGGCGGCCTGGTTGAACTGGAGGCGGGCAGCTTGCTCGATGGTCGAACAGCGGCCCTGGACAATCTCCTCTACAGCCGGATCAAGCTCGGGGCTGATGAAATCGTCAGCTACGATGCCAGCTATTCGCTGCGTTCGACCGTGCTTGCCGATGGACTGCTTGGTGATTACCAGGCAACGGCGCTGCCTGCCGAGCTGGGGAGACAGTCATTGAGTCAGTCGCTGCGCTTCCAGCTGCCTTCGGCGCTGGGGGCACCGGTCCAGCTGGATTTCCGCAATCAGCAGGCGCTGAGCTGGTCAGCCAATGGCGAGTCCAGGTCGGAGAGCCAGGCGGCTCAGCTGAAGTGGAACCCCGACTATCTTGCGCTGGACTTGCGTTGGAGCCCGCCCCGGCAAATGCTGCTTTCCGGTCAGCCGCTGGATTGCTATCTGCAGGCGAACTTGCGCCTGCCCGCGCTGGTCGAGATGGTGGGAGGCGACGGCGCTCTGGATCTGAGCGGACGAAATTGCCTGGTTCATTCGCCGGCACGTGGCGTCAGCCAGCTCGAGGCTCGCTCTCAGCAGTTGGTCTGGCGCTGGGGCGAGGGGCTGGACAGCGGGCTGCGATTGCAGCGAGTGCTCTCGCAGTGGGGGCAGGTCGGACTGGCCACGATCGAGCCGGCTTACGAGCTTGGCCTTAGCCAGCAGTTTGCGCGATCCGATTGGCGAATGGGGCTGGACATGGCCTGGCGCCAGGCTGAAAAGCCGGACGAACTGGCCGATGATTTGCCAGCCGGCTCGCGTTGGGCGATGAATCTGATGCTGAGCCGCCAGCTTGGCCTGGTTGCTCTGACGGCCCGCTGGCTGCATGCCAATGATCCGCTATGGTTTGTTCCCCTTGCCACCCCGGTTGAACGGGAGCGGGTCTCCCTGCTGCTTGACTTCAGCCAGTGGCTGGTCGAGAAGCTTCCCCAGGTCGAGGCCAGCATGTCTGCCTCCTGGGAGCATGTCGAGGATGCCCGCGGTGTCGATGACAAGCAGGTCAGGTGGAACGTGGAGTTGAGCTGGTAGGCTGCCTGCTCAGGCTGCCTCGGCTTGAGCAAGCTGTTCGAAGTACCGGCAGGTAAGCTCGATTTGTTCAGCGGCGCTGTCGGCGCGGTTGACGACGGCGCGAAAGGCAGCATTTTCGGGTCGGTTCTTGGCGTACCAGCCCAGGTGCTTGCGCGCGATGCGCACACCCGCCTGCTCGCCATAGAAGTGATGCAGGGCCTGCAGGTGCTCGATCAGCAGGGCACATATCTCGGTGGGGGAGGGGGGCGGCAGAATCTCGCCGCTGGCCAGAAAGTGCGCGATCTCGCGAAAAATCCATGGGCGGCCCTGCGCTGCGCGTCCAATCAGCAGGCCATCGGCACCCGTCTGTCGGAGTACCTGTCTGGCCTTGACCGGTGAGTCGATATCGCCATTGGCCATTACTGGAATGCCGATGTCCTGCTTGATCCCGGCAATGGTGTCGTATTCGGCATGGCCTTCATACTTCTGGTCGCGGGTTCGGCCATGCACGGCCAGGGCGGCAATGCCACAGTCTTCGGCAATCCTGGCGATCGCTGGCGCATTGCGCTGCCCGGCCGCCCAGCCGGTTCTAATCTTGAGCGTGACCGGTACATCAACCGCCGCGACCACGGCTTTGAGAATACGCTCGACCAAGGCTTCGTCGCGCATCAGGGCCGAGCCGGCCCAGGCCTTGCAGACTTTCTTTGCCGGGCAACCCATGTTGATGTCGATGATGTCGGCCCCGTGATCGACGTTGTAACGGGCGGCTGCGGCCATGCGCTGCGGATCCGTGCCGGCGATCTGGACGCTGATCGGCTCTGGCTCGCCGGCATGGTCCATGCGCTTGCGCGACTTGCGGGTGTGCCAGAGGCTGGGGTCGGCCGTGGTCATCTCAGATACCGCCAGCCCGGCGCCGAGCCGTTTGCACAGCAGGCGAAACGGCTTGTCGGTAACGCCAGCCATGGGCGCCAGTCCTATAGCGGGGCTGATTCGGTGCGGGCCGATGAACATGCCGTATGCCTTGCTTGCCGATCGTGGAAGTGCCCCGGCGCGTTGACCGGAGCCGGCGCCAGTGTAGCGGATTATCGGGCTGGCGGCCCTGCGGTGTATGATCCTGGTCCATCAGGGCTCACCACGGAGATGATGATCATGGCACAGGATGGCAGGGCGGGGCGCGAGGAGCGCCGTCGATTTCATCGCTTTCCGTTTGACGCCGACTGCAGCCTGGATATGGGCGCAGCCGGTCAGTGGCGTTGCGATCTGCTGGACCTGTCGCTCAACGGTGTCTTGCTGCGAATGCCGCCGGAAGCACCAGCGCCGGGTGCCGGTGCCGGGCCGGTTGATCGAGCCGGGCTGGAGCTGAGACTAGAAGGTGAAGTGCGCGGCGATCAGGTGTCGATGATGATGCGGGTCCGGGCGGTGTGGATGGATGCCGGCCTGCTTGCCTGTCGGTTCGAGTCGATTGATCACGAAAGCTTTGCCGCGCTGAAGGCCCTGGTGGCCGACAATCTTGGCGATGACCGCCTGCTCGAGCGGGAGCTGACCCAGCTCGACTACTGGCCCGGACTGTCGATTTCGCCGGGCGACTGATCCGGCTCGAACCAGCGCTCGAATACCCCCTGAAGTTCCTCAAGGCCCTGGCCGTTGGTCGCAGAAAAGACCTGCAATCCGACCTGTGCTGCGAGCTGGCGGCTGACCTTCAGATAAGCCTCTTTCTGCTTGCCGCGGCCCAGTTTGTCGGCTTTGGTCAGCACCAGGTGCAGGGGCAGGCCGCGGCTGCCCGCCCATTCGATCAACTCGACGTCGGTGAGCTTCATCGGATGACGGATGTCCATGACAATGACCAGTCCCGCCAGAGCCCGGCGCCGGTCCAGATAGGTCTGGATCAAGCCCTGCCAGTGACGCTTCAACTCGCCACTGACCTTGGCATAGCCGTAGCCCGGCAGGTCGACGAGGTGGCGCAGTGGATCAAGCCGGAAAAACACCAGCTGGCGGGTGCGGCCGGGCGTGCGGCTGGTCTTGGCCAGTGCATTCTGCCGGCACAGCCGGTTGATCAGGCTGGACTTGCCAGCGTTCGATCGGCCGGCGATTGCTACCTCGATACCGGCATCCGGCGGCAGCTGTGACAGATTGTGGACACTGTCGAGGTACTGTGCGCGCTCTAGCAGGGCTACAATATTGGTCACGGGCTGGCGCCAACGGTGGTCAGCGGCGATAATATCAGGTTTGAATCGAACGACCCTGGAAACGGAGTGAAGCGGAAAATGGCTCGAATCGTGGTGATGTTACTGGCTCTGGCCCCGCTGATGGCGCTGGCCATTGGGAATCCCGAGGCTGGAGAGCAGAAAGCGGCGTCCTGCGCGGCCTGTCACGGGCCGGACGGCAACAGCCCGGTCAGCATTTGGCCGAAGCTGGCCGAGCAGCATGCGGACTACACCGCCCGTCAGACCCGTCTGGTGCGCGATGGTCTGCGCGATGTGCCGGAAATGATTCCGTTCGTGATGAACCTGACCGACCAGGACATTGCCGACATTGCCGCTTTTTACGAGCAGCAGTCGATCGAGCCCGGCGTGGCCGATGAGGACCTGGTGGCACTGGGTCGCAAGATCTACCACGACGGCAACCGCGAGACCGGTGTGCCGGCTTGTGCCGCCTGTCACGGCCCGGCCGGTATGGGCATCCCGGGGGCGCATTACCCCATGGTTCGAGCCCAGCATGCCGATTACTCTGCCGATCGCCTGCGTCGCTACCGTGCCGGCGAACATAACGGCGATGATGACATGTACAGCCTGATCATGGTTGGCGTTGCCGCGCGCCTGACCGATGAAGAAATCGACGCCGTCAGTTCCTACATGGAAGGTCTGCACGTGGCCCGTTGGCCGACGACCGCCGGGAACTGATCGGAGCTTGCCCGGTCTGTAAGCTCTACTCCCTTTGAGCAACCTGGACTTTCGCATGAAACCGATTGCAGCACTTGCCGGACTGTTTGCGCTGATCGCGCTGCCAGTCGCCGCCCAGAATTTCGAGGAAGGCCGCCACTACCAGCGTATTGGTACCCCGGCCGCCACTCCGGATGACCGTGTACAGGTGATCGAGGCCTTTGCCTATCCCTGTCCGGCCTGCCGCGCATTCCATCCGATCATCGCGCGCTGGGAGAGCAATGTTCCGGAACACGTCGAATTCTCGCGTCTGCCGATTGCCCTGCAACGCGGCTGGGACCTGTTTGCCCGCGCCTACTACACAGCCAAGGTGCTGGGTCTGGGTGAGGATGCCCATGAAGCCGTGTTCAAGGTGCTGCACGATGAGCGTCGGGCGATTCGCAATTTCGAGGACATTGCTGCCATCTACGCGGACTTCGGTGTCGAAACCAGCACCTTCATCAATACCTCGCAGTCCTTCGCGGTCGAATCCCACATGGGACGCAACCGTACCGATGTTGCTCGTTTCGGCATCCGCCAAACCCCGACCATGGTGGTTCAGGGCAAGTGGCTGCTCAGCCCGGGGAACTTCGAGTCCTACCAGCAAATGCTGGACGCGGTCGATTACCTGGTCGCACGCGAAGCCGAGGCGCTGGGCCTGAATGGCAGCGCGGCCGAAGCGCGGCAAGGCGACTCCGAACCGGAGCCTGAGACGGCAGGCACCGCGTCAGAGTAGTGCCTGACGGCGACCACGTGCAGGATCAGGAAGGCTCGCGCCAGCTGCGGCTGCTGAGCTACAACATCCAGGCCGGAACCACCACCGGCAAGTATCGGGAATACCTGACGTCGAGCTGGCGTCAGGTTCTGCCCAACAACCAGCGCATCGCCAATCTCGACGCCATCGCCGAGCTGGTCGCCAGCTACGACATCGTGGCCTTGCAGGAAGTTGACTGCGGCAGCCTGCGTTCGGGCTTTCTCAATCAAGCCAAGTACCTCGCCACCCATGCGGGTTTCGAGCACTGGAGCTATCAGGGCAATCGCAAGGTCGGCATGCTCGCCCACGCCGGAAACGGCTTGCTGAGCCGAATCCAGCCCAGCGCCATCGAAGAGCACAAGCTGCCCGGTGCCATCCCCGGCCGGGGCGCGATGTTCGTGCGCTATGGCGACGGGCCGCAGGCCCTGTGGCTGGTGATCCTGCATCTGGCCCTGGGTCGACGGGCGCGTTCCCAGCAGTTGCGCTACGTCGCCGGCCTGGTGCGGGATTACCCGAACGTGGTCGCGATGGGCGATCTCAATACCGGTCCGCGCTCGCGTGAGCTGCTGGAGTTTTGTGACCAGGCCGGCCTGATCATCCCGGATCAGGGCATTCTGACCTTCCCCTCCTGGGATCCCCAGCGGGCCATCGACCACATCCTGGTGTCACCGCGGATGAATATCGCCAGCCTGGAGGTGTTGCCTGTGACCTATTCCGATCACCGCCCGCTGGCGATGACCGTCAATCTGGAAGGCACGGTCGATCTACCACGCCATCCGAATGGCAACCAGGATCAGAATCAGACCAAACAGCTGCTTTAGACGGCCTTGCGGCAAGCGATGCGCCAGTGCCACGCCGGCCGGGGCGCCGAGCGTGCCGGCCAGTCCTATCATCACCAGACCCGGAACGTACAGATAGCCGAAGCTTTGTGGATGCTGGACTTCGGCACTGCCCAGAACAAGAAAGCCGATTACCCCGCCCAACGCAATCGGCCAGCCGCAGGTCGAGGCAATGGCAACGGCGCGTACCATGGGATATCCGTTCCTCGCCAGGTAGGGCACATTGAAGCTGCCGCCACCAATGCCGATCATTGCCGACACGGCCCCGATCAGTGGTCCGAACAGAAACCAGCCGCGTGGCCAGGGCGGGCGATCGAGCACGCGTGTGCCACGGGCCAACAGCATGCGTAAACCGATCAATCCGGCGATAAGCGCAAACACCCTGGCGAGCCATGGTCCTGGCAGCAGCACCGCCATCCAGGCACCAAGCAGCGCGCCCAGCCCGACCGCAGGTGCCAGTCTTCCGACACAGGCCCAGTCCACCCCGCCGCGACGGTCATGGAACCAGATCGCGCTGGCCGAGGTCAGCAGCATCGTGCCCAGTGAGGTGGCGACGGCCATCGGCACCGCGACCTCCCCGGAGGCACCCTGGGCGAGCAGGATCCAGGTCAGTGCGGGAACAATGACCAGACCGCCACCGATCCCCAGCAGTCCGGCCAGAACGCCGGCTACCAGCCCGGTTGCAAAAAGGAGAATGAGCGTGAACAGCACTTGTCGGCGACGGTCAAAAGGCTGATGATTGTAAGAGATGCGGAAATACTCGGGCGGATGATGGCAAGGCTGGGAAAAACGCTGACACTGCTGTCGGCGGTGCTGCTGCTGGTGATGGCGGCTGCTTCGGGCATGGAGCCCGAGCTGCAGCCGACTGACCGTGATGCCGAGCGCGAGCGTTTTCGTGCGGCCTGGGCGGCCGGCGGTCGCGGTGATCAAGCGGCCTTGCTCGAGGCCATCATTGAATTGCAGGGCTATCCGCTGACCCCCTTTCTGGAGTTCGAACTGCTGCGCCAGCGTATTGACCAGGTGCCGGAGGTCGTGGTCGAGCAATTTCTGGCCCGGCACCGGGATTGGTCCTTTGCTGCTTCTCTGGAAGGCGCCTGGCTGCGGAGCCTCGCCCGGCGCGGTGAATACGAAGCCCTGACCAGGCACGGACGCGGCTCCAATATTGCAGAAGTTCAATGCCATCTGGCCAGAGCCGATCAGCTGGCCGGGCGCACCGATGGCCTGGCCGATACCGTGCAATCGCTATGGCTGGTCGGGCAATCCCAGCACCGTGCCTGCGACCCGGTGTTCGCCTGGTGGCGACGGCAGGGCAATCCGCGGCCGGAAGTCGCCTGGCAACGTTTCCATCTGGCCCTGCGTGCCAATGAAGAAGGCCTGGCTCGCTACCTGCGGCGTTATCTTGATGATGACCGCCGCTACTGGTCTGATCTTTGGCTGGGACTGCACTCGCGCCCCAGCCAGACCCTGCGCGAGGCGCGTCGCTGGCGCGACCATGAGCAGGCGCGTCTGATCATTGAGACCGGGTTGGTCCGACTGGCCCGATCTGATTGGCCGCAGGCGGCAACGATCTGGCGCAACGTGCAGTCGGGTTTTGACTGGGCCGAGCAGGATCGCCAACGCATCGAGCGTGAGATCGCCCTGTTCAAGGCCGTGGCTTTGGAACCGGCTGCGCTGGATGCCATCGATGCCCTGCCGGCTGAGGCGCTGGACCAACAGGTGCTGGAGTGGCGCGCGCGCGCCGCCATGGCGCACGGTCGCTGGGATGTGGTCCTGGATTCGATTCAGGCGATGAGCCTGACTGACCAGGCCAGTGGACGTTGGCGCTACTGGCGTGGCCGGGCGCTGGCAGAGCTGGGGCGCCCGGACGCTGCGCTGGCATTTGCCAGCCTGGCGGCTGAGTCCACCTACTACGGTTTTCTCTCTGCCTTGCGCCTGAATCAGGGGCTGACCGTCTGCAGCGAGGACTTGAGTGCCGACCCTGCGGTTCAACGTCGCTTGATGCGCGATGCCGAGTTCGAGCGGGCGCTGGAGCTGTGGCAGGTAGGCCTGAATGGGCATGCCCGCCGCACCTGGACCGGTGTCAGCCGTCGCTTGAGTCAGTCCGAGCTGCGCCAGGCGGCCTTGCTGGCGTCAGGGCAGCAGTGGTATGACCGGGCGATACACGTGCTGGTCAATACCGGCGACATGCGCGCCTATCCCTGGCGCTTTCCCCTGGTCGAGCAGGCCCGGGTACAGGCCGCCAGCGAGCGCTGGGGCGTTGATCCGGCGCTGGTGTACGGGCTGATGCGAGCCGAGTCTGCCATGCAGCCAGATGCCCTGTCGCCGGCCGGTGCCCGCGGGCTGCTGCAGCTCATGCCAGGGACAGCCCAGGCGGTGGCACGGCGCCAAGGCCTGAGCTACAACGGTCAGGGCGATCTGATGTCACCGGCGATCAACATCCCGCTCGGAGTCGCTCACCTGGCCGAGCTGCAGGAGCGCTACGAGGGCGCCTGGATTCATGTCGCTGCTGCCTACAATGCCGGCATCGGCGCTGTCAGCCGCTGGCTCGACAGTCGGCCCTTCGTTGACCCCGATATCTGGCTGGAAACCCTGCCGTTTTTCGAAACACGCGATTACGTCCCGCGGGTGCTGGCTTTTGCCACGCTCTACGAATGGCGGTTGCAGGCCGAGCCGCGGGTGCTTGCTGCCAACATGCTGCCCGGCCATGGCGGCAATGCGTACGGCTTCGTCTGCACGCCCTGAGAGTACAATCAGGCCCACTCCACCAACGGACCGGATCGTGAGCGGACAACGCATTTTCATTCTTGGCGGCTCCGGCTTTGTCGGGTCGCACCTGGTTCGGCGCCTGGCGGCCGATGGCCACGCGGTGACCGTGGCGACGCGTCATGCGCCGTCGGCGCGATCGCTGAGCGTGGTTCCAGGGGTCAGTATTCGGCAATGCCGGCCCCATGATCTCGACTCCCTGACAGCAAGCCTGGAAGGGCACGATCTGGCCATCAACCTGGTCGGTATTCTCAATGAGCGCGGTTTTGGCGGCAAGGGGTTCAGGCGCGCCCACGTTGAGTTGGTAGAGAAGATGATCATCGGCTGTGATGCTGCCCGAGTGCGTCGCTTCATTCAGATGAGCTCGATCAATGCCGGCCAGGGCAGCAGCCATTACCTGCAAAGTCGTGGCCAGGCGGAGCAGCTGGTGCTCAAGGCCCAGACCGATGGCCTGCTTGATACGGCAATCTTCCGGCCATCGACCATCTTTGGCCCGGACGACAGCTTCCTGAATCGATTTGCCAGCCTGTTGCGGATCTCGCCGCTGCTGCCGCTGGCTCGTCCCGAGGCTCGCTTTGCGCCGGTTTACGTGGGCGATGTGGTCGAGGCATTCAGCCGGGTGATTCAAGCCGAGCGCCTCGGCGGTGAAGTGTATGAACTGTGCGGGGCCGAGGTCTGGAGCCTGAAGGAGCTGGTGGTCTGGTTGCGCGACCAGCTCGGACTGCGGCGCTGGGTCATCGGCCTGCCTGACTGGCTGGGTCGCCTCCAGGGGTTGGCCTTCGATTTCGTACCCGGCAAGCCCTTTTCGAGTGATAACTACAAGTCGCTGCTGCTCGACAGTGTCTGCAGTGACAATGGTTTCCTGCGGCTGGACATACAGCCCTGGGGCATGTCCCAGATGGCACCCAGCTGGCTGGGTGAAGCTGGTCGCCAGCGACGCTACCAGGCCTATCGCAGTCAGGCCGGTCGCGGTGACCGTGGATCGCGCTGACGGTACTGATCCGCTGGCCGGGCTGGCGGTCTACCAGGTTGGCGGCTCGGTCCGCGACCAGCTGCTCGGGCTGGAAGCGCCGGATCGGGATTACGTGGTCGTTGGCGCCAGCCCCGAGATCATGGAGGCGCGGGGTTTTCGGCCGGTGGGTCGTGATTTTCCGGTGTTTCTGCACCCTGAGACCCACGAGGAGTATGCCCTGGCCCGCACCGAGCGAAAAAGTGGGCACGGCTATCGCGGTTTCGTCTTCCAGGCCGGGCCGGAAGTGACGCTGGAACAGGACCTGGCCCGGCGCGATCTCACCGTCAACGCGATGGCGCTGGATAGCGAGGGGCGCCTGATCGATCCCTACAATGGCCGTCTTGACCTGTCCCAGGGGCGTCTGAGGCATGTCAGTGACGCTTTTCGCGAGGACCCGGTCCGGATTCTGCGCCTGGCCCGGTTTGCGACTCGCTTCGCAGGCTTTACGGTCGCCGACCAGACCCTGGAGCTGTGCTCGCAGATGGTCAGGGATGGTGAAGTTGAGCACCTGGTGCCCGAGCGCGTCTGGCAGGAAATGCGCGGCGCGCTGATGTATCCGAAACCATCGCGATTCTTCGATTTGCTGCGTGAAATCGGTGCGCTGCGGGTCATCTTGCCGGAGGTGGATGCGCTGTTTGGCGTGCCCCAGCCAGCGCGGCATCATCCCGAGATCGACAGCGGCCAGCATACCTTGATGGTGCTTGACCAGGCCGCGCGCCTGGAGGCAGCGCTCGCCGTGCGCTTTGCCTGCCTGGTTCATGACCTGGGAAAGGCATTGACGCCGCCTGGAGAGTTGCCCTCGCACCGCGGGCACGAGCGGCGCGGGCTCAAGCCCATCGCCGAGGTCTGCCAGCGCCTGGCAGTGCCGACCGAGTGCCGCGAGCTGGCGTTGAAGGTTGGGGAGTTTCATCTCATGGCGCACCGCGCCTTCGAGCTCAAGCCGAGCACGGTCGAACGCTTGATCGGACAGCTGGACGGCTGGCGCCGACCCGACCGCCTGGCCGACTTTCTGCTGGCCTGCAAGGCCGATATCCGGGGCCGAACGGGGCGCGAGGACGATCCTTACCCGCAGGCGGATTTCTTGAGCAGAGCCCAGCTCGAGGCAGCTGTCGTCAGCGCCGCCCCCTTCCTGGCCCAAGGCCTGACCGGGTCGCGCATCGCAGAAGCCATTCGGCGCGAACGGATCAATCGGATTGCGCAGTTGCGCGCGTCCTTTCCGGCGCCGCCGCCCGCATGATCAGCTGCGGGTCCAGCAAGGCCCTGCGATAAGCGGCGGCCGGGCGCGGCTTGCCGAGCAGGAAGCCCTGGACGACGTCGACCCGGCACTGGATCAGCCAGCCCAGCTGCTGGCGTGTCTCGACGCCTTCGGCCAGAACCGTCATGCCGAGGCTGTGGATCAAGTCGACCACCGCCCGGGTCAGATCTCGCTCGTGGCGATCGCGCTCCAGGTTGGCGATAAAGCTGCGGTCGAGCTTGACGTAGTCGACCTGCAGCCGACGCAGGTGAGACAGCGAGCTGTAGCCGGTGCCGAAATCGTCAAGACAGACTTTGCAGCCCAGCTCGCGCAAGCGGGAAATAGTGTTCAGTCCGGCCTCGAAGTCCTGCATGGCCGTGCTCTCGGTGATCTCCAGGTGCAGGTCGTGCGGGTCGACCTGCATCTGCTCGCACAGTTCGGCCAGCTTGCCGGGCAGATCCGGCTGCTGAAAGCGCTGTGCCGACAGATTGATCGAGGCGGTGACCGTCGGCACTGCCAGGTCGTTCTGCCACTCGTGAAGCTGGCTCAGCGCCTGGTGCAGGATCTGGTCTTCCAGGTCGTCCAGGATGCCGAGGCGGACCGCTTCCTGGAGAAAAGTGCCCGGTGTCAGCAGGCCGCGCTGCGGGTGGTTCCAGCGCAGCAGGGTTTCGAATCCGGTCACTCGCCGCTGCCGAATGCTGACCAGCGGCTGGAAGTGCAGTTCGAACTGGCGCTCGCGTACGCCCGCTCTCAGTTCCTGTTCCAGCCTGATCAGGTCATGCGGCTGCCTGGCAGCGCGGACACTCTGATGGACCACCAGCGCCTGACCGCTGGACACCGCTCGCATCTGCGCCTGCTGGGCCAGCTCGATCAGGGCGACAGCGTCGATTTGATCGTCAGGCGCCATGCACAAGCCGCCGCTGAGGGCCAGGAATACCTCCTGGCCATGATGGACGAGCGGTTCGGCCGAGGCGCCCAGGATCTCCTTGCAACGATCAATCGCGCGCTGGCGTGAACCGACATTGGGCAGGATGACGACGAAGTCGCGGTCGCCGATGCGACCGAGGGTGGCATCGGCCGGCAGGCGCTGGCGCAGCTGGACGGACAAGCGCCGGACCATGCGGTCGGTCTCTTGCCAGCCCAGTGCCTGGCTGATCAACTTGAAGCGGTGCAGGCCAATGGCCAGCACGGCGACGCGGTTGCGCTTGATGGTGGCAGCACTGACCTCGGTAGCCAGTTGATCCTGCAGCTGGCGGCGGTTGGGCAGTCCGGTCGCCGGGTCATGCATGCGGAAATGGACCAGGCGCTGTTGCGCGGTTTCGGCATCGCTGCGCGCACGTAGCGCACGCCTGCGTTCGATTTCCAGCAACCAGATCACGATGCTGTAGCCGATCAGTATCTGCAGCAGAAACCCGCCCAGGCCAAGCAGTCGAACGTGCCCGAGCAGGGCGTTGTTCAGGGTCATCCAGGCGCTTGCGCCGGCCAGGTAGATCATGTAAAGCCCGTAGCCGCTGAACGCCAGTGGCACCAGGTAGGAAGATATCGAGCCGGCCACCCGCAGGGCTCGAAACAGCATCACCGCAGTCACGGCGAAAGCGATTCCGGTGATCGCATGCAGCAGGGAAAAGCGAATCAGGTTGCGCAGGGCGGCCCCCTGTTCATCGAACGGCACGATCAGGCTGCTGCCTACACCAATGGCCACGGCCATGGTGACCAGCGCGAT
The DNA here is from genome assembly GCA_007695005.1 of Wenzhouxiangellaceae bacterium. GTDB lineage: Bacteria > Pseudomonadota > Gammaproteobacteria > Xanthomonadales > Wenzhouxiangellaceae > Wenzhouxiangella. The sequence goes on along the minus strand of REEQ01000088.1, from coordinate 30,206 downwards.
GTTCAATGGCCTCGGTACATCACGGTCGGAAGCCGCTTCCCAGGCACCCATCAGTAGCCAGAGGACATGAAGATAGGCCATGATCTGGGAAAACATCGACAACAGCAGGCGAAGCTGGGGGTCCGGCGTGGAACCGGCGAGCATTTGGGTCAGCGCGGCGGCCGAGGCCAGGTACAGGGACATGGCCAGGCAGCTCAACGCCCAGTGACGCAGAAAGCGATGCTTGAACGCGATCAGAAAGGCAAGCAGCAGCGCAGCCAGTAGCAGGCTGAACACGGCCTGGGTGACCTGAACGGCCACGATCATTTCAATGTCTTGCACCGAGTGGAGCACTCCTGCTTCTGCTGGTCAGGTGTTTGCCCCGCCGTCGCTGCCCTGTCCCGCAGCTTACATTACCCGATTTAAGTGACGGAAGTCGCGGTTTGGGTGGCTTGTGAACGAAATCTTTACATTCCCTCGGCACTATTCGCCGCCGCCATGGTCCACTGCTGGATAAGTTGCTGTTGACGATGCGGACACATGATGATGATTAAGCTGCGCAGACTGGAAGAGGAGATTGAGTCGTGCCATTGACCCGTCTAGGTCTGGGAAACCCTGTCGCGGTAGCCGTAGGCTGTATCCTGCTGCTTATATTCGGCTTGATCAGTCTGGCCCGCCTCCCGGTCCAGATGACGCCGAACATCGATCGGCCGTCGATCACCATATCAACGGGCTGGCGCGCGGCCTCTCCGGCCGAGATCGAGTCTGAAATCATCGAGCCGCAGGAAAATCAGCTGCGTGATGTTCCGGGCCTGCAGCGCATGCAATCGACGGCCAGTCAGGGCAGAGGCTCCATCACGCTGGAATTTGGCGTTGACGCCGATATCAATCGCGCCCTGATCGAAGTCATCAATCGCCTCAATCAGGTGCAACGCTATCCGGCAGACGCCAGTGAACCCACCGTGCGGGTTGGTTCGGACCAGTTTGGCGACTCGATTGCCTGGTTCTCGATTCGACCGCTGCCCGGCAACAGCCGGCCGATCATCGAGTACCAGGACTTCGTTGAAGAAATCATCAAGGAACGCATTGAACGGATCCCGGGCGTGTCTTCGGCCAATCCGCGCGGTGGACGTCCGTTTGAAGTCCGGATCACCTTTGATCCGTTCCGCGCGGCTGCGATCGGCATTGACCTGACTCGTATCGGCCAACGTCTGGGGCAGAATGCCGATGTCTCGGGCGGTTTCCAGGAAGTAGGACGTCGACAATATACCCTGCGTTTCGCCGGCCAGTACCAGATTGCCGACCTGCAGAACCTTGTCCTTGACTGGCGCGAGGGTCGGCCGGTGTTTCTTGGCGACGTTGCCACGGTCGAGCGGGTGATGCGTGACAGTAGCGGTGTGATGACCCAGAACGCCGGTCCGTCGATATCGATGAACGTGATCGCCGAACCCGGGGTCAACGTGCTCGAGGTGATGGCGCAACTGCGTGCGACCATCAGCGACCTCGAAGAATCCCATCTGCGGCCGGCAGGGCTGTATATCGTTCAGGTGTCCGATGACACGATCTACATTCGCCAGTCGATTCGCATGGTGGCCACCAACCTGCTGCTGGGCATGGGCCTGGCGATTCTCGTGCTGTGGTTTTTCTTCCGCAAGCTGCGTGCGACCATGATGGTGGCGCTGGCCATTCCGCTATGCCTGTGCTTCTCCTTCATGGTGCTCGACGGTGTCGGGCGCACCCTTAATGTCATTTCCCTGGCCGGCCTGGCCTTTGCGACCGGCATGGTGCTGGATGCCGCCATTGTGGTGTTGGAAAACATCGTCCGACAACGCGAAATGGGACGAGAACCAATGGAGGCGTCCGATCGCGGCACCAGCCAGGTCTGGGGCGCGCTGCTGGCCTCGACCGCGACTACCGTTGCCATTTTTCTGCCGGTGATCTTTCTGCAGGACGAGGCCGGCCAGCTGTTCGCCGACCTCGCGGTAGTCATTGCCGCTGCCATCGTGTGTTCGCTGCTGGTCGCCATTGTCGTGCTGCCCACGGCCAGCTATCGCTTGCTCGGCGAGGAGCGGCTGGTGGATAGGCACCAGGAATGGTGGCAGAAGGCCACCGGCGTAGTGATGCGCCTGACCGACACTCCGCGTCGGCGATGGAGCTGGATTGCGGGATTGACCACGGTGCCGGTGCTGGTGGCCCTGTTGCTGCTGCCGCCGGCCGACTATCTGCCTGAAGGGCAGCGCAATTTCATCTTCGGATTTATCCAGACCCCGCCGGGCATGGGTCCGGATACTGCTGAACGTGAGTTGATTGATGTGATCAACCAACGCATGTTGCCCTATATCGAAGGAGAGAAGGAGCCCCGCATCTTCAATGCCTTCCTTGGCTTCTTCGGGTCTGGTGCCTTCATGGGCGTGCGCGCCGAGAATGACAATGAAGTCGATCAGCTCCTTGAGATCGTCAACCGCGAGTTTCTGGTTGATCTGCCTGATACGATCGGCTTTGCCAACCGCTCGCCGATTTTCGGGGGCCGCGGCGGGCGCCGAATCGATGTCGACTTGCAGGCAGCCGACTTCGAAGACCTTCTTGACGCCGGGCAGGTAGGCTTTGCGGCAATTCGCCAGGCCATGCCGCAGGCCAGCGTCCGGCCCCAGCCCGGGCTGGATCTGTCCGAGCCTGAGCTGCGCCTGATCCCGGATGATCGCAGGATCGCCGAACTGGGTTGGACCCGCAACGATGTGGCAACGCTGATTCGTGCCTTGGGCAACGGCGCTTTCCTCGGAGACTATTTCGATGGTGATCGGCGTCTGGATGTGATTCTGCGCGGTGAGAGCTGGCTGACTCCGGAAGAACTGATGGCCATGCCGGTGTCGACGCCGTCCGGTCGGGTCGCCACGCTGGGCGAGTTGACCCGCCTGGAACAGACCGCAGGCCCCAACCAGATCCGTCGCATTGACCGGCGTCGCACCCTGTCGCTGCAGGTCACGCCGCCCTCGGACATGCCGATGGAAACGGCGATAGAGATCCTGCGCGCCGAGGTCGAGCCGCAGATCCGTGCGGTGCTGCCGTCCGATGGCGTGATCACCTACCGCGGCACCGCCGAGGCGCTGGGCGAGACCCTGCGCAATCTGGCCGGAAGTTTCATTCTGGCGATCATCATCCTGTATTTGTTGATCTCGGCGCTGTTCCGGTCATTCCGGGACTCGGTGCTGGTTTTGTTGACGATCCCGATGGCGACTGTGGGCGGCATTCTTGCGCTGCGTCTGGTGGGCGCGGCTACCGGGCAGGCAATGGACATGTTGACCATGATCGGCTTTGTGATTCTGCTCGGCCTGGTGGTGAACAATGCCATTCTGCTGGTCTACCGCGCCCGCGACGGGGAGCGCGAGGGGCTGGGCCGGCGTGATGCGGTGGAGCAGGCGGTGCGGCTGCGATTGCGGCCGATCTTGATGAGTACTTTCACCAGTCTGTTCGGCATGCTGCCGTTGTTGTTGTTACCCGGCGCCGGCACTGAACTTTACCGTGGCCTGGCCGCGGTGATTGTGGGTGGCATGGCCTTGTCCACCCTGTTTACCCTGATACTGTTGCCCAGTCTGCTGCGGGTCAATGAAGAAAAGGTGCCATCCGTCAGTGGCGAAGTGGTGCCGGCATGAGGAGCCAAGCAATGCGTAGTTTCAAAACCCTGATGGCCGGCGCCGTGCTGGTCGCTGCTGCCAGTGCTCAGGCCCAGTGGGGCGGAGCATCGATTGTCGAAATTGGAGAGGCCAGGGTCACCGCGATGTCGCCGACCATGCAGGTTGCTGGCACCGTGGTGTCGCGCTCTGACGCCTTTCTGTCGGCCGAGGTTGAGGGCCGCCTGGTGAGCGTCGCCGATGTCGGTACTCGGGTTGCTGCTGATGATGTGATTGCACGAGTCGAAGACACCAATCTGCGCCTGCGTGCCCAGGAGCTGGCCGCCGAAGTTGCGCGCGCCCGGGCCAGGCTCAATTTTCTCGAGGCCGAGTTGGTGCGCTTCGAGCGCCTGGCCGAAACCAACCTGGCGGCGGCCAGTCAGATCGAGCAGACCCGCTCCGAGCGCGATATTGCTGCCTCCGATCTGGCCGTGGTCAACAGCCGCTTGAGCCAGATTGAAGATCAGCTTGGGCGCACGCAGATTCGCGCGCCGTTCCCCGGCGTAGTGGTCGAGCGCCTGGCCCAGGCGGGTGAGCGCGTCGCCACCGGCACACGTGTCGTTCGCCTGGTCAACCCGGAGAGCCTTGAAGTGGTTGCGCGCCCGCCGTTGAACTACTATCGCTACGTCCGCCCCGGCGATGAGCTGGCGATTACAGCGGGCCTCGATGAGGTCTACCAGGCACCGGTCAGGACCGTGGTCAGCGTTGGCGATGAGTCACGCCATGTCTTTGAACTTCGCCTGGATGTAGACGCCGTCTTGCCGGTCGGCCAGACTGTGCGCGTGACCATTCCGACGGCCGATGTGCGCGAGGTGTTGGCGGTACCGCGCGATGCGCTGGTGCTGCGCGGTGACGGCATTGCCGTATTCATTGTCGACGACGAAAACAAGGCCCGGCGCATTCGCGTTACCACCGGCATCGGTGAGGGCGAGTGGATCGAAGTGCGCGGGCCGATTCAGGCGGGTGACAAGGTTGTGATTCGCGGCAATGAGCGCCTGCGTCCGGGTCAGGAAGTGTCGGTGCGCGGCTGACGAGCAGACTATAATCTGCCGATTAAGCTCAGCAGGACTTGCATGACCTACTGCGTGGCCATCCGGCTTGAGGCCGGTCTTGTGTTTTGTTCCGACTCGCGTACCAGCGCTGGCGTCGATGATGTCAGTGTGTATTCCAAGATGCACGTCTTCGACACGGCCGCCGATCGCTTCATGGTGTTGCTGTCGGCGGGCAACCTGGCGACCACTCAGGCCGTGACCACGCGCCTGGAGCGCGACCTGGCCGGGGGCGATCGCAATCTCAACAGCATTGGGCATCTGGATGAAGTGGCTCGCTACGTGGGTGAGCTCAGCCAGCAGGTGCAGACAGATTTTTCCGGCCAGTCGGAACAGGCCAGCGGTCTGATGGAGGCCTCGTTCATTCTCGGCGGTCAGATTCAGGGGCAGCCGCATGAAGCCTTCCTGATCTACCCGCAGGGCAATTACATCGCCGCCTCCCGGGCCAAACCCTTTTTGCAGATCGGTGAAACCAAGTACGGCAAGCCGATTCTCGATCGGATGATTCGCTCCGACATTACCCTGGAGCGGGCCGGGCGCTGCGCCATGCTGTCGATGGATGCCTCGATGCGTTCCAACCTGAGCGTGGGTCCACCAATCGAGCTTTTGCTGTACCAGACCGACAGTTTGGCGCCGGTTCAGCGACAGTTGTTCGACGCCGACAATCCCTACCTGAAAGCCTTGAGCGGTGCCTGGGCCGAGGGGCTGAATCGACTGTTTGCCGAATTGCCGCGTTTCGACTGGGAGTGATTGCGGCGCGGTTCTGGCCCACCGCGCCGGAGGCGTTACGGCGTAAAGCCGCTGTGGCGGATGATCTCGTCAACCAGCTTGAGCTTGTCGACCACCGGCGGTGACAGCACGAAGGGGTAGGGGTCGGGCTGATCCAGCGAGCGGTTGATCAGGTTGATCTTCAGCGCCAGCTTGACCCATTGGGCAATGCGCTTGTCCATGTCGCTGTCCATCGCCTCGGGCGGGGCCAGGCCGATGGCTACGGCCGTTTCCAGGGTGTCGGTGATCTGCAGCAAGTGGGCCCAGCACTCGGCCCAGTCTTCCCAGGGGTGCGAGCTGGCATAGGCGCTGACGTGCGTGTTCTGCCAGTTGGCCGGTGGACCGTTGTTGTAATAGTTGTTCAGGGCCTGCGTGTAGTCCTGGCGCTCGTCGCCGAACAGGTCCCGGACGCGCGCCAGGAACGGGCCGTTGGCCACCAGCCGATCCCAGTAATAGTGACCGCTTTCGTGGCGGAAATGTCCCAGCAGCGTGCGCTGCTGCTCGTTCATCTGCAGGCGCATGCGCTCGCGCTCGACATCGTCGGCCTCGGCGATGTTGATCGTGATCAGGCCATTGGCGTGGCCGGTCATGATCTGGCTGCCCTGGTGACTGTCGGCAAACTCCAGGTCGCCGGGGTTGTCTTCCAGGAAGGCGAACGCCAGGCCCGTGTCCGGGTGGCTGCTTTGCGGAAAAACCGGCAGGCGGTAGCGTCTCAGGTCATAGACCAGGCGGCGCTTGCGCTGTTCTACACGGATCCACAGGGCCCGGTTGCCAGGCTTTTCCAGGTTGGGAATGACCTGGTTGAGACGGCAGGCGATGCAGTACGGCTCCGGGTCGTCTACCGGCACCATCCAGTTGCAGGCATCCTGCGCCGAGTAGTTCAGGCATGCCTTGTAGTGCCGGCCGTCGGCCTCTGGTGCCAGCGCCAGGTATTGACCCTGGTCAGCGGGCTCCAGCGCCGACAGGGTCAGTACATCGGGCAGAAAGCCGAGCTTCCGGCCGCACTGCACGCACTGGGTGTTCTCAAAATAAAGCGTATTGCCGCAGGTGCAGCGAAAGGTTTTCATGAATTGTTCAAGGCCGCGTCGACGGTCGCTGTCACAGCGACGGGAACCAGGTCTGGCGTACCGCTTCGTGGGTGTCGGCCAGTTCGATCTGGAGCTTGTCCATCAGCTTGCCCAGCGGCTCACCGCGCAGTCCGACCAGTTTGGTTTCATTCAGGGTGCGCTGCAGGCGGGTGATCGCTCTCAGGGCCTGGTCGTCCTCGCCCGGCAGGCCCTCGATCAGGGCTTCCAGGGCGCGCAGGCAGAACATCACCGAGCGCGGGAACTGATCGTTGCGCAGCAGAAAGCGAAGTACGTCGCTGCCGTTGACGCGCAAGCGCACATGGCGGCGGTACATCTGGTAGCCGGTCAGCGACTTCAGTACGCTCATCCACTGAATCGACTCGTAGGGACTCAGGTTCTCGATGTCATCCGGCAGCAGGTCGTAGCCGCGCACCTCGAGAATGCGGGTGGTCATGTCGGCCCGTTCCAGGTAGCGGCCAATCAGGATGAAATCGTAGGCATGATCCTGGCTCATGCAGCCCAGCAGGGTGCCGGCGATCTGCTGGCAGTCGAGGATCAGCTCGCGCAGGAACTCGTGCCGGCGACGCTTGGACAGGTTGCCGGTCAGTTGCTCGTTGCCCTTGATGTAAAGACCGTTCATCTGCTCCCAGACCTCGCGCGGCAGCAGGTCACGGGCCGAGCGCAGGTTTTCGCGCGCATTCTCCAGCGTGGCCTTGAGCGATCCGGAGTTGGCCTCGTCGGACAACAGGAAACGCACCACCTGGCGTTCGCCGGCCTCCCGCTCCTCGGCCTTGAACCGGGCGGCGTTGCCGGTAATCCGCACCAGCGGTTCCCAGCCGGCGCTCAAGCCCGAGGGAAGATCGAGGTTGAGATGGGCATTGACGTTGATCAGGCGGGCAAGATCTTCGGCCCGCTCCAGGTAGCGTCCGTGCCAGTAAAGGTTTTCGGCCAGGCGTGAGAGCATGTCAGCGGTCCGTGTCCACGATCCAGGTGTCCTTGCTGCCGCCGCCCTGGGATGAATTGACGACCAGCGATCCGGCCTTCAGGGCCACCCGGGTCAGGCCGCCGTTGGTGACATAGGTGTCCTGGCCCGACAGCACGAAGGGCCGCAGGTCGATGTGGCGCGGGCCCACCCCGCCCGGAACAATGGTCGGGCAGGTTGACAGTGCCAGGGTCGGCTGGGCGATGTAGTTGCGCGGATCGGCTTCGATCAGCTTGGCGAATTCCTTGCGTTCGCGCTTTGTCGAGCGCGGTCCGATCAGCATGCCGTAGCCGCCAGACTCATTGGCCGGCTTGACCACCAGTTCGTCAAGGCGCTCGATGACCCAGGCGCGCTGGTCCGGGTCCTCGCAACGGTAGGTCGGAACGTTCTTGATCAGCGGCTCCTCGCCGAGGTAGTAGCGAATGATGTCCGGCACCCACGAATAAACCACCTTGTCGTCGGCCACCCCGGCGCCGGGCGCATTGGCCAGGGCGACCTTGCCGGAGCGCCAGGCCCGCATCAGGCCGGGCACGCCAAGCAGTGAGTCGGCGCGAAATGCTTCAGGGTCGAGAAAGTCATCGTCGATGCGCCGATAAATCACATTCACCGGCTCCAGCCCCGAGATGGTGCGCATGTAGACTTCGTCGTTTTCATCGACCACCAGGTCGCGCCCCTCGACCAGTTGCACGCCCATCTGTTGGGCCAGGTAGGCGTGTTCGAAGTAGGCCGAGTTGTACATGCCCGGCGTCAGCACGACCACGCTGGGATAGTCGGCCGGCCGCGGCGAAAGGGAGGCGAGCGTGTCATAGAGCTGCGAGGCGTAGTCGTCGACCGGCTGGATGCCCGAGTCTTCGAACAGCTCGGGGAAGACCCGCTTCATGACCTGCCGGTTCTCAAGCATGTAAGACACCCCGGAAGGTATGCGCAGGTTGTCTTCAAGCACGTACATGGTGCCCTCGGCATCGCGCACCAGGTCCGAGCCGCAGATATGGGCCCAGATCCCCAGCGGTGGCGAAAAGCCGCGGCACTGCTCGCGGAAATTGGCCGAGCCGGTCAGCAGTTCGGCCGGAAACACGCCATCCTTGATGACGCGCTGGTCGTTGTAGAGATCGTCAATAAACAGATTGAGCGCGCGTACGCGCTGCTTCAGCCCGGCCTCGATCTGCTGCCACTCACGCAGCGCGATCACGCGCGGAATCAGGTCAAACGGCATCGCCCGATCAACGCCGGTGTCTTCGAAATACACCCGAAAAGTAATGCCGGCGACCATGGCCGCCACCTCGCAGGCGCTGCGCCGCTCGCTGAGCTCGTCAGCGTCCAGGCTTTTGAGATACTTCCATAGCGCCCGTGCCGCCGCCCGCGGCCGGCCACCCTTGCCGATCAGCTCATCATGGAGCTCACCGACCGTGTAATCGCTGAAGTCCATGCACCCAAGCCTAGCGCATCCGAAGTCAATTGTCGCGTTTACGCCGCCTTCTGTCCTTCTCCCCAACCTGTACTCCGGCCCAACGCTGCTGGCGACAGCTGGCGCAGATCAGGCATTCGCTGGTCGCAACCAGGGCGTCTTCAGCAGCCTGGCAGGCCATTGCGGGCAGCCAGGCTTGCAGACGGGCGTGGATGTCTTCGGGATGGGTCGTTGCTGCTCGCATGGCGCTCAGCAAGGCTTCTTCCAATGGCCTTGCTGCACCGCTGCCAGGCGGCGCGAAGCTGTGCTGATCAAGTTGAAGGACCACTAGGTCGCTTGCCCTGACCACATCGACCAACGCGGTCAGCGGCTCCAGCAGCTCCGTTTCGATCAACCAGCGCTCGATGCTCGGGTCGCAGCTGCCATGGGCCAGATGACGCAGCGCCTCGAGCGCCAGCAGGCCGGTAGGCGTTGCCTGGCACATCAGTTGGCCCCCTTGTATTCAGCAATGATCAAGGCCTGGTGCTGGCAGTCCACGGCCATGGCATCGAAGCCGGGTGCCATGCCACTCAGACGGGCAAGCACATCCTGGGCACGATCACGGTCGTTTTTCGGTAGCAGCCCGACCACGATGGCGCCATTGGCCAGCTTGGGCAGGCGAGCAAGCAGCTGGTCGACAAAGCCGGCAGCCCCCGAGGCCAGAATCAGGGCCTGCAAGCTGCCATCGCGGATGCTCTCGCCGTGGGTCATGCGCCGAACGCCCCAATCAAGGCCGGCGCGAATGACAGCACAATCCAGCGCCCCGGCCGCTGTCGATTCCGGCTCGAACAAGAGGCGGCTGCCGGCGCTGGCGGTGACTGCAGCGCCAGCGAGGATCAGCCAGTCGGCCTGGAGCTCGCCCGTCGCCAGGGCCAGGCACGGCTGCCGGGAGCGCAGCAGCCAGAACAGCCAGCACTGTGGGTCGGTCAGGGCAATGCTTTTGTTGGGCGCTCGCTTGCGGCTGGCAACCGTGTCGTGCGTTGCCAGTTCTGTCAGCGCCAGACGGGCCCGGGGCCCGGCAGGCAGGTCCGAGATGGTCGGTGCGTAGCTGTGGGTGAAGAACTTCATGCCGATGATTCCTGGTCGCCGAGGGGCTCGATTGTGATGTTTGATCAGGCAGGTTGATCTCTGCCGGTCTCCATGCCTGGAGACAAGGCTACCAAGCAATCATCCTAAATGCAAATCATTCGCATTCAGTAATGTCGGTAACCCGATCCGTACAGCAGCAAGCCCAGGATTTCTTATACTGCGACCGCAAAAAAACAAAGTACCCATGCCCAAACAGCACCGCTATTGCCAATCACTATCGTCAATCACTATCGTCAATCACTATCGTCAATCACTTATCGCCAATCACTACCGTCAATGATTAGAAAAAAAAGAACCCGTCTGCCTACCGGCCAGGCCCGGTCGGCTGCCCAGAGCCTGGCGTTTGCCCCGTTCGCCTTCTGGGCCGCCATTGCCATGCGCGACCAGGGCCTGCTGGATGCGCTGGAGCGAGCCGGTGCCGAGGGCTTGAGCGAGCAAGCCCTGGGTGAGGCCAGTGGCCTGAGTACTTACGCGGTATCGGTGCTGACCGACTTCGCCCTGGATATCGGGCTGATCGAGCGCAACGGCGAGCGCCTGGCCCTGGCTGCCCTGGGCAGCGTGCTGCTCAACGACGAGCTGACCCGGGTCAACATGGATTTCACCCGCGATTTTGCTTATCACGGCATGGCCCGTCTGCCGGAAGCCCTGGCCGAAGAACGGCCTGCCGGCCTGGCGCACTTCGGTCCCTGGGCGACGCTGTACGAGGGCCTGTCCGAGCTGAAGGACCCGGCGGCCAGCAGCTGGTTTCGTTTTGACCAGTTTTTCTCCGAACGCGCATTTGAAGCCCTGGTGCCGCGCATCTTCGAGCGCCATCCGACCCACGTGGTCGACGTCGGCGCCAATACCGGTAACCTGGCCTCTCGCGTCTTGCGCCATGATCGCGAGGTGCAGGTAACCCTGGTTGACCTGCCGGACGTGCTCGCGCTGGCCCAGCAGCGCTTGAGCGACGAGGGCCTTGCTGACCGAATCAGGCTCCACCCGGCCCAATTGCTGGATCCCGCTCTGGAACTGCCGGCCGGTGCCGATGCCATGGTCATGAGCCAGCTGCTGGCCTGCTTTTCAGAGCCCGAGATTGTCTCGATACTGAAACGGGCCGTGTCGGCAATGGGCCCGGAAACGCGCCTGTACATCATCGAGCTGTTTCCCGATGTGCAGATTCACGATGCCGCCCGCTATAGTCTCAATGCCATTTCCCTGTACTTCACGGCCATGGCCACCGGCAACAGCCGCTTCTATCGCCGCGACCAGCTTTTGCCCCTGCTGGACCAGGCCGGGCTCAAGCTGGAAAGCGAGCATGAGCAGATCGGCCAGGGCCACAGCTTGCTGGTGTGCCGGCGTCAGGACTGACCGGCGACGGCAAACACCCGCTGGCTGCCGTCGTCGACCAGTCGCATCTTGCACTGATACAGGCGACTGAGCCGCTGCTCGTCCAGTAGCTGCTCCGTCGGCCCGGCCTCGTACTCCCCATTGCCGTACAGCAGCAAAACATGGGTGCAATAGCAGGTGGCCAGGTTGACCTCGTGCAGCGCCATCACCGCGGCCTTGTCGTGCCCTCTGACCTGGCGTCCGAGCACGTCCAGGATGGTGACCTGGTTGGCCGGGTCGAGGTGATTGGTGGGTTCGTCCAGCAGCATCACCGCCGGATCCTGGACCAGTACCGTGGCCAGGGCCAGGCGCCTGGATTCACCGCCGGACAGGTTCATGCAGCTGCGCTCGGCCAGTTCTTCAAGCCCCAGCGATGCCAGTGCCTGCCGGGCCATGGCCCGGTCGGCCGCGCTTTCCCGGTCCCAGGCGCGCAGGTGCGGGTGGCGACCGACCAGCGCGGTCTGTTCGCAAGAGGCTTCAAAGACATACTGGGTGTGCTGCGGCAACATGCCCAGGCGCCGGGCAATCGTGCGCCGTTTCAGCGCGCCCAGCGGCTTGCCGTCCAGCAGTACCTGGCCGGCGCGGGCGGGATGCACTCCGGCCAGTGTTTTCAGCAAGGTGGTCTTGCCGACCCCGTTCGGCCCGAGCAGGCCCCAGAACTGGCCCGGGCCCACCTCGATGCTCAAGTTCTCGACGACGACGACATCGCCGATCTGGACGGATAAACCCTTGGTACTGAGCAGCGCCACTAGTGTACCCCGCCAAACACTCTGTAACTTCTAGCGAGTCGGAGAGCGTTTAGCTGCAAGGCCTGTCTCGCTGGGAATGGCAGCGTCCTTGCCAAGAGATAGAACGCCGCAGGTGAACGCTCTCCGACTCGCCCTTCGGGAGCGCGCCTGAACCGACATTGCGGCGTTGCGCCCCTTGTAAAGGGCTTGCCATTCACTGCGGGTCGCGCCTTGCACTGTCGGCTCAGGCGCGCTCTATAAGTCACAGAGTGTTTGGCGGGGTACACTAGCGAATCCTCACCGCACGGTTGAGCAGCAGCAGAAACAGCGGCACGCCGATCAGGGCGGTCAGTACCCCCACCGGGAGCTGACGTGGCGCCAGCACGGTGCGGGCCAGGGTATCGGCCAGGACCAGGAAACTGCCGCCGAACAGCGCCGCGGCCGGCAGCAGGCGACGATGATCGCTGCCGACGATCAGGCGCATCAGGTGCGGAATGATCAGGCCGACAAAGCCGATGGCGCCGGCCATCGACACGGCCAGTCCGGTCAGCAGCGAGGCAACCAGGTAGATTTCCCAGAACCGCGCCTGGCTGGATTCGCCGAGCAGGGCGGCTTGCAGTGCACCGGCGCTCATCACGTTCAGACTGCGCGCGCGCAGCCACAGCAGGGCGAGACCAGCGCCAAGCGGCAACAGCCACCAGGCCGACAGGCGGGCATGGCTCAAATCGCCCATCAGCCAGAACAGCATGCTGCGCAGGCTGGCATCCGGGCCGGTGGCCAGCATCAGCGAAATCAGCGCGCCCCAGCCGGCGGCCACCACCACCCCGGTCAGCAGCACTCGGGTCGTACTCCAGGGGCCGCGCCCGCGGGCCAGCACGAACACCACCAGCAGGCTGAGCAGGGCGCCGCAAAAGGCCAGTACGGGTACGGGAATGAAGCTCAGGCCGAACATCATCCCGGCCAGGGCAAAGGCGGCCGCGCCACCGGACAGCCCCAGCACGTAGGGGTCGGCCAGCGGGTTGCGCAGCAGCACCTGCATCAGGCAACCGGCCAGGGCCAGCAGGCTGCCGACGACCAGGGCGGCAATCGCCCGCGGCAGGCGCAGCTCCAGCACCACCCGCTGCATGGTTTCATCCAGCGCCCAGGGCCAGTGCCAGCCGGTACTGCCGGCACTGGCGGCCAGCAGCAGGCTCAGCGGCACGGCCATGACCAGCAAGGCCCAGACCAGGTTCGAGCTCAGAAATTTCGCCATGGCTGGCAAGAAACGATTGAATTGATTAACATTCAGGGCAGTTGATGAATTTGCGGCACGGTATCACAGCCGGCGCCCGAACAATAGCGATGATAGATCCAGACGGTTTCCGCCCCAACGTGGGGATCGTGCTTGCCCGCGATGATGGGCGCGTGTTCTGGGCGCGCCGTGCAGGCCAGGACGGCTGGCAATTTCCGCAGGGCGGCATGAACAGTGATGAAACGCCGCTGGAAGCGATGTACCGCGAGCTGGCCGAGGAAACCGGCCTGGCGGGCGAGCATGTCCGCGTTTTGGCCACGACCCCCGGCTGGCTGCGCTATCGCCTGCCGCGGCGTTATCGCAGGCGCCACCAGAAGCCGATGTGCATCGGTCAGAAGCAAGTCTGGTTTCTTCTTCATTTCCTCGGTGATGATGCCGCATTCCGGCTGGACGCTGCCGCCAAGCCTGAGTTTGACGAATTTCGCTGGGTCGATTTCTGGTACCCTGCCAGAAAGGTGATCACCTTCAAGCGCCGGGTCTATATTCGCGCGCTAAAGCATTTTGAACCCCATCTGCCTGCCAGGCAGGTCGACAACGGCGATTGAGGCCGTGCGCCGACCGGTGCTTGTTTCGGAGTTGTTATGAGATTGATCCTGTTGCTTGTCGTTCTGGGCTTGTCTGCCCCGCTGTCCGCTGACTATTTTTCCGACGAAGATCTGGCCATAGCCCGCGAGTTGCGCGAGCGCGCACTGGTCAGAGACGGCGGTTTCGATGTGGTCGAGGATCTGACCACACGGGTTGGCCCGCGCCTGGCAGGCACCGAGGCCGACGCCAGGGCCGTCGCCTGGGCAGTGGAACTGCTCAATGGGCTGGGCTTTGATCGGGTCTGGAAGGAGCCAGTCACTTTCCCGACCTGGTCGCGCAACTTCGAGCGGGTCCGGGTGACCTCGCCAGTCGAGCAGCGCATGGAGGCCTTGGCTATTGGTTACTCGCCAGCCACCCCGGAAGGCGGCATCGAAGCCGAAGTGGTCATGTTCGATGACCTGGATGCACTGCTCAACGCAGAGCCAGAAGATGTGGCAGGCCGGATCGTTTTCATCCGCAACAGGATGGAGCGCAGCCGCGATGGCTCCGGCTACGGACCGGCTGTCCAGGCCCGGTCGCGCGGCGCCATCGTGGCCGCGGAGAAAGGAGCGGTCGGTGTCATCATTCGCTCGATCGGTACTTCGACCAACCGCTTTGCCCATACCGGTGGCATGCGCTTTGATCTGGGTCAGCGCCGGCTGCCGGCCGCGGCCATCTCCAATCCCGATGCAGACCAGCTCGAACGCCTGATTGCCCTGGGCGAGCCGGTTCGCCTGCACATGGAAATCGATGCGCAGAAAACCGAGGCCTACACCAGCCATAACGTGATTGCCGAGATTACCGGGGCAACGTCACCGGAAAAGATCGTCGCCCTGGGCGCTCACCTGGATTCCTGGGATGTCGGCACCGGCGCCCTCGATGACGGCGCTGGCATTGCCATCATCACCGAGGCAGGGCGCCTGATTCTGGACCTTGACCGGCGGCCGGATCGTTCCATTCATCTGATCTTCTTTGCGGCCGAGGAAGTCGGGCTGTGGGGTGGCCGGGCCTGGGCCGAAGCCCACCATCAGAACTTCGAGAATCTGCAGCTGGGTGCCGAGTCCGATTTCGGTGCCGGTCAAATCTATGAAATTGGTGCCCGAGTACTTGACGAAGCCTGGCCGGTGATCGAGGCGATACAGCGCGAACTCGCGCCTCTGGGTATCGATCTGGGGCGTCGCCAGGCCTCGGGAGGGCCGGACTTTCTGCCATCCTTGCCGCACGGCCTGGCCGTGGTCGACCTGCGCCAGGACGGGACTACCTATTTCGACTACCACCATACCGAGAACGATACGCTGGACAAGATCGACCCGGTCGATCTTGCCCAGAACGCCGCAGCCTACGCCGTCCTTGCCTGGCTGGCGGCGCAGTCCCCGGTGGATTTCGGCTCCGGTCCGGCCCTGCTGGAGCAGGAACGCAGTCGGGCCCAGTAGCTGGGCCGTCGGTCTTCAGGGCCGGGCCGGCACCGTTCGGTCCCGGCCCTCGCGCTTGGCCTGGTAGAGCGCCTCATCGGCCCGCTGGCGCAGCTCCAGAAGCTGATCGCCGTCGCGCAGCTGGGCCAGGCCAAAGCTCATGCTGATCCGAATGGTTCCGTCATGGCGTCGCTGCTGATTGATCGACTGGCGCAGGTTTTCGATGTCCTTCAGCGCCTGGTCGGTATCCAGGCCGGGCAGGGCAATCCCGAACTCTTCGCCGCCGATTCGACCGCAGAACGCAGGTGACGGGAAGCTTGCCTGAAGGCGTGCGGCCACTCGCCTGAGTACGGCATCGCCGGTCTGGTGCCCATGCTGGTCATTGACCCGTTTGAAATGATCAATATCGCCAAGCACCAGGGTCAACGCCTGATCTCGTGCTCGAGACCGCTTGATCGCCTGGTCCAGGCGCTCGAAGAAGCGGCTGTGATTGACCAGTCCGGTCAGGGCATCGCGACGGGCCAGCTGTCGGTAGTGGCGTCGCTCGCGGCTGGCCTGAACGACCAGCAAGGTCAGAATCACGCCCAGCAGTCCGGCGCCGAGATAGGACAGGCGCTGCAGCTGACTGTCCTGCTCGCGGCTCTGGCGCAGCAGCGCCTCGCGCCGGGCCTGTTGGTGGAGCTGGGCCATGCGGGTGGCATGCTTGTCCAGTTCCAGAGCAATCTGCAGGTAAGCGAGGCGATGGCTGCGTTCGCGCTCATGCTGACGCTGCTCGGCGATGACTTTCTCATCCAGATGTTCCAGTGCCCGGCTTTTCTGGCCCAGCTGTCGAGCCGCACTGGCCACAAGGCCATGGGCTTCGGCCAGGTGATCCCAGAGCCGGGCTTGGGCCAGTGTCGGCAGCTGGGCCTCGGCCAGCACCAGCGCTTGCTCGAAATGCCCCTGGTCGGCCAGAATGGCGGCTTCGCGCAGTCTGGCAATGCTCAAGCCTCTGTCGTAGCCGGCATCCGCGAACAACTGCCTGGAGCGGGCCAGGTATTCCAGGGCGGCAAGTCGATCGCCCCGGCTCTCCAGCAGTTCGGCCTTCTGCAGGGCAAGCGTGGCTGAGAAGACGCGATCGCCAGCCTGGCGGCAATAGGCAAGCGCAGCCAGGCTTGCTTCGGCAGCTGCATCAAGGTCGCCGGCAAGTTGTTTGACCCAGGCCAGGCGCTGGCCTGCAGTGCATTGTTCGCGGGCGATGCCGCTGGCCTGGGCGGCTTGCGCTGCTTCCCTTCCCAGCGCCAGCGCCGACTGGACCTCGCCAGCCGCAGCCAGCATCTGGGCGCCATTGCTGAACAATTGGCTGAGGGTGCGGGGGTCGTCGATCCGGTCACGCATCGTCAGGGCGTCGCGCAGGAAGCCGAAAGCCTGCTCGTGCTCGCGGTTGGCAGCGGCGATGTTGGCTGCCAGGGTCAGGGCGCGGGTCCGGGTCAGGTCATCGAGCGGGATGTCGAGCAGGGCGCTGACGCTGTCAAGCCCGGCATCCAGATTGCCGGACAGGGCCAGGTTGTGGGCGTCGAGCAGCGCGTGCTCGACGGCAGCAGACGAGGTGGCACGCAGGGTCGGCGCGAGTTGATCAAGCAGCAACCTTGCCTGGGCGATCTGACCGGTGTAGTTGAGCTGTCGGATCTGGTCAAGCTTGCCTTCCAGATCACCCGATGCCCAGGCGACCACAGGAACCAGGGCCGCAACGGCAAGATATTTGCGAAACCGAATCCATGACATCATTCCACCGCAAGCCCCCAAGGCCAGTTACCTCGTGGCTGCCAAATCAGCTACAGGTAATATGCCAATGTAAACCAGCTGAGGATTCATGGCAAATCCGGTCAGGTCTCGACGCCTCGGCCTGGACTTGCCTTCGGTAAAATCCAGGGCCAGTTGCTGTCCGAGATTGATGTCATGCCCCGACTGCTGATGAATCTGCGAAACGTGCCGGAGGACGAAGCCGAAGAGGTAGAGGCCTTGATGGAAGCCAACGGCATCAGTCATTACCGCACCCCACCCGGGCCGTTCGGGATCACCGCTGGCGGTATCTGGTTGCGTCATGACACCGAGCATGCCCGGGCCCGCAGCCTGCTGGATGACTATCAGCGCGATCGCCAGGCACGCTCGCGGGCCGAGCTGGAACAGGCCCGCCGGGAAGGCCGGGCCGAGACCTGGTGGTCAATGGCCCGGCGCAATCCCTTGCGTGTTCTGGTCTACCTGCTACTGTCGCTGTTCATTCTGATGGTGCTTTTTGCCCCCGTGCTCCAGCTGGGGCGTGCAGTGCCCTAGTTGGTCCAGGAGAGAGCGACAAACAGCGAGCGGCGGTGGGTGTTGAAACCAACCAGTTGTTCGTAGTCACGATCAGTGATGTTTTCGACGCGGCCTTCCAGCCGCAAGCTGGAAGTCAGCGGCAGACCGGTACGCAGGTTGACCAGCGTGTATGAAGGCAGGCGCGCCTGGCCGACATCGAAGCGGCGGCCGACATGGATCAGTTCGGTACCCAGCCAGGCACCGTTAGCCCAGAGCCGGTCCAGGCTGACGCTGCCCTTCTCCCGTGCCCGGCGCAACAGGTCCTGGCCGTTGCTTCTATCCTCGGGGTCTTGCCAGGTCAGCTGGACATCGCCGCGCCAGGCTTGCAGGTTGATCGCGTAATGCAACTCGATGCCGCGAATCCGGGCTTCGCGGATATTGATCGCCTGAAAGTTTTCGCCAGCGAAGTCGATCAGGTCGTCGATACGATTCTCGAACAGTGACAAGCGCGCACGCTGGCCACGGCCAGGCTGCCACTGCAGACCCAGTTCGCTTGACCAGCTGGTTTCAGGGTCGAGATCCGGATTGCCGGCGAAGGCTCCGAAAAAGCCCGGTGAGAACAGCTGATTGAAGTTCGGCGCCCGAAATCCGCGACCCAGGCTGCCGAGAAGACGAAAATTGTCGTTGATGCGCCAGCCGGCGGCGAGGTTGCCGGTGAGCGCTGACCCAAACAGCTCGTCCTGGTCCAGGCGCAGACTGAACTCATAGTCCAGTGCCTCCCGTCTACCGTCGAGGCCCGCCCAGGCGCCGATGTTGTAGCGCGATTCCGACCATTCACCTCGGCTGACACCGGACTCCTGCCAGCCGTCGACACCCAGCAACAGCCGACTGCCGGCACCCAGGGCGGTTTCGGTCTGCATGCCGGCCTGGACACGACGGGTAATCGCCTCCGATTCACCGAAGGGTGTTTCGGTCTCCAGGCGGTCGCGAGCGGCACCCAGGCTGTACTGCCAGCGCCATGCGGCACTGCTGTCGGTGTGGTAGGCGACTCGAGCCGCATAGTTGAGAAAGTCGGACTCGCCCTGGTCGAACTCATTGTCGCCGGTCGCCAGGCGGGCGCTGACTTCCAGCAACCCGGCGCCAAGCGCCTGCCGAGCCGAGCCGGCCAGAGTGACGCTCTCGAAGCCGTCCTTGTCCGGGTCGAACGCAAAACCGCGCTCATTCTGGGAGGAAAAACCGCCGACCCGACGGACGGCTGCGGTAATGCCGGCACTGCCGGTGCCGGCAGAAGCCACCAGGCTGCGATCCCGATAGCGGCCATAGCCGGCGCGCAGGCTGACGCCCTCAGTACGCCGGGTAAAGATTTGAATGACACCGCCGATCGCGTCTGATCCCCAGCGCGCAGCGCGCGGCCCACGCACGATTTCGATGCGCTCTATCGTCGCCGGATCCAGGGTCTCCCAGGCAAAAGCGCCGGTACCGGAGGCCGATACCCGCACGCCGTCGATGATTACCAGCACATGATTCGAGTTGGCGCCGCGCAGAAAAACGCTGGTTTGATCACCGGCGCCCCCGGTCCGCGCCACATCCACACCTGCCTGCAGGCGCAACAGTTCAAGCAAGTCAGGTGCCTGGCTTAGTTCTATGGCTGCCCGGTCAATGACCGAGACCGATGCCAGGCTGTCGGCCAGCGCCTGCTCGGCGCGGGTTGCGGTAACAACGATCGGCGCTTCGTCTTGCTCGACGGCCTGAGCCGTTTCGGTGGAAACAACAGTGACTAACAAAACGGAAACACCGGCCAGCATCAGCGATGCCTGACCGGCAAACTTGAATGGATTCATGCCATGCACTCCCAGCGCTCACCCGCGCCATGGTCGCGTCCCGACGAGTGCCTGGGACGAAGCCCGTGCAACCTGCACGATCAACACCCCGGCCGCCCGCCGCAGCCGCGTGATCATTGGACAAAATGCAGGCCGGTCTCCTGGCTTCCGAACAGCCTTGACCCTGCGGTCATGGCTTCAGCCTATCCCTTCCCCGACCAGGTGGCCGAGTGGTGCTGACAGGCTGCGTCGCAGATGCAATGCGACGTCGGTAACAGTTGCGGGGGCAGCGCCGGGCTTGCACCGGCTTCCCGTTTCACCCCGACCGATGAAGGTCAAGGCACCTGCAAACAAATCGGCCCCGAAGGACCGGGGCCGAGTATAGCTCAAGAATGGGGGGTGTCGCCGATCGCGTCAGGCAGCTTTCTTGCGCTGGCCGCGAATCTTGTCGCCAGTGGCACTCAGGCCGGCCTGGATTTCTTCGAGCTCGAAATCGTCGACCGAAATGATGTCCAGGGTGCGGCGGCGCACGTCGAGCAGGAAGTCACGTTCACGCTCGTTGATCAACTCCTGGTCCAGGGCCTGATCAAGCTGCTCTTCGAAGGTATGGCCCTTGATCTGGCCATTCCGCTGGGCCTTGAGCAGCTTGCGCTCAAGCGGCTCGGCGGCGATCACGTCAGGCAGCAGCTTCTCCATGACGCCGATCGGATAACCGCTGCGGTCGGACAGGTAAATGCCGCGAGTCAGGCGGTCCCGGGTTTCGGACGGTGACAACAGCAGTGCTGCGACCTTGTGCCCGAGGCGATCATTCGGCGCCCGTTCAACCCTGCCGAGCGGGAAGATGATCAGGCGCAGGAAGGGACGTACCCAGCTCAGCGGGTAGTTGTCGATCACTCCGCGCGCAGCGTGCTGAATCTTGTACACGGCATCATGGAAGGCCCAGGCCAGTATCGGCTGGTCTGCGGCGGGCCGGGCGTCATGCTCGAAGCGTCGCAGCATGGCCGAACAGATGTAGAGCTGGCTCAGGATGTCGCCCAGGCGACCAGAGATTTTTTCTTTTTGCTTGAGTTTGCCGCCGTAGGTCAGCATGGCGATGTCTGCCAGAAAGGCAAAGGCGGCACTGTAGCGGGTCAGCTTGCGGTAATACTTGCGGGTGCGGCGGTCGCCGGGCACCGCTGCAAAGCGGGCAAAACTCAGGCCGAGGATGAAAGAGCGAACCGCGCAGGAAATGCTGTGACCGATATGGGCAAACAGCAAACGGTCGAATTCAACCAGACGCTCGCGCTCGTCTTCGATCTGCAAAGCCTCGAGCTCCTTGAGCACGTAGGGGTGGCAGCGGATCGCGCCCTGCCCGAAGATCATCATCGAGCGGGTCAGGATATTGGCGCCTTCGACGGTGATCCAGATCGGCGCCCCCTGCCAGGCCCGGCCCAGATAATTTTTCGGGCCCAGGATGATGCCCTTGCCGCCGTGCACATCCATCGCATCCTTGATGATCTCGCGCGACAGTTCGGTGGCATGGTATTTGGCAATTGCACCCGGCACCGAAGGCTTCTCACCGTCATCCACCGCCGATGCGGTCTGACGGCTGAGCGCGCTCATGGCATAGGTGTAGCCGGCGATTCGCGCCAGTGCCTCTTCGACGCCCTCGAAGCGACCGATCGGCATGTTGAACTGCTTGCGAATGCGGGCATAGGCGCCGGTGGCCAGGGCGGCAGATTTTGAGCCGCCGGTGGCCGAGGAGGGCAGTGAAATGGCCCGGCCCACCGACAGGGATTCGATCAGCATCCGCCATCCCTGACCAGCATATTCGGTGCCGCCGAGCAGATAGTCCAGCGGGATGAATACGTCCTTGCCGATGATTGGGCCGTTCGGGAACGGGTTGTTGAGCGGGAAGTGGCGGCGGCCGATCTCCATTCCCGGAGTGTCGGCCGGCAGCAGGGCCAGGGTAATGCCGATGTCTTCCTTGTCGCCAATCAGGCCATCGGGGTCGTAGAGTCGAAACGCCAGGCCAACGACGGTTGCTACCGGAGCCAAGGTGATGTAGCGCTTTTCAAAATTCAGCTTGATCCCCAGGGTCTGCTTGCCCTTGTACTTTTGCTTGCAAACCACGCCGTAATCGGCGATTGAGGTGGCATCGGAGCCGGCCGTGGTGCTGGTCAGACCGAAGCAGGGAATCTCGCGGCCGTCAGCCAGGCGCGGAAGGTAGTGCTTCTTTTGCTCTTCGGTACCGTAATGAAGCAGTAGCTCGGCCGGGCCGAGAGAGTTGGGGACGGCAACCACGGAACCCACGGTGGAACTCAGGCCAGCCACTTTTTCCAGCACCGCACGATGAGCGACCGCGGAAAACCCCAGGCCACCGTAAGCTTTCGGAATGATCATGCCCAGGAATCCGGACTTGCGCAGGTGATCCCATACCTGATCCGACAGGCCGGCCCGGTAGTGGGAAATCTCCCACTCATTGATCATGTCGCAGAGTTCCTCGACCGGGCCGTCCAGGAAAGCCTGCTCTTCGACGCTGAGCTCATGCAACGGCTTCTTGATGAAGCGGCTCCAGCGCGGTCGACCGGAAAACAGCTCGCCCTCAAAGCCCACCGTGCCGGCTTCCAGCGCTACCCGCTCGGTCTCCGAGATCTGGGGCGTCATCGTTGCAAACACCTTCAGGATCGGTGCAGTGATGAACTGGCGCCGCCAGGGCAGATGATTCAGCGGCAGGGCCACGGCCACAAACGCCAGCCAGGCCAGGGTCAGGCTGATCCAGCCCGGCTGCCCGGCAATCGAAAAGCCGATCAGCACCACCGCCGTGGCGATGGTCCAGACCAGCACGCTGGTCTTGAAGTAGGCACAGGCCAGGGCTGCACCAAGCAGCGCGAGCAAAAACAGCAACAGGGTCATGACTTGCTTCCTCCTTGCGCGGCCTGGCGTTTCAGGAACGGACTGATGGCCGCGAGAAAATGATCGTTGGCATCGCCGGCAACCATGTGGCTGGCGTCAGCCACCTCGACGTGCTCGGCGTGCGGCGCCAGCTTCAGAAACTCCTCGGCATGCTCTGCACCGATCAGCTCGCTCATACCGCCGGAGACCAGCAGTGCCGGCAATTTCAGTCGCCGGCTGGCTGACTGCAGCCGCGTTTGCAGGTTGCTGCTCTTTTCTGCCAGGGCCAGCATTGCCGGATCCCAGTGCCAGTACCAGCGTCCGTTCGCCGCCTGGCGCAGGTTGCGATCCAGGTTGGTGCTTCGACCGGAGCGCCGGCGATGCGGCAGAAAGGCGCGCACGGCCTCGGAGGCCTCTTCCAGGCTGGCGAAGCCTTCCGGGTGCTGGCGCATGAAGGCCAGCATGGCCGTTACCCCGCGTTCATCCCAGCGCGGGGCAATATCGACCAGTACCAGTGAACGCAGTTCTACCTTGGGTTTTTCCGAATGCGCCAGTAGCGCGATAAGCCCGCCCATGGAGGCACCAATCACCACCGGTACGTTGGGCAGGGAGTCGCAGACGCGGCGAAAATCTTCCACGAACTGCTCAAAGTCGTAGTCGTTGCGCGGCGCGCGATCAGACTCGCCGTGGCCGCGGGCGTCGTAGCTGACTGCCTGCCAGCCGGCCGCTGCCAGGCGTCGCCCGGTTTCTTCCCACGCGTACTGCGTCTGGCCAAAGCCATGGGCCATGAGTATGCACGGCGCACGGTCATCCCCGTAGTAGCGCAGGCTTAGCCGGACACCGTCATCGGTCCAGATCTGGCGCCGTCGAATATCGTCATTCAATTTGCGAACTGCTTCCATACGGCTCAGTATGGGGTTACCCTTGCCTTTAGTCAATGGTGCTCCACGCCGCTTTTTTGATTGCTGCATTCCGGTCTCCATTGGCGCACTGCCGCCCTTGTTTCAGAGTATGATGGCTGACCATGTCCAGTTCCACCCCTGCCAAGCGCTCCAGTACCGATCGGGCAACCTTGACCCCGGCTGACTGGGAGCAGGCTGCCCTCGAACTGATCGCGGAAAAAGGCGTCAGCGCTCTCGGCGTCGAGCCGCTGGCCAGGCGCCTGGGCATTACCAAGGGCAGTTTCTACTGGCACTTTCCCGGCCGGGACGAGCTGCTGGAAAGAGCCCTGGCGCGCTGGGAGAACCAGGACAGCTATCACCTGCAGCTGGCACTGAAGGCTGACCAGCAGCCTGTCGAGCGCCTGTCCCAGTTTGTCTGGCGCACCAGTCGCCAAACCCTCACCCACCGCATTTATGTCGCCCTCTGTGCCGCGCCGGATGATCCGCGCGTCGGTCCGGTGCTCAGGCGGGTCACGGCGCGCCGCATCGACTACCTGAGTGGGGCTTTCGAAGAGCTGGGGTTGAATGCGACCGATGCCCGTCAGCGCGCCAATCTGGTTTATTCATCCTACGTCGGGTATTTGCAGCTCCAGGCCCAGCGCCTGGTGCCTGACCGCGACGATCCGGCTTTCAACGACTACGTGCAGCATGTGATCGAAAGCCTGGTCGATCTCCCCGGGGGCTGAAACGCCGGCCGGTCCCGGTCAGGGCTGGTGCGGCAGGGCCAGGTAGTCCCGGCTCTGCATTTCGATCAGGCGTGACGAGGTGCGTTCGAACAGGTCCTTCAGGCGGGTGCCGCTGTAGAGCTGTTCCGGGCCGGCCGCTGCGGCAATGATCAGCTTGACGGCGCGGTCATAGCATTCATCCACCAGGTGAATGAAACGGCGCGCGGCATCGTTGTTGTCGTTGCCCAGGCATGGCACGTCGCTGATCAGCAGGGTGCCGAAACGCCGTGCCAGTTCGATGTAGTCGGCGCTGGCGCGCGGCCCTTCGCACAGCGTGGCAAAGTCGAACCAGGCAACACTGCCGGCGCGCTTGCGCGGCGGGATGCTGTGGCCGCGCACCTTGATCGGCTCGGTGCTGATCCGCTCGCCGGTGGCCAGGGCCTGAAACTCTTCTTCCAGCGCCTGCTCGGCGGCAGCTGTCTGGGGCGCGTAGTAAACCGGGTGCCGAACCAGCTCGCGCAGGCGGTAGTCGTCGCGTGCATCCAGGCAAACGACCTCGCAATGCTGCTGGATGGCGGCGATCGCCGGCAGGAAGCGTGCGCGTTGCAGGCCATCGGCGTAGAGCTGCTCGGGTGCGCAGTTGCTGGTCGCGACCAGGGTGACCTGATCGAACAGGTGGCGCAACAGTTCGCCCAGGATCATCGCATCGCCAATGTCGCCGACATGAAACTCGTCGAAACAGATCACGCGCGCACGCCCTGCGATCTCGGCAGCAACCAGGTCCAGCGGATCGCGCTTGTGGCCAAGTGCGGCAAGGCGGGTGTGGACATGGTCCATGAAGCGATGGAAGTGGATGCGCCAGACTGCAATCCCGGCGTCATCCAGGCTGCTGGCAAACAAATCCATCAACATGGTCTTGCCGCGCCCCACCTGGCCGTGCAGGTAAAGCCCGCGCACCGGGGGCTGACGCTTGCGCAGCCGCGCCAGCCAGCCGCTGCGGACGCAAGCCAGTTCCTCAAAGCGCTGCTGCAGGACGGTGGCCAGCTGCCGCTGGGCCGGGTCGGCGCTCAGCCGGCCCGCTCCCACCAGGGACTGATAAGCTCTTTCGGGCCCGAGTTCAGCCGCTGCCGCCATGCCGGATTCAGGGCAGATTGGGTTGAACGTGGTTCTTGATCAGGCCGCGCAGGTCCATCAGCCGGCGGTGGAAAAAGTGGCCGGTTCCCTCCATGATCACCAGGCTGGGTTGCTGGTCCAGCGCGTTGGCCCAGGCAATCACGGCTTCAGGTGACACGACATCGTCTTCGTCACCCTGAACCACAAGCCACGGGCAATTCGGCGGTACGAAGTTCTCGAAGCCGTAGCGCTCGACCGGCGGAGCGATGGATATCAGCTGGCGAACGGGCAGATCCTGAGCGGCGCGAACGGTAATGTAGGCGCCAAAGGAAAAGCCGCCCAGCCAGAGATCGGTCGCCGGACGCACCCGCTGGACCCACTCGACCACCGCGGCGACATCGCCGGTTTCGCCGTCGCCATCGTCAAATTCACCCTCGCTTTCGCCCACGCCGCGGAAATTGAAGCGAACCGTGGGCAGGCCCAGCTCGCGCAGCGCGCGCTCCATGATCGTCACCACCTTGTTGCGCATGGTGCCGCCGTGGCGTGGGTGCGGATGGCACAGGACGGCAGTGGCTGCGCGTTCGCTGCCGGCTTCCGGAAAATCGGTCAGAACCTCGAGCTTGCCGGCGGGGCCGGACAGAAAGAACTCGGCGGTCTCGGTTGGAAACGTGTCGGGATCGAGCACCCTGGCTCCTGCTGGACTTGCCTGAGCGGCCTGGAAACGGCGATCATGATAACCCACTCCCACATGGCATGCAGGTCGATGAATCACCTGGCCCATCTGGTCCTGGCCGGCGAGGACGAGGGCCTGCGACTGGGCGCCTTGCTCGGCGATCATGTCAAGGGAAGGCTGGCGCTGTCTGCATTGCCGCCGGCCTGGGCCCGGGGCGTGCTGCTGCATCGGCGCATTGACGCCTGGTCAGACCGCCACCCGGCGCTTGGCCGGTTTCTCGAGCGTTTGGACCCACCCTGGAGGCGTTACGGTGGCGTTATCTCGGATGTGCTGTTCGACAGCGTCCTGAGCAGGCACTGGAAACGCTTTGGGCCCGAGTCGATGCCGGACTATGCCCGAGGAATTGATGCACTGCTGGCCAGGCATGCGCAGGCGTTGCCGCCGCGCCTGGCCCTGTTTGCCGCCTGGGCTCGTCAGCACCGTCTCTGGCAGCGCTATGACGACCGGGACATGCTGGCCATGATCTTTCAGGGTCTGGCGCGTCGGCACGGACGAAAAAGCCCGCTGGCCAGCGGGCTTGAACTGCTCGACCGCCATGAGCAGCAGATCGAACGGGTTTTTCTGGAGCTGTTCCCGGACCTTCAGGCCCGGGCGCAGTCATTCAGGGAACAGCTACTCAAGCATGTCGAGCATGTAGGCGACTGAGATCTCGATCTGCTCGTCGCTGAGGTCACGGCGACCGCCACGCGGCGGCATCGCGCCAATGCCGTTGATTGCATTGGCGACCAGCGTATCCATGCCTTGCTCGAGACGACCTGCCCAGGCGCTGGCAACCATCAGCGGAGCCCCGGCCGCGCCCACTTCGTGACAGCTTGCGCAGGCGCGCTCGTAAATCAAAGCGCCGTCCAGCGAGCCGCCAAAAGCGATTTCGGGTGCGGCTGCTGCCGCAGCGGCGGCTGCGGCCTGTGCCGCTGCTCTGCCGGTCTCACCGGCCCAGACGCCAGCAACCGGCTGCAGACGCTCAATTCGCGCCGTCTCCCGGGCCGGGTTTTCGCTCAACTCGAGCTGGCCATGGATGGACCGTGCAACAAAAACAATAATGAAGGTAAAAATCACCAGACCGACCAGGGTCAGGCTGAAATTCCTTATGAAAATACGATCATGCTCCGCAGACACGCCGGATCAACCTCGTTGGTAGTCGAATTGGGCCACTAGCCAGGCGCGAGGCCTGTCAGATTGAAGTTCAATTGCAAAGTATATCGCAGCCCGCTGAAGGAAGCGCGCTGCTCAGTCGCCCGCCCGTTCGATACGCACACCAGCCTCAGTCCCGGCAATGGCGCCGATGCTCACAACCAGGCCGGCCAGGGTCGGGAGCACCTCCTGGGTGCTGCCCAGGCCGGCGACAAGAATGGCCGACGGCAGCCACAGCCCGCCCGCAATCCAGCCCGGGGCTCGCAGGCCGTCAACCGCGCTGGCCAGGGCGGCAGCTGTCGCTGCAGCCATCATCCAGACCAGCAGATTAAGAGCCAGGCTGGCCGCAGACGGATAGGGTGGGCCCGATTCGGGAGCGAGCCGGGAAAACTCACCCACGGACAGGGCCAGCAGCGCCAGCAGTCCCTCACTGAGCACCAGCGATACTGCCAGCCCGGCAGCAATGCCGGCTAGCAGTCGGGTCGGCGGGAAGGCCAGCATCGTCGGGTTCTCCAGGTCATCGGTCTTCAGGCCGAATCGTTCACGGTCTGTGAGTGTAAGCCACAGCGGCGGGCTCGCGGGGACCAGCCAGCGGCGTATAATCGCCGACATCCTCAGATCCGGCTTCAAGGCCAGATGATGACCTACCCGCAACCTGCGGCTACCAGCCGATACCTGCCAGGCAGTCCATGAGCATGGACCATGCTGCATTCTCCCGCGCACCGCTGGCCATTGTGCTGACGGCGGTGATGCTGGCCACCACGCTGTTGTCGACGGCCTTGTTCCACCGATCTCTGGTTCAGAATCAGGAGGACACGATCAATCGGCAGGTTCGTCAACTTGCCGACTATGTGCGCGTCGATCTGCTTGATGGGGTCGGCAACCAGATCCGCTCCCAGCAGCGCATGGCAGCAAGATTGGTCTACCACGGTCTGGAAGAAGCGTCGAGCTGGCAGCGCGAGGTCACTCTGTTCAAGCAACATCACAACTACTACCTGGCCATGGGGGTGCTGTGGCCGGATCTCAGTACGCGCTGGATCAGCCAGGACGGTGATGCCAAAGCCAGTCTTGAATGGTTGACCGCATCAATCGATCAGTACCGGGCCGCCCTTCGCGACGCCAGCGTCACTGGTGCACTGGTCGTTTCCCGACCGGTGGTGCTGCCTAACGGCCGTTTTACCCTGACCTTCTATCATCCGATCGGCATCGGCGATGCCCACCAGGGTTTCTTGCTGGCGACCTTCAGCGTGCCCGATGCTGTCGACAGCATGATTTCGGACATGTTTCGCGATGAGCTCAAGCTGCGCGTTCGCGCCCGAGGCGAGATCATTTACCCCCATCCCCAGCCAATTTCTTTCGAACACTATGACTGGCAGGCCGGTTTCTCGATTGACCTCGATGGCGATGGAGAAGCGTTCGATTTCGAGTTCGGCTTAAGCGAAGATGCTCGTCTCCAGTACGCCTCTGCGCTGCCCCAGGTTGCGCTTATTGGTGGTATTGCACTATCGCTGCTACTGGCAACAATCACCTTTCTGGCCATCAACGCAGCCCGTCATGCCAAGGTTCTGGCCAGTTCCAACCAACGCCTGGAAGAAGAAGTTCGCGAGCGCGAGCTGGCCGAGCAGGAAATGGAGTTCCTGGTTACCCATGACCCGCTGACCGGTCTGCCCAATCGCACCGGTTCAACGCGCTATCTGGAACGCATCCTTGCTGATAGCCGTAACAAGCCGGGTCAAATGGCGCTCGTCTTCTTTGACCTCGACCAGTTCAAGGACATCAATGACTCGCTCGGCCATCAGCTGGGTGACCAACTCCTGTGCCAGATCCCGAAGCGTCTGGCCGGCGTCCTCAATGATCGCGACTTCATCGGGCGCCATGGTGGCGACGAGTTTCTGATTGCCGTGCATCGTCCGACCCGTGAAGACATCGAACAGCTGGCGGTCAATATCCTGCGCTCACTGGATCGCGGCTTCGCCATCGACGACAATCGTTTTTTCGTCTCTGCGAGCCTCGGTATCGCCTATTACCCGGAGTCGGGAGAAACGGTCAGCGACCTGATCCAGAACGCCGACACCGCCCTGTTCAAGGCCAAGAATGCCGGGCGTAACCAGTTCGCAGTCTTTACCCGGGAAATGTTCAGCCAGGCCCAGCATCGCCTGCACCTCAGTCGTGACATCCGACACGCCCTTGATGCAGACCAGTTCAAGGTCGTCTACCAGCCCATTGTCAACCTGAATGACCTGTCCATGGCGGGTGTGGAAGCTTTGCTGCGCTGGCAGCATGAAAAAGGCTACCTGGTGCCGCCGCAGGAATTCATACGGGTCGCCGAGGAAACCGGCGTGATCGACCGCCTTGGACAATTCGTGCTGGAAAGGTCTCTGAGTGACCTGGCCCAGTGGAAGCAGCTCACGCCGACTCCGCCAGCGCTGGCTGTCAACGTGTCCGGCTCCCAGGTGCGGCAGGACCACTTTGCAGAGGATTTGAGCCTGTTACTGCACAAGTACCGGATTGATCCGGGCCTGGTGCATATCGAGATCACGGAAGAAATCCTGATCGAAAACCTGATGCGAAACCGCCGCCTGCTGAAAAAGCTGAACGACATTGGCATGCGGATTGTCGTTGATGACTTTGGTGTTGGCTACTCTTCGCTCGCCTACCTGAAGAACTTTCCGATCTCGGTGGTCAAGATTGACCGCAGCTTCGTCAAGGATCTGGCCTGTGACCGGGAGGATCAGGCCATCACCCGAACAATTTGCAGCCTCGCTGAAGATCTGGGCATGCAAACCGTCGCCGAAGGCGTTGAAAAACAGGAACAACTGGCGCTGTTGCGCGGGTTCCGCTGCCAGTTTGCCCAGGGTTTCCTGTTCTCGCAGCCGCTCCCCGCCGAACAGATCGCCGAGCTGCTGGCAGGCCAGCTACCCTGGCAAAAGCTGATCGATGAAAAAAATTGAGATGAATTTCTCATCTCGCTGACCCAAAATGGGCGCCGTTTCCGTTTTACTAGATAGAACGGTCCACACCACCGTTCTGGCCGGCGCCCACACCCTCCCTGCACTTCGGGCGCCGGCCTCCTTTTTTAAGGCTCCAGGAGAGCCGTATTACAACACCAAGTTTGAATCTATCACAAAGTACTTCTGCCAGCTTCACGCATCACTGCAACACGCCCACCTTTCGCAGTACAATACGAAGCTCAGGCGCCCGTAGCTCAGCTGGATAGAGTACTGCCCTCCGAAGGCAGGGGTCACAGGT